>CAYYMW010000440.1:0-5313 GCA_964472515.1 uncultured Verrucomicrobiota bacterium | reverse complement strand
CTCCAAACGCTGACCTGGCTGGCCTGGCTGCGACAGGACCCGGCTGCCCCACCCCGCCCCAGCTTGGTGGTTTGCCCCAAGTCCGTGATGGACAACTGGATCGCCGAGGCCAACCGCTTCTATCCCGGGCTGCGGGTCACGGTCTGGCGGGGCATCGACGCGCAAGAGCTGGCCAGTCATCTGCCTGATACGGATCTGGTCGTGGTGAACTACACCCAACTCCGTCTGCTGGCGGAGGGCCTGGCAAATGTCCAATGGCTGGCGGCCATCCTGGACGAAGGCCAGTACATCAAGAACCCTGGCTCGCAGACCGCGCAGGCGGCCCGCGCCTTGACGGCGTCGCATCGGCTGATTCTCACGGGCACCCCCATCGAGAACCGCCTGCTCGACCTCTGGAGCCTGATGGCCTTTGCCATGCCTGGAGTGCTGGGCAACCAGAGCCAGTTTGCCCGTAAGTTCGGCAAGCAAAGTGACCTGTTCGCCCGGCGTCGCCTTGCCGCCCGGGTCCGCCCCTTCCTGATCCGACGCACCAAGGGCCAGGTGGCGCAAGACCTGCCCGACCGGATCGAGGAGGACTTGGTCTGCGAGATGGAAGGGGAGCAGAAGACGCTCTACCGCGCGGAGTACAAGCGCGCCCGGCAGATACTGCTCAGCCTGAAGACCCAGAGCGAGCTGAACGAAAACCGGTTCCACTTCCTTACCTCGCTCCTTCGTTTGCGCCAAATCTGTTGCCATCCAGGCCTTTACGTCGAGGCGTCGCGCCACGCCGAGAGCGCCAAGGTGAACGCCTTGATCGACCTGCTCGAGCCGCTCATGGAAGAAGGTCACAAGGTGTTGGTCTTCAGCCAGTTCGTGGGCATGCTTGACCTCCTCAAGACGACCATGGCGGAGCACGAGTGGCGCACCTTCTACCTCGCGGGCGAGACCGAAGACCGGGGGGAAGTGGTCGAGGCCTTTCAGCAGGCGGAGGGCGGCGCCGTCTTCCTGATCTCCCTCAAGGCGGGCGGGTTCGGCCTCAACCTGACGGCGGCCTCCTACGTGGTCTTGTTCGACCCGTGGTGGAACCCCGCCGTCGAGAACCAAGCCATTGACCGGACCCATCGCATCGGCCAGACCAGCAAAGTCATCGCCTATCGGTTGCTGATCAAGCAGAGCATTGAGGAGAAGATCCGCCTCCTCCAGCGTCAGAAGCGCGCCTTGGCCGAGGATATCCTTGGGGAAGAGAGCTTCACGCGCTCGCTGACCTTGGACGACCTCCACTACCTTTTTGCCCCGGAGGAAGAGGACTAGGCCCGGCCCGCGGCCTGGGACGGCGTGTCTGCTCATGGGGCGAGATGGCAGCGGGAGGCAGCATGGCGAAACCCTGATTGCGGGTTCTCCCGGTTTCTTGCACCTGGCGAATTGCGAGAGGGCAACGGTCCAGGCGGCCATCGAGCGCAAGCGTGATGCAGGCCCAGGCAGGGAAAACGGCAACAGAGCGGGAGGCAACCGCAGAGGCGGTTGGGGCACTTGTGAAGCAGGTTTGCGGGTATTTGCAGCTATTTTCACTTGGCCGGGCCGTTGGGGAGCAGGAATGGCTTCGACCGAGGCAAAGACGATCCTGAGCCTGGCCGGGAGGAAGTGCGCCGCAACGCGGTCCCGCCACACGGCCGCGCGGCGGATGGCAGTCGGTCGCGGACAATTAGAAGGACCTGGCGCGGGGGGCGGCATCGGCCAAAGGGGGAACGTGCCGGAGACTGGTCGATCCGTTTTCGGCAACGCACAGGGCGGGAACGGCGAGCGGCGGGAGGCCGTTCCCAACTCATCCTGAATCGCTGAAGGCAGCGTTCATCGCCGCCAACATAGACAGGGCTGGCTCGCGGGCGCCAACTCTCCATGGACCCGGTGGACCGGGTTGCGGAATGTGGGGGTAAGGGGCGTCAAATCGGTCACGGGAGCGATGGTCAGCGTGCAAATCGCACATCCTGAAACACCGAGGAGCATCCTCGGCCCGCCCTCCGGGGTGCCTTGGGACAAACGGAGTGCGCTGTACCGGGCGGCCGGTCACAACCACCTGCGGGCTGAAAGCCTGGCCAGTGATAGCCTGGGGTGACGCGCTCCGCGCGGAGCCCCAGGAATCCCAATCCCCCCGTGAGTTCCGCCCTAAAAGGGAGGGCCAAGACGCCTCCCAACCGCCCGCTCTGCCCGTTCGTGGCTGGCCGAACGCCAAGTCCCCAAGCGCGCTGTAAGCGCGACATAGGATAGCCCAAAGGCCCGCCATCCTGCCCCACCGCAGGTGGCCCGCCCTCGGCGGGCACCCGTGGCGGGCCGAACGCCCCGGGTACCAGCGCCCAAATTGGAATCTCCCTCTCCGATCCCATGGGAGAGTGTGCCCACAGGGCGGGTGAGGGCGGCCAACACCATTGGCAACGTCCAACCCAGTACGGCGCGGATCGCCCTGTTTCTGTCGTCCCGCGTGGCGCGGGACTCACATTGAAAAGGGAACGCACCCCACCCAGTCTTGAAAGACTGGGCAATTCTCGGCCGTCCCTGACAGGACTTGCCCCGATCCCGCCGTGCACGCACCACCCCGGAGGGGGCGCGAAGAAACCCGGCACATCCTCCGGGGTGCCCTGGGTCGATCACCATCACCATCCCCTATACCGACGGGCTGCGGTCACGCCTCGCGCGACCTTGCCGCGGCTACCTGCGCCCAACCTCTTTTCGTCGGCATGCCTCATGTGATGGTTGGCGTGTTGAGTCCGGTACGGAACGAGGATATGAGCTTCAACCCCACGGTGATGCCCTCCTCTCGTGTCCACTTTGGACAGCATCGTCTCACGGCGCCACAATGGCGACGGTGTAGTTGTCGCCTGCCGCGACCGAGATCACGCCGAGCAGCATGTCCGGCTTGCCGATGCTTGCCTCTGCTCCCGAGCAGATGACCGTACCGTCCTCGAGAATGCCGACCGAATGCGACCAACCCGCCGCAACGACCTTGACATTGGAGACACCTTGAAACACGTCTAGTTGATGCGAAATGTTGCTCCCCCAGCCAATGACGCGCCCGGAGGCACTTAGCGCCAGACAGAAGTTGCCGCCGGCAGCGATCGCTACAATGTTGGTTGCATCAGAAGGTACCAACTGTTGTCCAGCCTCAGCAGCCACACCGGTAGTCGTTTTGCCCGCACCCCACGTTGTGACCGTTCCGTCCCGCCGCAGCGCGATGGCGTGATATGGTCCACTTGCGATGGCGGTAACGTTGGAGAGTCCTCCGGGGACTCGCATCGGCCCCCACGTCGGATTATCAAGCTCACCCCATGCGACAACATCGCCTTTAGCGCGCAAAGCGATCGAATAGGATGGCCCGGTCCCAATCGCTATTGCGTCTTTGAGCGAAGATGGCGGCATGACTCCAGACCAAGGGTAACCCCACGCAAAAACGGTTCTGTTCGTGGCAAGTAGAAGCGCATGGTCGAACCCCACTGCGAGGGCCGTGCCTAAGGGCGCGGTTGGAGGCACAGTTAGGACGCCAGATGTATTGGTTCCCCATCCCGTGACGCGACCATCCCGAAGTAGGACCAAACAGAAACACGAGCTCGGGGCGATGGCAACCACATTGCTTAGGGAGGGGGCGGTCTTCACCATGTTTGTGTTCCCGCCCCACACCACAAGCCTCCCTGCTCGTTGGCGAAGAATCCTTGAATCCTCTGCAAGCAGGGCCACTGATACCACGGCAAGTACTCCGAAGGAAACCCACCTATGGAGGACACCGGAACGTAGTAGAGCAAGCATACGAGCCTTTCCTGTTTCGTGAGGGCTTTCCCTGTGATTTCACACTCGGCTGTCGACTTTGGAACTGCCCCCTCGCGCCGGAAGACGCTCGATTCCACCTTCCAGGCGGCGAGGAGTTCTCTTCTTCGACGACATCATGTCGGTCACCACAGCCTTGGTCGTTCCCTACGGCTTGGGCGAGGCGGTTCCCACCAAGCCCAGTTTGTGCTGGCGCGCGAAGTCGTAATCGCCGATGAAGATCCACCAGTTGGCGAGGGGCCGACCTTGGTGCGTCAGCCCGTGGTTCTGTCCCGGCAGGTTCTGCATCCAGTAGACGAACCACCGCAGGCTGTTGCCGCCCCACTTGGAGGAGTCGATGGGCTGCTTCGTGCCGGAGCCGTCGGGGTGCCAGTCCTCGATGTCGCTGAGCACGGTGCGCGGGTTGGCCCAGTCGTAGTCCTGCTCGCCGTTGGGCGGGTAGTGCGCCCAACCGCAGCGCGGCTCGACGATCTTGTGGCTCTCGTCGCTGCCCACGAAGCGGCCCCAGAAAAGCAGGTCGCGCCATTTGGCAGGCGGGGTGTGGTCGCGGCCGTCGATGTGGTTGAGCACCGCTTCGATCTGGTGGATGTGGTCCTCGACGGCCTCGGACGAGCCCCGCTGATAATTGTAGTGGTAGACTGTATAGGTGCGCGACAGGACAGGCAGGTCGTCGGGATGGCGATCGCTGTTGCTCACGTCGCCAAACGGGCTGGCCATGTTGGATTCCCAAAGGTCGAGCTTGCCGCCATGGTAGCCCCACAGCCAGACCTCCTTGACGCCGCGCTCCTCGACCCATTTCCGGATCTGGACGCGCTCCATGATGGCCCGGTAATCGGTCATGGGAACCGGGTTGTCCGCCCGGGGCTTGACCGGCAGGGGCTCGAGGTATTCCAACGAGTCCACCACGCGGTACCGCAGGCTCGGTTGGGCGGCGGGAACCTTGTACCCGTGGTAGCGGGAACCCTCCTGCAGGGCCTGGAGCACCTCCTCGGTCTGACGTTTTGTCTTCTGGCGCGTCTCGGCCAGGCCCTGGCCCCAGTCGCCCGTGACGTCCACATCAATCCGGTCCCCTTTCACCGGGAAGTAGCTGACCACCAGCACCGGCACCTCGTACGGGAGCGCCGGCGGGGTCTCAGCGGCGAAGACGAGGCCAGTGGAGACGGCCAAACTGAAGCAGGCGGCGCAAAGCCAACCGGGCCACCAGTTGAGAAGCGGAGTGATGCAGGGGCGCATGACCACTCCATAGCCTGAGCGGGCCGCCGACGCAATGCCCAACTGACGCCACGGGGTGTGAGACAGATTTCAGGCGGGGTTTTCGGCCCGGGGTGTCTGCCTGAAGTTCTGAGCGGTGTCGTCCAGGCAAGCGTCGCTCCGCGACGAACCCGGAGCAGGGACGGCTCGTCCCCGAGGACGCAAGCACCCCACGGCGACGGGCCGTCGCCGCTCCAACCCCGGAGAGCGAGCCTGGTTGGCCAGACGAACCGCTGCCCCGGACTCCGCCAGGAAGCTCCGTCGTCCCGC
>CAYYMW010000439.1:0-5344 GCA_964472515.1 uncultured Verrucomicrobiota bacterium | reverse complement strand
TAGCGGTCAACGGTGCCTACCAAAGTGCAACGGTCACGGCATTGATGAGTCGAGCCGATAGCTGGTGGAGGAGCGCAGGCACTGTAACCGGGTCTGCTAACAACCCGGCACAAGTAACCAGCCTTGCGTCGAACGGGACGGAACTCTTTGTTGGCGGAGTGTTTGAATCCGTAGGCGGCAAGGCGGCCACGAACCTGGCGGTGTGGCACGTGCCGCGGGCGCTCAAGGCCGTGCGGCAAGGGGACCAATGCGTCCTCTCCTGGCCGGCGCCGGATACGGACATGGCGCTGGAGGCCGCCGATTCCCCAAGCGCCGCCCAGTGGCAGGCTGTGGACGCCACCCCGGTGGTGGTGGGCCACCGCCTGACCGTCACCAACACCGTGGCCTCCACCGCCCGCTTCTACCGCCTCCGCCAGCGCTAGACGGTGCCGCGAGGGCCGGCCACAAGCCGAAATCCGGGCATGGAGCTTGCGCCGGGGGCGCATCGGTGGATGCGGCGGACGTGCCTCGGGCGCTGGGTTGCCAGGGTTGTCCCCGCGTGCGGAGTGCGCCCTGCCTCTCGGCTTGGGGCCGCACCCGCAACCGCCCGCCTGACGCCCGCGGCCGCTGCAAATCTTCTTTACCGCTGCAAGCACTTGCGGGAGAATTTGACCCAGATCAATCGAAGGAAAGCTTGGGGCTGGGCGACGGTCACCGCTTCCCGTATGCTGGGAGGCCGAAAGCGGATGAAGCTGGGCGCAATTGCAGGCATGTTGGTGGGGGCGACCTTGGGACTTTCCCTGGGAGTCGCCGGGTTCACCTTTGTCTACGCCAAAGGATACTCCTACCTCACGAATGACCCGAAGGCCTGCGCCAACTGCCACGTGATGCAGGACTACTACGACGGCTGGGTGAAGTCCAGCCATCGCAACGTGGCCGTCTGCAACGATTGCCACGCGCCCGCCAGCCTGATTCCCAAGTACATGACCAAGGCCGACAACGGCTTCTGGCATTCCGTCGCTTTCACCACCGGCCGCCACCCGGACCCGATGCATATCAAGCCCCGGAACCTCAAGGTGACGGAGCAGGCTTGCCGCAAGTGCCATGCGGACATTGTGGACGCCATCGAAGGCCCGCACGCGCCCGGCAAGGAAACGTCCTGCGTCCGCTGCCACCATACCGTCGGCCATCTCAAGTGAACCGTACCGCGCCTTTTTGCCTATGAGCACGACTCCCTCCTCTCCCGCCGGCGGCAGCCGCCCCGGCATGATCTTCGCCATCATTGCCGGCTCCGCGCTGCTCACCATCGCCGGCTTGGCCTTGCTGATGAACATCATGGAGCGCAAGCAGGAGGCCCGGAACCCCTTCTACCGCGTGGTGGAACTCACCGATGCCACCGAAGACCCCGCCATCTGGGGGAAGAACTTCCCGTACCAGTACGACGACTACCTGCGGACGGTCGACCAGGTCCGCACGAAGTTCGGCGGCAGCGAGGCCCTGCCGCGCACCCCCAGCCAGGCCGACCCCCGCTCCGTGGTGGCGCAGTCGAAGATCGAGGAAGACAAGCGCCTCAAGACCATGTGGGCCGGTTATGCCTTCGCCAAGGACTTCCGCGAAGAGCGCGGCCATGCCTACATGCTCGATGATCAAACCTACACGGAACGGCAGCAGGCCGCGAAACAGCCCGGCACCTGCCTTCATTGCCACGCCTCCGTGTACGCCCCCTACAAGAAACTCGGCGACGGGGACTTGATCAAGGGTTTCGAGAAGATGAACCAGATGTCCTTCTTCGAGGCGCGCAAGCTGGTGAACCACCCGGTCACCTGCCTCGACTGCCATGACCCCGCCACCATGCAGTTGCGCATCAGCCGGCCCGGGTTCATCGAGGGCATCCGTGCCTTCAAGGGCGGCCAGGGGGTGGCCGACTACGACGTCAACCGCATGGCCACCCGCCAGGAGATGCGCTCTTACGTCTGTGCCCAATGCCACGTCGAGTACTACTTCAAGGGCACTGAGAAACGCCTGACCTACCCTTGGTCCAAGGGCTTGAAGGTGGAGAACATCCTGGCCTATTACGACGAGGCGAAGTTCAAAGACTGGACCCACGCCGAGAGCGGCGCGCCGGCGCTGAAGGCGCAGCATCCGGAATTCGAGATGTGGAGCCAGGGCATCCATGCCCGCTCGGGGGTCGCCTGTGCGGATTGTCACATGCCCTACAAGCGCGTGGGCGCCCACAAGATCAGCGATCACCACATTCAAAGCCCGCTCCTCAACCTGAACCACGCCTGCCAGACCTGCCACCGCTGGCCCGAGGCCGAGCTCAAGGCGCGCGTCGAGACCATCCAGGAGCGCACCTACAAGATGCGCAACATCGCCATGGACGCCCTGACGGACCTGAAGGCCGCCAAAGCCGCCGGCCGGCCCGATACGGAACTGGCTGCGGCCCAGGAGTTCCAACGCAAGGCCCAGTTCTACCTGGATTTCGTCGAGGCGGAAAACTCGACTGGTTTCCACGCGCCGCAGGAAGCCACGCGTATCCTGGGTGAGTCGGTGGACTTCAGCCGCAAGGGCCAGAACGCGCTCCGCGCCAAAGCGAGCCAGCAAGCGGCGGCTGCGCCAGCCCAGCGGGCCAATTAGGGCGGGGCGTCGATAGAGCCGTCCGGCCCGGTGAGGCAGGCGGCTGAGTAAGTCGGGAGACAAGTGCGCGGGCTGAGCAGCGGCTGCGCACCGGGAGCGAGGTTGGGGGCGAAGGACTTGGAAAGGAGGCGGGTAGCCCTGCCGGTGGCTTTTTGCTTTGCCGCAGGCACGGATTTTGCTAATCGTCCCATGCCAGCGGCAGGCTTGTGCCGCCGTCTGCCTTTTGATGTTGGGTCGAGCTATAGCGGGATGGTCAGCCTGGGTGGCGGGAGCGTGCTTGTCAATTGCGGCCGCAACCGCGACTGGGGAGGCTGTGCTTTTCGCCGACGATTTCGATGACGGGGTGGCGGGGCAGTGGTGTCTTAATGCGGGGGCCGCCAGCGAAACCAACGACTACCAGGTTGCCCTCGGCTACGATTACGGCCACCTGACGTTTGCGCTGACCGACCCTCGCACCGGGCGGGTGGTGACCAATACCGTTCCCCCGGCGCCGCACTCGAAGAACGGCACCACGCGCGGGGTGCGGGTGACCGTCAACAAGAACGACAACATTGCGGAGGAGGCGGGCGTCAACCTTTACTTGGCGAACCGGATTTTCTCCGGCAACTACGCCTTGCGGTGCGACGTGTGGATTAATTACGTCGGCGGACCGGGCGGGGGAAGCGGTTCGACCGAGTACGCGCTGTTCGGCATCAACCATCAAGGCACCCAACCGAACTGGTGGGCGGGCTCGCCGACCGGTGACGGCGTGTGGTTTGCCGTGGATGGCGACGGCGGCAGCGCGCGCGATTACTGCGCCTACGAATACGATGGCGCGCAGTCGTCCGAGTTGATCGGGGACGACGCCGGGTTGTTCGCGGCGGATGAGGGGGATGCCTTCTTCCAGGAGCGTTTTCCGTCCGGCATCTTCGAAACGCCGGGCGCGATCGGAAAGCGCTGGGTGCAGGTGGAAGTATCCCAGCGGGATGGTTACGTGGTCTGGAAACTCGATGGGCATGTGGTGGCGGAGCGCGCGCTGCGCGGCGGCCCCGGTACCGGCGCCATCATGATCGGCGCGATGGACATCTTCGATTCGATCGCCAATCCCCGCTATGACAACTGGTTCTTGTTCGACAACATCCGGGTGGTCAACCTCGACGCTGCGGCGCCGCTGGCCACAGTCCGTTTGGAGGTCACCGATCCCGAGGCCAGCGAGCCGGGCAGCGACACTGGGAGTTTTACGGTGCGGCGTGCTGGCGGCGATCTCAGCCAACCGCTGGCGGTGAACTATTTTCTGACGGGGACTGCCCTGCCCGGAATCGACTACGTCGGGGGAACCCTGCAGACGGTGACCATTCCTGCCAATGCCGAGGCGGCGGAAGTGGTGATCCAGCCACTGGACGACACGCTGGGAGAACCGACGGAGACCGTGATCGCCACCCTCACCGCCGGCGAGGGCTACGAGATGCGCGACAGCGTCTCCGGCACGGTGCTGCTCCACGACGATGGCGATCCGCTCCGGGTGAGTGTCCTGCCGGGCAATCCCCGCGGCTTCGAGTGGCTGCACGAGTTGCCCGCGTCGTTTGTCATTTCGCGCTTGGGGAGTCTGGAAGAGGATCTGGCCGTCGCTTTCACTTTGGGGGGAACGGCGATCGCCGGGTTCGATTACGAGGCCGTTCCCAACCCCGTGACCATTCCGGCGGGGGCGGCCAGCGTGGTGGTCAGCGTCGTGCCGAGGGACAACCCGGTCTTTGACGGGCCGCGCACCGTGACGTTGAGCCTCTCACCTGATCCGGCTTATCTGGTGGAGGCTCCCGCAGCGGCGACAATCTCCTTGGAGGATGACGAGCCGGCGCCGGGGCGGGTGCTGCTGGCGGAGGATTTCGAAGCCGACGAGCCGCCTGCCTGGGGGGAACGTCAGACGGCGGCCGAGGAGGGCTTGGAGTACCGCGTGGCGTTCAGCCACGACTACGTGGCGGACGGCCTGGTGCCAGCGCCGGGTTCGACCGATGGCGCGGGCCGCGGACTCAAGCTGAGCCTGGTGCGCGGTCCCGACAACACCAACGGCCCCGCGGCTATCAACGTCTACCCGGATCTCGTTCTGGCGGGCGAGTTCGCCGTGCGCTTCGACATGTATCTCGGTTTCGATTCGCCGGACTCGAGCCTTCAGCGCTACGCGCTGGCGGGTCTCCGCCACTCGGGCTCGCGGACGAACGGCTACGCGCTCCCCGGCGGCGACGGGCTATGGTTCGCCGTCGGTCTGGGGGACAACAGTTACCTGGCCATGCAGGGCGAGCCGGACCAGAGTCCCGCGATCCTCGAAGCTCAAACCGCCGCCCCATTCGTGGACTACTTCCCCAGCCCGCCGGCGGCGGTGCCTGGTGTGGCGGTGGGCCAGTGGGTGCGGGGGGAACTGGCGCAAACGGCCACGGAGATCAGCTTGAAGCTCAGCGGCATCCCGGTGTTCCGTTTGCCGCGCCTGGCGGTCCCGGAGGAAGGCCGTCTCATGCTGGGGTTGGCCGACACCGGCTACGACCCCAGTTCACCCGCGCCTTTCGTGCTCTTCGACAACCTCCGGGTGGTTGATCTGCGGGGCGTGCCCCTGCAACGCCTGCGCATCTCCTCCATTGCCGTGGCGGACCAGCGCGTCTGGGTGCGGTTCCCGCAGGACCCGGGCGTGCCGGGGGCGCCGATCCTCGAGACCGCGGATTCGATCACGGGCTCGTACCGGGTGGTCGAGGGCCAGCAA
>CAYYMW010000438.1:0-5346 GCA_964472515.1 uncultured Verrucomicrobiota bacterium | reverse complement strand
GCCGTGGGGGCGTGGGGGCGCAGCCCGTCCTGCGGGGTGCTCAAGGTCAATTCGCCCCTTCCCGCGGTGGGCCCCGCCGGGAACCGCGCCTCCGTCCCGGGCAATCGCATCAGGACCGGTCCGGACCTTCCGAACAGACCACTCAACCTCCGCCAGGCGGGATGGGACCGCCCGGCGGAGGTTGGTCAACTCCTTGGCGTGGATGTTACGGTTCTTGGACCGTCCGGTAGAAACGCTTGGTCTGGTGCGTGCTGCCGAGATCTACCAGCACTTGCGGGCTCGTGGTCAGGGTGACGTTGGTGAAGATCTGCCAATCGTTCGGCTCGGCAAGGCTGCTCCACTCGATCCGGAAGCGGCTGCCCACTTCGCCGTTGAGCGTGATGACCGCGCAGGTGTCGATGGCGGGCATTCCAGCCGTACGAAGCTGTCGCCCCTCGCAGGGGGACTTGGGATCGCCCGGCGGGAGCTTTCCGCTGACTACTGCACGTGCAGGCGATAGAACGCGCTTGGACCGCTGTTCGTGATGGTGTACTGCTTTTGCGCACCCGTGCCGTCGACCCCGGCGGAAACCGCGGTCCAGACGGGTTTTCCTTGCAGGTTTGACGTCCGTTCCAAAGCTAGTCGAGTCGTCTCGGAAGTCCAGCTCACCGTCGGCTTTCCAATACCCCGTGCTACGGTCAGTTCTGGCGGCTGAGCGGAGATGGTGCCTAGCGCCGTGCTTGTGCTGCCCGATACGTTGGTAAGTGCGGCTCCCACAGCAGTGCTAACCCTGTCTCCGACGTGTTTACTGCCGGCAGCGAGCGGAACCAAGCGTAGACGAATGGTGGCATCGCCGCCGTTGGCCAACGAACCAACAAGATAAGTCACTTGGCCATTCGTGCTGCCGCCTGAGCCTTGGCTGCCACTCACACCGATCACGTCGAACCCCTGGTCAACGGGGAGCGATACCGTTACTCCGTAGGCGGCCCCGGGTCCGGAGTTCGTCACGCCCACCACGTAGTCGCAACTCGCGCCGACTACTGCGTTGGCCGCTTCAGACCTCACGTCAACCGAGACGTCCACTGACGAGGACGCCTGAAGGACTGGTCCTCCGATAGCAGATCTGGACTCGTTGATGCTCCACAAATCAACAAACTGACCTGTCCCATCCCGAATTCCTAAAATCCAACCACTCGGATCGCCGTCTGCCGGATTGCCAGCGATCACAAAGACCCCAATCCGCTGTGACACAGACGCTGTCTTGAGCGCAGCCCAAGCGGGACTGTTGAGCACATCTCGTGCAAATTGGTATCGCGCGATCCATGGTGATGAGTTAGACCACGAATTCAAGAGGACCTCAAAGCTATCGATATCCCAGTACACTTGAACAGGACTAGTGGTTTGTTCATTGCCATGAGGATTCACAACTTCAATACCATTGTTAAGATAAGACACATTAACAAATGGGGTGTCAACTGTCGATTCTCTTGACCCCGCATAAATGTACCCCAACCATGCATACACGTAGCTTGCTCCACCGACGTTGTAGTTTGCCCTGAACGCGACATTTGCGGTTGGCAACGGAATACGGTTCAATTGCACCAAGTAGTTATACAGTTCGTCAGCTACCACCAGAGGCGTGCCACTCTTGAAGTGCTCCGCAGCCATCTGGTCAAGCGCTTTGCGGTGGGCAGTCACGTCCTTCCGCATATCGATCACCAACTGCTGTCCGTTGGTGTTCATCCACGACATCCGACGGGTATCCACCGCCCATCCGGACAACAGGTCCTCCCAGTGCTTGAACTTGGCATATACCTCCATGAACCGCTCGTAATCGGCCACATCTGGTGTGGCCGCCGTATCGCCGAACAGTCCATCGAAGCCCGATATGTTCTGGTCCGGCTCCACCACGAAGGATGAGGGCTTTGCCCGATCAGGGCTGAGACTCTGACTATATGTTTCAAGCGCGGTGGTAATGTCGAGGAATTGCTGGTAGTTTGTGATGGCTCCCTGCGTTGCGATGGGCCATGGCACCGTCGAGTCGGTGGTGTAGAGCCGGTAGCTCATCGAGATGCGCGTGTTCTTCTGCTCTAGGCTGGTCTTGACATCACCGCTGAACGCGCTGCTGCTGCCGCCTCCACTGCCATATTTTGCGGCCCACTCCAGCGCGTACGATTGTGCAACCGCCTGACTGTCGAAATGGAAGCTGTAGAAAGCCGCTACCCGCGCAGCCTTTCGCACCCCGGTCACAAAGTGCGTCCCAAACTGATCGGCGACGGCCTTGCGCATGGCTGCAGGGGGCATGGTGTGCTGAAGTTCGGCGACGAAGTCCCGAAGTTGCGGTGACACGCCCTTGGGCAAGTACCGTGTGGTGCCAAAGTCGCGTTTGCAGATGTAGGCGAAGTTGAGCGTGTTTTCGGAATAGTCCAAGTTGTCCACCATGCTGAACTTGACGGAGCCACTCGCCACGAAGGACTTCGCGCTGATGCACGAATTGAGGCTGAATTTTTTGGCGAGGTCGAACTTGTGCTGGGCGAAGGCAATCTCCACCGTGGCTTCACCGTAATCGGTTTGACTCGGGTTGGTATACATCTCGGCCACGGGCGGCTTGATAGCAGCTTGGTTGCGCATGTCGATCCCTTGGCTCGTCGATTGGCCCACGGCGAGACTCATATCATCATGCCAGCCGATGGTTTCGGCGAGCAGGAAGGGTGTCGCAACCGAGGCCAGTGCGGCGCAAAGCGCCGCCAGTCGGCGGAACGGGTGTTTGGTTCGATTCATGGTTCAGGTTCGGGTAATGGATTTCGGTTGCTGAAGCGTTGGCGCGGCGATCCGGTGCGGCGCCACGGGGGCAACTGCGCCCAGGGTGGGGCGGTGGGCACCGGTAGTGCTCGTTGGGAGTCCCGCTGTGTGCTTCATACAATCGAGGGCATCGTAGCACGGTTGCCGGGGGCGGTGGGTATCATCAAAAGTGATAATGTCGGAATTCTTTACATCGTGAATTGCAGCGTTGGAACACCATGTGCAACCGATTGGGTGAGAGTTGGTTGGGAGAACGATGCACCTGCTTGGACCGGGACCGGCCGAGATTCCGTCTTACCGGGCGGGGCACCATTGGCCCGAGAGCCTGCCCTTGCCACCCCGTAGGAGCCGACGTAAGGAGGCTCAGGGTTCGCACCTTTGCTCCGTGAACGGTCGCCACAGACCCAGCCAGAGTCTCGTCACCTCGCCTCCTACCTCGCTGACGCGCCTGGCCACCGGAGGATTGCTTTGCCTGACCCCTTCGGGCAGGATCGGATTCGTGAGCGACGGCAGCACTGAAGCAGCAATCCGTTGGCACCCAGCTTGGTCAGGGGCAGGCGGGTCGTTCAGGTGCGCAGGCCTGCCGGTGGCGTGGGGGCGGTGGGGGCTTGGCTGGCTGGTGGTGGCGGTGCTTCTTCCGCTGCTGGCTGCGGAGTCGGTGCCCGTCTCCCCAGGCCCGGAGTTGATCATCAGCAACCCGCCCCGGTTGAAGAGCCCGGCCCAAACGGCCCTCGCCCTCGAGACGGAGAAGGGAGCGTTGCGCCTGGGAGAAGGGGCCGAGTACTATCGAGTCGACCAATGGACCACCCAGCAGGGTATGCCGCAGGGCACGGTGAATTGCCTGCTACAGACGCGGGACGGCTACCTTTGGGTGGGGACACGGAACGGTCTGGCGCGCTTCGACGGGGCTCACTTCAAGGTCTTTCAGCATGAGCTGGCCGGAAGGACCGCCACCCACCTCAATTGCCTGAGCTTGTGCGAAGATCGGGAAGGACGGCTGTGGATCGTGACGGACGCGGGCATAGTAGCGCACCAATCGGGCGAGTTTCGGCGCTACCCATTCGCGCGCGGGTCGAGCGCCAACGGGATCAACTGCGCATCGCCAAGCCGGCGTGGAGGACTGTGGCTGGCGATGACGGCCGGCCTCTACTACTTCCAGGACGGAGAAGCGACCTTGGTGGTCAATAATCGGAGCGGGTTGACCTATGACGCGGTGGAACGGGTCTTCGAAGATGAAGACGGGTGGGTATGGGCCAATTCGCACACCCAAGCGGTCTTCTGGCGCTGGCAGCGTTGGGACCCCAGCCTGCGGTTGGCGGCGGCTGAGGCGTTGCACTCGAAGTTCGATGACACCTGGCAGTCTGCCATCCTGCGCGATGGGAACACGGTCTGGCTGGCGACGCGAAACGTACTGTTGAGCGAGACTGGGGGGCGGGTCACCCGCTACCCCGCTGGGGCGGTGTGGGGCGAGAACCGGATCAAGGCGATGGTGAAGGATGCCGAAAGCGGGCTGTGGATGCTGACTTATGGCGCCATGCAATTGCATCGTTTCAAGGACGAGAGGTTTTCGCATTTCAGCCAGCCGGACGCGATTCCTGGGATGCACGACCTGCGGGCGATCCTGGTGGATCGGGAGGGGAACCTCTGGCTCGGGACGGCGGACGCCGGGTTGGTGCGGCTGCAACGGCACCGGATGCTGCCCTTGCTGCCTCTGGCGCAGACCTTGGAGCGGGATGTGTTGGCCGTAGCCCCGGGGCGGGACGGCGTCGTCTGGCTGGGTACCAAGAGCGGCTTGGTGGAATGGCGGGAGGGGGGCGCGACGGCGGTCACCAATACGTTCCCGCCACCGGGCCCTTCCGCGGTGCTGCCACGAATCCGGTGCGTACTGGAGGACCGAAGCGGCAGGCTGTGGCTTTCCGTGCTGGGCCCGGGGCTCTCCATCCTGGATCGGGGGGTGCTGGTGAGGGTGCCCGAGACGATACCTCCAGCGAACGTTGAGTGGAAGGTGAGCTGCCTCTACGAGGATCGGGAAGGGGTTCTGTGGGCGGGGACAGATCAAGGGCTGTGGCGAATCGGGACGGGGAAGTTCGAGCGTTTTACCCAGGAGGAGGGACTGTCGGATGACAGCGTCAGCTCCGTTCTACAAGCACCCGACGGAACCCACTGGATCGGTACCAAAGCGGGAGGCATCAACCACCTCCAACAAGGTCGGTTTCGCGCTTATACGGTTCGCGACGGCCTGCCGTCGAACCACGCTTGGCCGCTCGTGTGCGAAACTAACGGAGTCCTTTGGGCGGGAACGCAGTTCGGATTGACCCGGATCGAGAGGGATCGGCTTCGCACCTTCACCCGGCTGGATGGCTTGTACGATAACGAAACGCACGGATTGCTCGAAGATCGCCTGGGCAGATACTGGGCCTATGGCACGCATGGTCTCTGGCGTTTCGCCAAGGCGGACCTGTTCTCTTTGGGAGCGGGCCGGTCAAGCTGGCTTCATTGTGTTGCCTTCGACGAAGCCGACGGGATGCCCTCCCCCGAGGTGATCTCCACTCACTATCCGACCGC
>CAYYMW010000437.1:3633-5398 GCA_964472515.1 uncultured Verrucomicrobiota bacterium | reverse complement strand
CGGCACCCGCCGAGAAGCCGCCGATGGACACCGCGCCCTGCGCCGCCGCGTAGACCTTCTTGTCGATGGCGTACAGCGGGGTCTGCATGAGCAGGCCGCCCTGAAGGGTCTTGGCGTCCCCGAGCGAGGCCACGGTGACATCGAGTTTCGTGCCCGGTTTGGCGAAAGGCGGCAGGGTGGCGGTGACGGAGACCACGGCCACGTTTTTGGAGGCGATGGTCGAGGCCGGGACCGTGATGCCGTAGCGCTGGAGGAGATTGGCGACGGCTTGAATGGTGTACACGGGGTTCTTGTCGCCTTCGCCCGCGATGCCGGTCACCAGGCCGACGCCCACCAATTGATTGCCGCGCGCGCCCTGCAGGTCCGCCAAGTCCTTGACGCGCGAGCCGATGTCGGCGGCGGAGAGCGTCACGGCCAGGCAGAGTCCCGGCGGCAGCATGGCGAGCAAGCGCGCCAGGGGGCGAACCGGGAGGTGGCTGGTGGAAGGGCGATTCATGGCGGGGAGGGGGAGGCCGGGCTAGAACGGGGAAATCTTGTCGAGAATCTTGGTCCCGAGTCCCTTCTTCTGGCTGTCGGTGACGGCGCCCTTCGAGACGAACTTGATGTTGGCGTCGGCGACGTTGTAGCTGAAGACGGTGTTGTTGGCGGAAATATCCTCCGGCCGGACGGTGCCGCGCAGGATCACGTCGAGGTTCTCACCGGCGAAGGAGGTCTGACGAGTGCCCTCGATGACCAACTGGCCGTTGGGCTGGGTGTCGACCACGCGCACGGTGATGCGGTCCTCCATGGTTTCCTTGTTGTTGATGGAGCCGCCGCCCTGGAAGCCGGAGGTGGCGCCGAATTTCATCGCGGGCAGCTTGCCGCCCTTGGTGGCGAGGTGGCTGGCGGAAGGGGAGAAGAGGAACGAGTCGATTGAGGCGTCGTACTTCGATTCCTTGGCGGTCTTGGTGTTGTTGTCCTTGGTGGTGCTGGTGTTCTGCTGGACCACGATGGTGAGGAGATCGCCCACCCGGGCGGCGCGCTTGTCCGCGATGATCGCGGTGGTGTCGTCGCGCCAGAGGGTGTCGCTGGCGAGCGCGGAGGCCGGGGCGGCGAGCAGGAGGCAAGCCGGCAACAGACGGTTAGAGAGCCAGGAGGATCGTTTGTTCATCGCGTACCTTTCCCCGGATTTCCTTCCGGGTGAGCAGATTCCGCACCCGGACCAACTGGCCGGGCGCGCCATTCTCGAGGACTTCGACTTTCAGACTGATGGTCATGGCGCCGGCGACCAGCAAGCCTTCCACGACATGGCCCCGCTGGACGACCGCCCGATATTGCAGGCTGCGCGAGGTCAACGGCATGCCGACGCTGAGGGCCTGCGCCACTTCGAGGGAGTCGAGATTTTCGGGCAGTTCCGTCAAGGCGTCGCGGGTGACCAGCAGGTCGCGACGGTCGCGCCGGACGTCGGCGGCGGTGAGGCCTTGCCCGCGGCGCAGGTTGGTCTGGGCCACCCACACTTCGGTCATCAGCTTGATCCGGGCCACGGTCTGCCATTGGCCGACCACCTCATTGGCGGCGCGCAACTCGAAGCGCAGCACCATGGTGGGCTGCACGCCGCCGGGCGGGAGTTCCGACAGGCGCACGCTCAGGGCATCGTCCGGCACCGCGAGCGTGGTCCAACTGCGGCTGAGCTTGAGTTCCACTTCGGCGGAGCGTCCGCCCGCCTCCGTCTGGAGGGCGTCCGTCAAGAGCGCGGTCAAGGCCGCCTCGTCGAGAGGGCGGGTGC
>CAYYMW010000437.1:0-3623 GCA_964472515.1 uncultured Verrucomicrobiota bacterium | reverse complement strand
GGCGGGTGCGGCGGGTGACCTGGACCTGTTCCGGCCCGGTCCACGGCAGGCTGGCGAGTTCGGGCGAGATTTCCCGAAGACGGTCGGCGATCTGCTGTCGTGACAGCAACAGCGGGTGGCCCGCCGGAGGCGCGTCGGCCAAACGAAGGGCAGGAACCGGCGCGCCTCCCGGCAGCGTGGCGACGTTGGCGAAATAGACTCCCTGCGCATTCACGCTGCATTCGGGCAGCAACTGGACGGCGTTGGTGGCGGCCGGGGCAGCCGCGGCGAGGCGGAGCGCGGCGCCCAGGGCGGCCAGCCAGATGAATGGACGGAGGAGATTCATGGATCGATCAGCGCTTGAGGTTGTTGCTCATTTGCATCATCTCGTCGGCGCTTTGCACCGCCTTCGAGTTGACCTCGTATGCACGCTGGGCGAGGATCATGTTCACCATTTCCTCGACGACCTTGACGTTCGACATTTCCAAGTAACCTTGTTGGAGCGTTCCCAGGCCGAGACCGTTATCGCCCGGAGTGCCCATTTCGGGGGCGCCCGAGGCGTCGGTTTCGCGGAAGAGGTTGCCCCCCATGGCTTCGAGGCCGGCCGGGTTGGCAAACCGCACCAGTTGGACCTGGAAACTCTGGGTGCCGCCGCTGCCCTTGGTGGTGAATTCGCCGTTGGGGGAGATGGTGATGCTGGTGGTGCCGGAAGGGATGGGCTGGAAACCGTTTTGCAGGGGCAGGCCGTCACTGGTGGTGATGCGGCCGTTTTGGTCCAGTTTGAGGGCGCCGTCGCGCGTGAAGGCGCGCGTGCCGTCCGGCATCTGGACTTCGAACAGGCCGTCGCCTTTGACGGCGACGTCCAGGTTCCCGCCGGTCGAGGTCAGGTCGCCGGTGGTGAAGGTCCGGGAAGTGGCCACGAGCTTGGAGCCATGGCCGACCTGGCTGCCGGTGGGCAACAGGTTGTTGTTGCCCTGCTGGGAGCCCGGGGCGCGCTCGATGTCGTAGAGCAAGTCTTGGAACTCCGCCTTGCTGCGCTTGTAGCCGGTAGTGTTTACGTTGGCCAGGTTGTTGGCGATGACGTCGAGGTTCACTTGCTGGGAACCCATGCCTGCGGCGGCGGAATAGAGGGCGCGTAGCATAGAAGTGGTTAGTTGGTGCCAGCCAGATCGCGGATGGCCATGCCCATCCGCTCATCGTTCATCTGAATGAGCCGCTGGTTCGCTTCGAACTCGCGCATCGAGCTCATCAGTCCAATCATCTCGGTCATGGGGGCGCTGTTGGAGTCTTCCAGCGACTTTTGACGGATGGCGGTTTCTTCATCCGCCGGTTGCGGTTGGACATCCGGGCTGACGGGACGAAAGCAGGTGAGGCCGACTTGCTCGAGTTGGCGGGGGTCGGTGAAGTCCACCACCTTGACCCGGCCGCGCAGGTTGCGTCCTTGGAGCACGTTACCGTTCGGGGTGACGGTGAGGGGGGAGTTGTCGCGGGGGTCCAACTGGATGGCGCCGTTTTCGCCCATCACGGTGTAGCCCTGCTGAGTCACGAGTTCGCCTTGGGCGTTGACGCGGAAGCTGCCGTTGCGGGTGTAAAGCTTGTCGCCGTTGGCGGCTTGAATTTCGAAGAAGCCTTGGCCCTGGATGGCGAGATCGGTGGGGACGCCGGTGGTGGTGAGTTGCCCCTGGGAGAAGCTGATGAAGGGCTGGGTGTGCGGGAGCACGTAATTCTGGGTCGCTCCGCTGGTGCCCGGCTGAAGCCTCGAAAGCCCTGCTTGCAGCGCGTCAAAGGAGAGGTCCTGGCGTTTGAAACCGGGGATCGAACTGGAAGTGAGGTTTTCGGCGATGACCTCTTGCCAGCGCGAGTTGGCGCCCAGGGCCGCAGCAGCTTGGTAGAGACTGACGTTCATGGCACCTGTCACAGAGCAATGGATGTGCCATAGCGTGGAAGATGTTGGTAATCAATATAGTATGCATTGATTCCTAGTCCAATCGTGGCAAAAGCTGCCTTCTGGACAAGGGCGTCAGTGCAGTTTTTGCCTCCCCTCGCCGCGAACGTGCAAGTAACGGCGCCAGCGTGCCTTGGCGGCGGCGGGAGGATCAGCCGGAGAGGGAAGGAAGGGGGGCGACGGCGCGAGACCGTCAGCGGGTCAAGGGCGGCGAGGGCCGGGCGGTACCGGTTCAGTACTGGCAGTCCAACAGAATGACCTCACCGCAAGCGCATTCGATCCGAATCTGGGTGACTTGGTCACCCTCGCGTTGAAGCGAGATCTTCGGTTTGCCGGCGGGCCCTGGGCCGCCGGCCAAGCTCTGCCCCTGAGCCGCCGAGCCGGAGGCACTTTGCAGGGGGCGGAACGCTTCAGGATGGCTGGCACCCGAGACGACGGAAACGCGAAAACTGGATTTGGCGGCCGTTGCCGGGGAGGCGGCGGTGTTGGACAGAGGCACGAAATCGGTGGCCATAAGGGCTTTGCGGGCGTCGGTGGGCGACCTCGGGTCGAGGAGCGCCGCGCCGCGTCAGAAGAACTTGGACGAGTTGACCTTGAGCATCACGGTGACCCGGCGATTCGACTCGTCTTTCGGATCGACATTGGGGAGGGGCACGGTATCGGCATAACCCGCCACGCGGTTGACTTGGGCGGTTTCGATCCCGTGGTCGAGCATCAGCCGGCGGGCGATGTTGGCGCGTTGGGAGGTCAAATCCCAGTCGTCCGGGGATTCACGTGGCACGGGAGATTTCTCGGTGTGTCCCTCGATATCGATCTTCAGGGTGGGGTATCTGGAGATGCCCCAAGAGAGGGTGCTGAGGACGAACTTGCCGTACTCGGTGAGTTTGGTCGAATTCGGTTCGAAGATCGCCCGTTTGGCGCGATCGAAGACGCTGATGCGCAGGCCTTCAGGGGTCATTTCCATCGCGATGGTGCTGCGGCCTTGTTCGTCGGTGGCGGTTTGCAGCGACTGGATCAAGTCCTCGTTGATGCGCCGCAGCATGTCCAATTCGGCCTTGCTAGAGGAGTCGAAGTTGCCCTGACTGGCTCTGACGACTTGGCTGGCCTCGGGAGACGGCGGAATGATGCCGGCGGACATCTCGGTGGGGGAGACAAAGGGGTGGTTGAAGGCGCGCTCGACGGCGTCCCGGATTTTCTGGTCCTGGCTGGTCAGCCAGAGCACCAGGAAGAGCGCCATCATGGCGGTGACGAAATCGGCGTAGGCCACCTTCCAGGCGCCGCCGTGGTGTCCACCCTTCTTACTCATAGCTGATCCATACGTGCTTCGGGATGACCGTCGAGTGGAGGCCGCGCCGCCTGTGAGCAGGCTGGGCGCGACCCCACAGGCGTTCCCATCAGCTTATCGGCGGATCGGTCGGTGGACTTGAGCGTCGGATTCATCGAGGAGTGAGGTTCATGGGCGCGGGCGGTTTTGGATTTCCAACGACGGACGGTTGTGTCAGGAGAAAGGGCATGCAAACGGTCTGTGCGGGCATCGAAATCGGCGGCACCAAACTGCAAGTGGTGGTGGGGCAACCTGACGGCACGATCCTCCAACGCTGGCGTTATGAGGTGGATCGAAGCGCGGGAGGGGAGGGGATTCGGGCCTCGATTCAGACGGCCTTGGCCGGGCTTCGGGGGCAATACACGATTCAAGGAG
>CAYYMW010000436.1:0-5409 GCA_964472515.1 uncultured Verrucomicrobiota bacterium | reverse complement strand
GGTTCGGCTGGTTCAAGAATTTCATAGGCAGGCGCGTGGACTGGAGTTATTTTCCGGCCATGGATTCGCTCTTGAAGTTGCTCCGGGAGAATGCGGCCCGAACCCCGGCCCAGTTGGCCGCCATTTTGAATCTGCCCGAGGCCGAGGTCGTGGCACGCATCAAGGCTTACGAAGCTGACCAGGTCATCGTGGCCTACCGCACCATCCTGAACGAGGAGAAGCTCGGGTTGGATACGGTGCGCGCGGTGATCGAGGTGCGCATCACCCCCGAGCGCGACGGTGGTTTCGACCGCGTGGCCGAGAGGATCGCCAAGTATAGCGAGGTCCGCTCCTGTTACCTGATGTCCGGTTCCTACGACCTGTTTGTCGAGGTTGAGGGTTCCGGTCTGCGGGAGGTGGCGCGCTTCGTTGCCGAAAAGCTGGCTACTATTCAAGGTGTGCTTTCCACGGCGACGCATTTTATGCTCAAGCCGTACAAAGAGCAGGGTGTTCTGATGGCGGGCGAGCAGGTTGAAGAACGGCTTGCCGTGACACCGTAGGACGCTCCACCACAACCCCGGGCTACGCGATTGGGCATGCACACTCCCGTCATGGACGGTTGGGCGCTGGTGACCGGCGCTTCCAGCGGATTTGGCGCGGCCATCGCGCGGGCCTTCGCCCGCCAGGGGTGCCGGCTCTTGCTTGGCGCGCGACGGGTGGACCGCCTCCAGGCGGTCGCCGCCGAGTGCGCCACCCTGGGTTCCCCGGCGGCGTTGATCCATCCGCTCGACGTCAGCCAGACCCCCAGCGTGGAGGAATTCATGGCCTGGGTGCGCGGCCACACCACGCAACTCCGCGTGCTGGTCAACAATGCGGGTGGGGCGCTGGGGCTTGAACCGGTGGCGCAAGGACGGGATGACGATTGGGAGACCATGCTCCAGACCAATGTCCTGGGCTTGCTGCGCGTAACCCGCGCCGCGCTTCCGCTGCTGCAGCCCACCCCGGGGGCGATCATCATCAACTTGGGTTCGGTGGCGGGGCATGTCGCTTACGAAGGCGGGGCCGCCTACTGCGCCGCGAAGGCTGGTGAGTTGCAGATTACCCGGGCGTTGCGCCTCGAGCTTTGCGGGACCGGGGTGAGGGTGGCCACCGTCGATCCCGGCATGGCGGAAACCGAGTTCTCCCTGGTGCGCTTCAAGGGTGACGCCAAGCGGGCTGCCGCTGTTTACCAAGGCACGCAACCGCTTACGGCCGAGGATGTGGCGGAAGCGGTGCTGTGGGTGGCCAGCCGTCCTCCACACGTGTGCATCGACGAAATGCTCATCAAGTGCACCGACCAGGCTGCCATCCACAAAGTCCATCGGCGACCCGCCCAAGCCTGAGCGAGCTTCCCGGACGGCTTCCCGTCAGCCGATTCGAAATCGGAACGGCGAGCCGCTATCTTTCGGTGCATGGCGTCGCCTCGACCACACCAAGTCCTTTTCGACGACCGCTGCGGGCTCTGCACCACGGCGGTCGGGTGGATGTCGCGTTTGGACTGGCTGCGGGCTCTCCAGTGGGTGCCGATTTCCCGTCAGCAAGCCGTCTCGGGAAATTCCCCCCTGACCGGCGAGGCCCTCGCGGAGGCGATTCATTGCGTGACCGCCCGTGGTCGGGTGCTCGCGGGGGTCGAGGCCCTGCGGTTCATTGGTTTGCGGCTGCCTCTGGTGGCGCCGCTGGCGCTGGTGCTTTGGCTGCCGGGAATCCCCTGGCTTGCCCGGCGGGCTTACCGCTGGGTCAGCCGACACCGGCAGGGAATCAGCCGGTGGCTGGGTTGTGGGACGGCCTGCCATCGGCCGACGGGGTGAGCCGGGGATGACGGCGAGTTGGTCACCGTTGGTTGAGCGCCTGGTCAAGGGTTGCCAGCAGGCGGTCGCCGCCCTGCATCAAGGGCGCACCCCGCAAGGGCGCTGGGAAGGCCGCCTCTCCAGCAGCGCACTCTCCACCGCGACGGCCGTGACGGCCCTCGGATTGGCCGCTCGGGAGGGCGGGGAATCGGCCATAGCGGATCGGCGGTTGGCCGAGGCGGGCCTCCGGTGGCTGGCTCAGCATGTCAACGCTGACGGTGGTTGGGGCGACACCCCCGAAAGCCCCAGCAACATCAGCACCACCACCCTGGCTTGGGCCGCGTTCGGCGTGTTGCCGGAAGCCGAAGCGCAGCACCTGGCGGTGGTGAAGCGGGCGGGCGCCTGGATCGCCCGTGAAGCGGGCAGTGCCGAGCCCGGGAAACTGGCGGACGCCATCACCGCCCGCTACGGGCGGGACCGCACGTTCTCGGTGCCCATCCTCACGCTCTGCGCCCTGGCGGGGCGGTTGGGACAGGAGGCTTCCGCGTGGGACAAGGTCATGGCGTTGCCCTTCGAAATGGCGGCACTGCCGCGCGATTGGTTTGCGCTGGCCCGCCTGCCGGTGGTGAGCTACGCCTTGCCGGCGCTCATCGCCATGGGCCAGGCGCATCACCATCTGCGCCCCTCGCGCAATCCGTTGGTGCGGCTGCTTCGAGATCGCCTGCGGGAGCCGACCCTCAACCTGCTGACCACCCTGCAGCCCCCGGGTGGAGGTTTTTTGGAGGCAACCCCGCTGACCAGCTTTGTCACCATGAGCCTGATTGGGGCCGGGCAGGCCGCGCATCCGGTGGTGCGCGAGGGTTTGCTGTTTCTTCGCCGCTCGGTGCGGACGGATGGAAGTTGGCCCATTGACACCAACCTGGCCACCTGGGTCAGCACCCTGGCGGTCAACGCGCTGGCGTCGGTCGCTTCCAGCCAGGTGGACGCGCTGCCGCAACGTCAGGAGTTGACCGCCTGGCTGCTGGGTCAACAGCATCTGGTGGTGCATCCTTACACCAATGCCGCCCCGGGCGGATGGGCCTGGACGGACCTGCCCGGCGGCGTGCCCGATGCGGATGACACGCCCGGTGCCTTGCTGGCGCTCCGGCATCTGGCTCCCTTGCCTTCCGGGGCGCTGGCCCAAGTGGAAGCCGGCTTGAATTGGCTGCTGGATTTGCAGAACCGGGACGGTGGCGTCCCCACGTTTTGCCGAGGGTGGGGCTACCTGCCGTTCGATCGAAGCAGCCCGGACCTTACGGCGCATACCCTGCGTGCGTGGCAGGCTTGGCAGGGGGAGGTCGGCGGGCGATTGGCGACGAGGCTGGAGCGAGGCTCCCGTCGTGCCCTGCGTTTTCTGGTGCGGGCGCAGCACCGGGATGGTTCATGGGAGCCGCTTTGGTTCGGCAACCAGCACACCGTCGGCCAGACGAACCCGCTCTACGGTACCGCCAAGGTTGTCCTGGCGCTGGCCGAGTGGCCGCAACCCGAGACCAGTGAACCTCTGCACCGGGCTTTTATTTGGCTGGGGTCTGCCCAGGGCGCGGATGGTGGTTGGGGCGGGGCGCCCGGCTGCCCGCCCTCGCAGGAGGAAACCGCGTTGGCGGTGGAGGCGTTGTCAGTCGGGCTCGCGGTCGATCCCGACCCTGATCGTTCGCTGATCGTGGCGTGGCAGCGCGGCGTGGAATGGTTGCTCCACCGGATGGAAGCCGGCGGTGGCCAGAAGCCCTCGCCCATCGGCCTCTACTTTGCCCGCCTCTGGTACGACGAGGCGCTCTATCCCGTCGTCTTCACGGTCGCCGCCTTGGGGCGGGCGGCGCGGTTTGCGATGTCGCACCCGGCTCTGGTACCGGGGCGCTGAAGTGGCTCAGTAGTTCGCGGGCGACAGTGTGGAGGATGCCGCGCTCGTTGGCATGGTTCTCGGTGAAGATCACCAGCACCAATCGCCGTCCGTTGGGCAGTTCCACATAGGCTGCGTCGTGCCGGGTCTCGCTGGTCCAGCCCGCTTTGGACCACAGCCTGGTTCCGGGCGGCAGTGCGGGTCCGGTGAACTTGGCCTGATCGTCGGGGTCCTTGGTTTCGGCGAGCGGGTCTCGTTGCATCAGACTGAGCATCTGCGCCGAGCGGGCAGGGGAGACGGCCCTGCCCAAGGCGATTTCCGTTACCAGCCGGGCGGTGGCCTGGGTGGTCAGTTGGTTGCGCTTGGGTTCGAAGGCCTTGATTGCCTGGGTTTCCCGGCCGTAGGGGCCTTCGCACCAAGGCTTCTTGTTGGCATTGATGCCGGTGTAACCGAGCGAAAGGAAGTAGCGATTGACGGCGTTCCGCCGGTCGAACCAGACGCCAAGTTCCTCCGCCGGCAACTCCGGCCCGCTGGTGGTGCCGGTCAGCAGGTCCACTACGTAGTGAGTGGCTTCGTTGTAGGAGTCCACGATCATGTCGTGCATCGCCCGGCGCAATTCCGCGGTATCCTGCAGGCGTCCTTCCTCCATCCACTGATGGGCGGCGACGAGGTAGAACAGCTTCACCACGCTGGCAGGGTAGATGGGCACAGCTCCCCGGTGACTGGCCCACACCAGGCGGTTGGTATCTTTGAGATCGACCACCGTGACCGCCAGTTCCGCCGTTCCGAGCTTCTGAGTTATGAAGGTACTCACGGTCCGGCGAACCG
Organism: uncultured Verrucomicrobiota bacterium; assembly: GCA_964472515.1. Lineage (GTDB taxonomy): Bacteria > Verrucomicrobiota > Verrucomicrobiia > Limisphaerales > J093 > CAYYMW01. The sequence goes on along the minus strand of CAYYMW010000436.1, from coordinate 900 downwards.
CTTCGTCCACCCAGTGTTGCAACTGGGCGTCTCCCTCGACCTGCCACGGGGTTGGCGTCCGGGACGGGGGTTCGGAGCCAGCAGCGGTTTGAATGAGGAGCGCCATGGCACTCAGCCAGACGAGCACGAGTTTCATGTGGCTTGCGGCGGGGGCAAGCGCAGCAATCGCATGGTGCTGTCGCCGTGTTCGAGCACCCGGACTTCCTCCCAAGGGGATTCAACCGTGACCCGGTCGCGTCGGGCGTGGCCCAGCACGAAGATGCCGTCCACGGAAAGCAGCCGCGGCAGGTCCGTATCGTCGAGGAGCTTCTGCGAGAGCGAGGTCGAGCGCGCATTGAGGTTCTTGTCGCCAAACGGGGGGTCAGCCAGGATCAGGTCGAACGGCTGGCCTGCCGCCAGCAACTGCGGGAGGGCGGCGAACACATCCTGACTCCGCAGTTGGAATTGCTCCGCTGGCAGGCCAAGCGAGGCCAGGTTGTCGCGAATGAACGCGGCGTGCCGGGGAGCCCGCTCGATGGCCACGACTTCCACCGCCCCGCGGCTTAGCGACTCTAACCCCAGGGCGCCAGAACCGGCGAACAGTTCCAATACGCGGGCGCCCGCCACCCGCGGTCCAAGGCTGTTGAACACCGCCTGCTTGACCAGGTCCGGCGTGGGCCTGACCGCAAATCCCTTGGGAACCTTCAGCAACCGTCCCGCCGCTGTGCCGCCGATGATGCGCATGGGTCGATGTAAACCCAGTCCCGTCCCGCTGAAAAGCACTTCCTTGTCAGTGTGAGCCCGGGCTACTCCGTCGGCCGGGGTGACGGGGGCTGAGGGGCTGCTGGATTGGGCGCCGTGGCCGTCGCGGTTGGGGCGTTCGTTTCCGTCACGGGCGAGTTGGTGGCGCCAGGACCGCTG
>CAYYMW010000435.1:0-5478 GCA_964472515.1 uncultured Verrucomicrobiota bacterium | reverse complement strand
GGATTTCTGGGCGGCGCGTACCTCGTAGCCCCCCCTTTTTATCTCGTGCACCCCCTCTCGGGAGCGCCACCTCCGGTCGGGAGCTGAGGGGGCCGTACCAAGCAAAGAGAGCGAGCCGCCAAGGCTCGCTCTCCGTCGCCACCAGCAAGAGAACCGCGGCTACTTCTTCGCCGCAGCAAAGCTGTCCGCCACTGCGGTCCAGTTCACCACATTCCACCAAGCCTTGAGATAGTCGGCCCGGCGGTTCTGGTATTTGAGATAATAGGCGTGCTCCCAGACATCGCAGCCGAGCACCGGTTTGCCCGAGCCGTCCATGATGGGATTGTCCTGGTTGGGGGTGGAGACGATCTCCAACTTGCCGGCCTTGTTGATGATCAGCCAGGCCCAACCACTGCCGAAACGCGTCAAGCCGGCCGCCTCGAATCGGTCCTTGAAGGTGTCAAAGCCGCCAAAGGCGCCGGTGATCGCCTCGGCCAGCGCGCCCGCTGGCGCGCCGCCGGACTTGGGGGCCATCCACTTCCAGAAGAGCGAGTGGTTGTAGTGCCCGCCGCCGTTATTCCGCACGGCCGTCCGGATGGTGTCCGGCACGCCGTTCAGGTCGGTGATCAGCGCCTCGACGGACTTGGCTTCGAGCGCGGTGTGGCCGGCAATCGCCTTGTTGACGTTCGTGACATACGCGGCATGGTGCTTGCCATGGTGAATCTCCATGGTGGTCGCATCGATGAAGGGCTCAAGGGCGTCTTTCGCGTAGGGCAAAGGAGAGAGTTCGTACGGCATAGCTTCAGGGTTTCAAGTTCAGACAGTTTTCAAATGTGAATCACGTCGATTTACAAATAACGTTATCGTCCATAATAGCACGTTCATCACACCGGGCAAGGAGCCTCCGTCAAATCGGCCGGCGACCATGCCCAAGGCGCTGCGTCTGATGAGGTGCGACGCACCTAGTGCCAAAAAGCTGCGCCCACCCATCCGGGTGGACAATGCATCCGCCAGCAAGGGCATGCCCGCCAAACACCGCACAGTCGTGCCGTAGGGTTTCGCGCCGACAGCTTGAGCAGGCCAAAGCGACCATGAATCGCCACCGCCCTTCGCAGAGACGCCTGGCCCCGGAATGCGCGGCATCCGCCGTGCTCTGCACCGGAGGATTACCGTGGCTCCTCGCAGGACAAGGCACGGCCGCTTACGAGCCGGACGCCGATCGGACGCCCCCCCGGGCGTTGCAGGCGAGAGCGCGAACAACGGGGAAAAGCCGCAGCGGGGACTGGCCAAGACTGCTGGCCGGCCAAGTCTCGCGGACGGATGGCGTTCCGCAGCCAGACCTTGGCACAGGGCCACCGTTCCCCGGCTATGCGTTTGCCCAAGCCTCCAGCACCAAGGCGCTCGCCTGCAGGGTATAGCGCTCCGGTTCGCCGGCCTTGGTGCGGCGGGTTTCGCGATTTAGACCTCTTCCACTAAACTTTGGTAACCAGACACTTACACCCACACCATCTGGCCATCCGCAGAAGAACAGGCACCGGCCTGCGGGTTTTGGCAACGGCTTGCGCCTGTATCTGTTGAAAGCGTGTTAACGCATGCGTCTGTCGGTTCTGCATCCGCAGCGCTGCGGCGTTTTCCGTAGGAAACGATCATCCTACGGGATGTGGGTCGCCGGAGGCCGAGTGGCCTCCGGCGCTTTTTTGGGCCAACCGACTCGAGGCACCACCTCCCCTCCCCCACCCCGACGGCATGACAGAAGGGCGGACGGTCGAACCTGGTTGTGGAACCGGGGGGAGCGTTCGCCGGATCGGGCGATCAACCCGTTCATTAGCGTCCGCCGTCTGGCGCTGCCTTCACCAAGACCAGGCGCTCCACGTAGATGGCATCCGTTTCGCCGGGCCGGGCATGCGGGAAGCGCGGACCGGTGAATTTGACCCGGGCCCAGATCTCGAAGGCTTGATCCGGCTTCGCCGGGTCCACCACGTTGTCCACCTCCGCCTGGATGATCCAGCTCCAGAAAAAGTAGACGTAGTTCCCCGCTCCAACGGGAAACGTCCCCATCTTGTACCAGTGATACCCCGGCCCGGGGATCTCCCCGGGCTTGATGGCATTGCCGCCGACCCCCTTCTTCTCCACAGTGGCGTAGAGCCCCCACGGCATCGGGAGCACGTATTTCTCCGGGCTCTCCACGTCGCTGGCCGTGAGGTCCAACTTGTTGGCGATGCCGCTCTCGGCCTCGGCGTCCTTGACCACCTTCACCACGTCCGCCCAGTTCCGCGTCATCGTGGCCACATAGTCGTAGACGCTGCCTTTGGGCGCTCCCCGGAACTTTTCCGGCAATGCCAGGCGGTCTGGCACGACAGCAAAGCGGCGCATCTCGGCTTCAGCGCGCTGCTTTTCCGCCGCTTGGGCAGCCTCGGGCAACCGCAGCCTGGCCTGCGCCAGCCAGGTGTCCAGCACGCGCTCGGCGGTGTGCTGGCGATCCGGCGGCGCCATGCCCGCGGGCTCTCCCGCGGCCAGCCACTCCGACTTGAGGCGCGGATGCAGCATCACCGTGGCCCGGTCCAGTGGCAGCCGCGCGTGGCGCACCCGGCGTAGCAAAGTGGGATCGTTCGCGACGGCCTTCTCCGCGCGGTCGAACAAACCCTGCGCCTGGCGAACGAAACCCAGGTTCAGGTAGGTCAGCGATTGCGGGGTCGAGTTCCAATCACAGCGGGTACGGCGGGCCGCCGCCTCCTGCCGCAGGGCGGAAAGGTAATCCCGCACGGGCTTCGCGGCGGGACCGTAGAAGCCGTCGGTAAAGGTCTTCTCCAGCTGGCTGTAATCCGCCGATGGATCCTCCAGTTGCTTCATCATTACCCAAACCTTCAGATCCCGCATGTCGGCGAGGATCTCGAACTCGAGTTCGGTGAACACCCCTTCGACGTTGTGCGCGGCATAGAAGCGATAGTCGGGTCCGTAGGTCTGCGCTGTGGGCATCGGCATGCCCACCGGACTGGCGTAGGTCACGGCGTAATCCCACACCCGCAGGTTGCGGGCCACCTGGGACCAGCGCGTCAGATGCTCGCGAAAGGCCGTGTTCACCGGGGCGGTGATCGGCTGGCTGGGGTCGGACTCGGTGTCGCAGAGCCGCACGATGACGTTGTCGCGCGGCCGGATCGTTTTCGGCGCCTTCTGCGTGTACTGGTAGGCCAGCGTGTCCAGATAGACGCCCGGATACCGGTCCTTGATCCCGTCCGCCAGGTAGTTGACGAAGTCGAGCAGCGGCCCGCACTCTGATTCCTCAGCCTTGGCAAGCGCCTGGCAGGTGTCACATTGGCAGGGATTCAGGCAGTCGTTCTGCGACACGCTGAACACGACCGGCGGGGGCGCGTCCGCAGCCTTCGCGGCGGCGTGGGCGGTCTCGATGTTCTGGAGCAACTTCGCCAAAAAGGCCTGCCGCAGCCCGGGCTGGGTGAGGCAAAGCTGGCTGCCCTCGGCGGTGCGTTGGCCGTTCACCAGCGAGTACCACTCCGGGTGCGGTCCGAAAAACTCCTTGGGCGGGAAGTACAGGTTGAAGGTGTGGACATGGTACGGCGGGCCGTAGTCCCGGCCGCCGCCGTACCGGGCGCCCAACGTCGCGTCGCCGTCCCGGTTGAGCCGGTTGCGCGCCGCGAACCGGCCCTCATCATGGCCGTAAAGCATGTGGATGTCCCGGTACTGGAGGCCCGGCTTGCCGTGCAGGTCGAGGTTGCCCACCCGCACCGTCCGGCGCTGGGGCACGCTTTCCTCAAACGGATTCCACCAATGCACCCCCAGCACATCCTCGAGGAAATGGTACGCGCCGTAAATCGTCCCGCGCGGTCTTCCGCCGATAATCACCAAGTCCGTCCCCACCGTGCGGACCACCCACTCCTCGGCGGCCAAGCCGTCGGCCTTCAGGCCCTGCTGCGCGGCAAACCGCGTCGGCCCCACGAGGATCCGCGTGCCGCGGCTCACCGCCGCCCCCTCCGTGACGACCGGGAAGGTCGCCCCCGTCATCCTCCCCAAATAGTCCGCCACTTCCCTGGCCGCCGTCTGTTCGGCCACGGTTGCGTCGGCCGCCACCACCACGGTTGCGGTCGGTTTGCCGGCTTTCGCCAAGGTCATCGCCTGGGTGGCGACGGCCGACGACAGCAGCAGCCAAAGACCCCCAAGGACGCCGACCCACTTGCACCCGGATTTCATGAGTATCCTTGTAGCCCATCGCCGCTTCCCAAGTCAAAGCGGGACAGCAACGCGCCCGCCAGGCGAAGCGAACGCAATCCGCAACCGGGCGGAACCAAGGCAGGCACGCCGGGATGACCTTGACAGCGAAAGCGGGGGAGCGGAGGGTGACGGCGTCCGCCGTGAGTCCCAAGCCGCACAGTTACAGATGGTTGCACGAAGAAACCGTGCTGAGGGCAAGAGCGTGGTCGACGTCCAGCAAGACCGGCGGCGACCAGAACGCCTTGAACCTGCGGAGCGCCACGTGGTCGAACGATGCCGAGAACCAGTTACCGAGCCGCACGGTGCCCGGGTACTTGCGCATGGAGATGGCAGCGGCGGCAGCAAGCGATGATGGAGCTGGCGTGGATCGACGGGCGCATGCAGATGGGGGTGTAGACGCACGTGTCGAACCGGCTGGGGGCAGAGCGCGCCCCTTTATCCTTTATCGGACCCTTTATTCCGCTATTAATGGGGATCGTCATGCCTGTGGCCGTCATGCTATCGAGTGGGGGACAAAGGGAATAAACACGATTGAAAAAATGATTGGATTCAGATGCATGTTGTCTAGTTCTCAGAAGGCCCCAGGGACCCAGACGATCAACGGCACTTGGCGGAACCAGACCGACTGCGTTTTTTATCTTGATCCAAAGACCAGACAGCTTCCTGTCTGCGACAAGTCAGGCAAGTCCAAGACTGCTTATGGTACGGTTGAACAGTGGCGAGGAGAGAAGATCCTCAAGGAGGGACGTCTATGACGAGGAAGAATCCGATCGACGTCGTTACGCGTGTGCAGAGGTACCTTGATGGGCAGGATTCCGCCGAGAACCTAGTTCGATGGTATTTAGCAGAAAGTCATAGAGTAGCTGGGCTTCAAAAGGAAGAGTACGCGGCAGGAGACCGTCTTGTGCTCGACCCGTCTGAAGACAAGGAGGAGGAAGCGATGTCGGAGATGTACCTGGATTTGGATATGTACGAACCCAACGAGGAACTGAGGGGCGATGCTATGATTGACGAGAAGGAACTCCGCATCCGACTCGAGCGGCAATTGCGGATCCTCCGAGACATCCAGCAAACGAAATCCACACGCTGACGGTAGAAAGCTCCATGCCATAGAGGGCTTGGTCCTGACTACTGGCACTCACTTCGACGCTTCGCTGGCTTCGCGGCGGGGCGGAGGGGTTGTTCGCAGCAACCTCGACACGTGCGCCCACACGCTGATCTGGAAACGCCCGCCAAGCCAACGCTTCTTCGTCGTCATGCCTGTCAGCCTATAGC
>CAYYMW010000434.1:0-5497 GCA_964472515.1 uncultured Verrucomicrobiota bacterium | reverse complement strand
GGATGACGGGGCTGAGCGTATGAGCAAACGCATTCTCATTCTGGAAGACGACGATCTCCAATACGAGATCTATGAGGAAGCTCTGAAAGACTACAGCCTGGTGAGGACCACCACCGGCTCCGCCGCGCTCGCGCGCGCGGCGAAAGAACAGCCCGATCTCATCATTCTGGACCACGTCCTGGCCCGGGGACAGCTCGGCCTGAGTTTTCTCCCGGAACTCAAGGAGTTGATGCCCCATGTGCCGATCGTGATTGTTTCCGGGGCGTTGGAGGTGCAGCAGCAAATCGAGGCGCTCCAAGGCCCCCGCCGGGCCCACTACTGCCTGACGAAGCCCGTGGACATCGAGGAGCTTAAGCAGATCATCGCGATCGCGTTGTCGGAGTGTGGCGAGGCGGAGATCGTCCGGCAATTCGAGGCCTTGGAACGTTCCAAACGGGTGGACATTGAGGATCTGCTCAGCCGCTCGACCGACCGGCTCAGCCGGCAGACCGAAATCCGCCACCAACTCCAGGAATCCACCGACCGCCCCAATATCTCCGCGCTGGCACGCCAGTTCCGCGTTGCCCGCCGCACGATCATCCGGGACCTGCAGGAGTTGATCCGGCGCGGCGAGCTGCCGGCCGAAATCTATCCGAAGTGGGACAGCGGCGACGACCCCGGCGACGAAGGCTGACCTTGGCCACCGCGCCGTCGGCTTACCCCACCTGAGCCCATGCGGGGACAGCAGCACGGCTTGCCGACCGTGATGCCACTGCGGATGCCCGAGATCGAAGACGATCCACGGCGACCCGATCCGCTCCGGGAGGGGAGGCGATCCACGTTGGCAGGCGGGGTAACCTAAGGCGTGCCGCCCACGCGATCGACCACGATCTCGAACGCAGCGGGCGTACGCTCCTGCGACACGACCCCGATGTAGTAATCGGTCATCGCGGTGGCATTGATGGTCAAGGATCGATAGGCCCAAGCCCCGACCGAGCTCGAGTCGGCGGCACTCTGCGCCACCACGTAAGGAGGCCAGTCTCGATTGGCGCTGGTGGTCCTGACTTCATATTGCCCGTTGGCCGAGGCCCGCCACACATACCAGACGGAGTGGCGGAAGTTCGTCCAATCCGGCAGGATCTGATCGTCCGCCTCCTCCATCGTCGCCCCGACGGTGGTGCCCGGGGTCACTTCGGACAGGAGACTGATGCGCTGGGCCTGGGCCCGCAGATCGTTCGCGGGAGCGGGAGTCTCCGCGACGGTCAACACGAACGGCTGCTCCCCTTCCGAGTTATAGGCGTCCACCACAAGCTGGTAAGTGACCCCGCCGGTGGCCTCGAAGGTGTAGTCACCGCCGCCGCCGAGAATATCCATGGAGCCGAAATCGAGCCCGTAGAGGACGCCAAGCCACATGCCCAGACCTGAAACGGTGGCGGTATAGCGGGAGGTCGCGGGGGCGGTCCAGGTGTACCAGACCGTATGCCCGATGGCGCTGAAGGGCGGCATCGGCTCGTTGGCCTCGCGGCTGGCGCCAAACGTGTAGCCTTGCACGCCGGTGCCAGTGGTCAGAATGACGCTCCGCTTGGCGAAAGCGTCGTTGGGCGGGGGCACGGTGTAAAGGTTGAGCCACACGTCCGACCGTTCGTCGTACCGGCCATCGAATAGGAGCACATACTCGACTCCGGCTTCGGCGGGGAATTGCACGCTGGGCGCCGGCCAGGCCGGGAGCGCAACCGGGGTGAGCGAGTTGCCGCCGGTGAATCGGAAGACGGCCACGGCGCCCGCCTTCTCTTCGCCCTGCCACACCGCCACGCCGCTGTGGGGAGCGGTCCATGACCACCAGACTGAGGCCACCGGCCGCCAGCCGGTCGAGGCGAAGGCGCCCGCCTCCCAGGTTTCGGTCGTGGCGTTCCTGGTTATGGCGACACGGTTCACTCGATCGCCATCGAGGGCAGCCCGGTGGGCGAGGTCGTCATTCGCCGGCTCGGCCAGTTCCGCCGCGGCGTAGAAGCGCTGTCGGTGCCCGGTGTAGCCGGTATCCACTACTTGCCAGAGTTCGCCGCTCGACACGGTTCGCCCCAACTCCTCCCAAGCTTGCAGATCCTCGGACACCCAGAGGCCGTAACTGCGGTCCCAGTGCGTGTGAACCTTGACCGTCAGGCGGCCCGGTTGATCGAACTCCACTTGTGCCAGACACGGCACCAGTTCGAGGCTCTGGCCCAGCACTTCGTCGATCTCCCCCCGCGAGTAACCCGTGAGGATGCCCCCGAAGGTCTCGTCCATGCCCCGCCCCAGGACCACACCGTTGCGGTGGAACTCCGGGAGCAAGGAGCGCAAGGGGTGGTGGGTGTCGAGGGCGGTCCCCAGGCTGGCGGTGAGGTTGGTGTCTGTGTGCAGGACCTTGGGCGAACTCAGCGAAGCACGCAGGTCCGTCAAGAGCATACGGAATTGCTCCTCACGATCCGCCATTTCCGGGTCGTAGCTGAACAAGCGGCGATCCGTGCCCAGGCGGTTGCGAATCGAAGTGGAGGCTTCCAGATAGCGCGCCACGCCCGCATCGAAGGCCGCTCCTGCCGCGGCCAGATCGGCGGGCGAACCGAAGGCAAGCAACTGCGGGTGGGCCGCCAGAAAGGCCTCGACAGACCGGTTTTCATCAACGATCCAAGCCCGAAGCTCGCCCAGGGGCAACTGCTGGTCATGGGCGGCGAGGTAGAGCGCATAGAACTCCGCCCCCTTGAGCAGCGCCCGGGCCATCAGCACATCACCGTAATCCAGCGTCACTTCCGTGAGGGAGGTTTCGTTGGAAGACAAGGTCAGCAGGAACGCGGCATGGGTGACTTTGGCCAGGTTGGCTTCGGCGGCGGACAGCTCGGGGATCGCGTGGTTGCGCAGCCAGTCGCGCCCTTCGCGGAAATCGACGCCGGCCGGCGCCAAGGGTACGCCGTTGGTGTCTTGGGGCACCGTGGTATCCCAATGGTAGATGTTGCGCGTGTCGCTGCTTACGCCCAGGCGGTCAAGCAGCGCCTTGCCTTCCGGCGCGGTGGGGAGATCCAGCACGCGGGTCGCGGCCAGCAGCACGTTGGCGGTTTCGTTGTCCGGCGCGGCGGCCACCGCGGCGGCGAAGGCCTTGCGCGCCTCCGGCAGGTCGCGTTGAACCAGGAACGCCCGTCCCTTGGCGATCAGCGTGTTCGGATCGGCCCCCCCCAGCGCCGACTGCGCGAGGAAGGTTCCCAATGTCAAGACCAAGCCCAGACCTGTTTTCATAATGAGTCTCCCAAAAAGCTAATGAACGCGCTGGTATGGCCGTTCCGCCACCGGCTGGAAGGCGACCCGCCATCCCCCCGGCCCATCCGTCTCGATCCGGGCGGACTCGCCGTGCCGCCGGATGCCTCCGCCTTCCCAGCGCACGCCCTCCGTGGCCAGCCATCCGCCCGTAGTGGGCACCAGCCGTCCGCACTGGAGTTCAACCGGCGTCTCACCTCCGAACCGGCAACGGACCTTCCTCAACTCCAACTTCCGCCCGACGCCCCGCGCGTGCAGCACCGCCTCCGCCTGACTCAGGAGTTTCGCCCCATCGCTGACCCGATCCGCCTCGAGACGGACATCTTCCGCCACCAACATCGGCAACACGCCGATGCGGAAGAAGGCTCTCCGCTCGGATTCGAGCCGGAGACGCTCCACTCGCAGCACCCCCACCGGGCGGGTGGAGTCTTTGGCATAGAGCGGCACGGTAACCCGACCGAGCGGCCCCGGCCAGGAGGCGTCGTTCGCCCGGTTCACCGCCGTCCCCACCAGCAATGCGCCCAAGCCGCCCAGCCAAGTCAGTCGAGTGAGTCCACGACAAACCAGCATGGTTGTGTGCATACCAGTTTTCCCGTCCCGACTCAAGCCAAACCGCGCCCCGCATCGCCCCATTCTGCATGGCGTGCGCAAGGCTGGAGGTGTTGCATCAGCAAGTCATGTACTCCCGTGGCAGCCAAGGTCGACTCCGTCACCAGATCGCTCCGGGGGGTGACCAAGACCGGCCAATCGGCTTGGTGCGGCGGCACGGTTCCGTGGGAACCCCTCACGAGCGAGGCGTCCAAGGGGATGACGTCCATCAGCATGCGGAATCCGAGCTTCTTCTGGAGTAGACGCCAGAGAATCCTCGCCCGCACCCCAGGCAGAGCTGGATTCAGGAAGAGTTCCGCGGGGTCGTAGCCCGGCTTGCGGTGGATGTCGACCGTCCGGGCAAAGTCAGGTGCGCGCGCATCGTCATCCCAATAGTAATAGGTGAACCAAGCGCGCTCCGCGGCGACCGCGACCAGGTCTCCTGCCCGCTCGTGATCCAATCCGCACTGCCGCTTGGCTTCGGCGTCCAGTACCCGCGCCACCCCGGGCACCGAGCTGAGCAACTGTTTTACGGCCTCCACGTCCGCCGGATCGCGCACGTAGACATGGGCCACTTGATGGTCCGCCACTACGAAGGCACGGCTGGCCCCGGCATCGAGCAACTCTCGCCCAAGCTCCTCCTTTACCGTCAACCATCCTTGCTGGCGAAGCACCCGGTTGAGATGAACCGGCGTATCGACTGGCGTCAGGCCGTACTCGGAGAGCAGCACCACCTCGACCTCGCGTTCCTGGTAGAAGTCGAGCAAGCCTCCCACGATGGCATCGATCTCCCGATAGTCGCGTGCTACCGAGCCGGCTTGGGGTCCGTACCGCTGCAGGTTGTAGTCCAGGTGCGGCAGGTAAACCAACGAGAGCGTCGGCTGGTGCCGGCGCTCGATCCAGCGCGCGGCCTCGGCGATCCACTTGGTCACGCAATCGGCTGAACCTTGCGGGGTATCCCTGCCCGCCGCCGGGCCCCAGAAGCCGGCGAAGGGGAACTCGCCCAGGTCGTGCTTGATCGCCGGCCGGATGGAATAGGGCCAGGTGTAGATGTCGAACACCTTGCGTCCGTCAGCGGGGTAGAGGGGGCGCGGAGTGATGGAGTAGTCCACGGTGGCGTACATGTTGTACCACCAGAAGAGCTTGGCGCAGGTGAAGCCCGGCGTTCCCGCGCGAAGGCGTTCCCAGAGTTTGAGTGCCCGAACCAAGTGATTGGATTGCTTCCAGAACTGCACCTCCGCCAGTTCGCGATGATACCAGCCGTTACCGACAATGCCGTGCTCCGTCGGTTGCCGGCCGGTCAGATAGGTCGATTGCGCGGTACAGGTGACAGCCGGGAAAGCTGGTTGGATGGGGACGGCTACCCCGGCACGGCGGTACCCTTCGATCCGTGGGGTATTCGCTCCGATCCCTCCTGAGGTCAATCCCACTACATCCAGCACCGCCAGTCGTTTCGGCCCAGCCATGAGTCACGCCAGCATACCCGCCCGGAGTCGGCTTCGTCCATGGGTGTTTGACGGTCCGTTACTGGTTCTCGGGATGCTGGCGGTGATGGGTTCGCCGGACGGGGTCTCGGAGAGCGCCAGTCACCTCAACCACTGCGCAACGAATCTGCGACCGTGCGCCGTGCGTCAGCCCGGTGCGAGCC
>CAYYMW010000433.1:0-5515 GCA_964472515.1 uncultured Verrucomicrobiota bacterium | reverse complement strand
CGGGTGGGCTTCACGGGCGGCGCGGGGCTGGCGGACATCTGGCTGGGAAACGCGGACCAGCCGCGCCACTGGCGGGACAGCATGTTCCGGCTGGAAGGGCCGGCGGTGGCCCAGATGCAGGCCGCCTTCATGGACAACTGGATGAAGAGCAACCTGCGCGTCCTCCACGGCGACGCCTACTTCCCCGAGCTGGCTCCGGCAGGGGACGAAGCCGCCCAGGTGTTCAAGAGTTCGCCGCGCGAGGGGACGGAAAACGTGCGCCTCATGTACCTGCTCGCCATCGCCGCCGCCAAGCGGAACATCCGTCTTTCGGCTTCCTATTTCGTGCCAGGCGCATTGACGACCGAGGAACTGGTGGCGGCTTGCCGGCGCGGGGTGAAGGTGGAGATCATCGTCCCCGGAGCGCGCAGCGACTCGCCGATTGTCCGCTATGCCTCGCGCTCGCGCTGGGGCCCCTTGCTGGAGGCCGGGGTGAAGATCTACGAATACCAGCCCACCATGTACCACTGCAAGATGATGATCGTGGACGATTACTTCGTTTCGGTCGGCTCGGCCAATTTCGACAACCGCTCCTTTCGGCTGAACGACGAGGCCAATCTTAATGTGTACTCGACTTCCTTTGCGGCTGAGCAGACGGCTGTCTTCGAGGCCGACAAAGCTCGATCGGACCTGGTAACGTATCAGGAGTGGCGCCGTCGATCGGTCTTCAAACGGCTCCTTGAGCAGGTGCTGGCGCCGTTCCGCTCGCAGCTCTGATCCCGAACGGGAGCTGAACCGCTCTGCTTGTTCCGCCACGGGAGAGCCTCGATCTCTTCCCTCGCTTGCTTGAGTCCCAACTGGGCCTGCGGTGGGGGGGCGCGTTCGTTGATGCAGGCAACGGCTCCTCCAACTCAAAGGGCCAGCCGGCATCCATACCCACTTCGGTCCCGGCGGTTCTGCCCGGGGAGGCTGGTCACTTCGGCTGGACCGGTGCGCCCCGACTTCAAGGCTTGGGCGCGTCCGGCAGTTTCGGCTTTGCTTCGTCCGCCCCGTCTCCCGGACTCCGGCGCCGTCCCTCCCGCCAGCGGCGGTCAGTCCCTTCGGCTTGGGCATGGTTCTTGCGTTCCACCATGATCGCCTGCAGCTTGGCCCGTTGAGGTTCGGTGAGTAGCGCCTCCATTTGAGTCCTCACCTGCTGGAATTCCGCTTGGGCTTGCGGCGCGACCGGTTCCCAAAGCTGACGCATGCGCTCCTGGCTTGCCTCGATGATCTTATCCAACCGGAGCTTCTGGTCAGGCGTCAGGTCCAACCGGCTGCTGACGCGGCGGAGGAAATCCATGCGCTGGGCGGCCCACGGGGCCTGCGGACTCGCGGGAGCGGGCCGGGAAGCCGGCTGGGAGGTGTTGAGCAGATACAACTTGGTGGCCAACCCTCCCGACACAGCTCCGGTCAGGAAGAGCACAACGGCGGCAAAGATGGCTTGCCAGCGCTTCACCAGCTTTCGGGCGAACGGTCCATCGCCGCACACAAGGTGGTCTCGAGATCGGCGTCGAGCGAGTCCGTCCGATTGCCGCCTGAGGTGGACGTCAAGGTCCACAATCCCAACAGGATAGCAATGATGCCACCAGGCGCGGCGGCACGCCAAAATACCGCCGCCCACGCCCGCCCCGCCCCACTCGCCTGGGCGGCCCGAAGCCGCGCCATGACCCTCTGTTCGAAGGCGTATGGCACGCTGTCGGATGGCGGGTGGCTGCGCGCCGCCGTCATCAGCTTGCGTTGAAGCTGGTCGATGTCCACGTTACGCATAATCCTAGACGCACCGCCGGAGCGATGCGGTTACAGATACTTCTCCCGGGCGAGTCTGGCGAGCACCTTTCGCATCTCCGCCCGCGCTCGGAAGGCACGCACCTTGACCAGGGTCTGGGACCATCCGGTCAGTTCGGCGATCTCCCGCACACTGCGTTCCTCGATCTCGAGGAGCGTGATGACCATGCGGGCCGCCGGCGAGAGGTGCTCCAAGACGTGCGCCACCAACGCCTGGGCGGCTGCCGAATCCGCGCTCGCGGCCTCGGGTGCCGCGGCGAAGGCTTCGATCCAGTTCTCCACCTCCGGGCTCAAGTCCGCCGCGCTGTCCTCGCGGCTTCGCTGATGGCGGCGGAGAAAGTCGAAACAGGTGCGGACAGCCAGACGCATCAGCCAGTGCTCGAAGGGAGCGTCACCGCGAAACGAATCGAGGCGCTCGAAGGCCTTGATGAACACTTCTTGCGCGATGTCTTCGACCTCATCCTGCCGCCGGGCATACCTCCGCGCGGTGGCGAACACCCGCGGTTGGTACTTGGCAACCAGGAAGGCGAAGCGTTCCGTGTCTCCCTCACGGATAGCCGCGATCACGCTGGCGTCTTCGCCGTCCACAATGCGGCGCATCGTGCCAGACCGCCGTCGGCGAAAGAAGCGCAATCACCGGGCCGACCCTGACGCAAAGGGCTCCGGCGGCTGAGAGAGCCGCCGGAGCCCAGCGAAGGGACGATGCAGGCGGTCAGCTTACCAAGCCACCACCACCTCGGCGCGCACAAACGAGATGGTATCGCTGTAGGCGTAGAAATCGCCCGGGAAGAGCAGTTCGCCCATGAGGCGGGCCGAGAGATGCTGGTTGTGAGTGTACTTGATCACCGCCGTGGCCATCGACCCGCGATCATAGCTGGTCTGGCTGAAGAGCGCTGCAGCCCGGGCGGAGGCGCGGGTTGTCTCGCTCTGGTCGGAGAACAGGAAGTAATAGTCCGCCGCGAAGTTCAACTTCTTGGTCGGCGAGATGGAGAAGCCGGGGCCGATGCGGTGCAGGTTGCCGTACTGGGCACTCCGCCATTCTGGTCCGGAGGAGAAGACCATGATGTCGCTCCACTGCGGGTAGCGGCCCCAGAGGATATCGAAGGCCTCGTCCTTCTCGGTCGACTGTTCGTCGCCGCTGCAATACTCATAGGACACGCGGACCTGCGTGTTCATCGAGTCTTTGAACAGGTAACTAACCTGCCCGTTGGCGCCGAAGGCCAGTTGGTCCCGTTTGGCCAGCCCCTTTGCCTTGGCGTAATCATCCCGCAACAGCGGATCGCGCTTCTCGCCGAACTGCCCGGCACCCTCGACCCGGTAGGTGATGTGCTCCTGCACGGTCCCGCTCAACCGGCCGCCGACCGTAAAGAGATCGCCCGAGGTGCCGTTGTTGTACCCGACCTGCGAGTGGTTCAGGTTATCCATGTGCGTGTAAATGCCGTACACGTCCACCCCGAGATAATCCATCGAGCGGTTGGCCGCCCAGAGGACGATGCCGCGCATGTTCTCGTTCGCCAACTGCTTGTCCAGGTTCTGGATCGTCGGGATCCAGTAGTCGTTCATCCCGCGTTGGTCGAGGGCGATGAGATCGATCTTCGTCTTGCTTTCCTTGAGGTTCAAGGTCATGCGCGCGGCATCGAAGAAGTGGGTGCGCGAGCCGTCCAGCGGCGTACCGTCCATGATCAACCACCCGTTGCCCAGATCCATGATTTCCTGCCGGCCCACGTTCATGGTGAGCGGCGAACCCCCAATGTTCGCGTACTTGACGCTGAGGATGTCGATGATCCCTTCCTGCCAATCCATGCCGGTGCCGGTGCCATGCAAGCCGGTGCCGGGATTGTCGCGCCCATTGCCAACGCCACCTCTGCCAGTACCCTTGTTCCACGTGCGTGGTTCCCACGTGGCGCGCGCGCTGATATCGAAATCCTTGACCGGGGTGATCACGGTGCCCAAACGCAGCCGGTACCGCTGGTAGTTCTGTTCGTGGTAGAGGCCGTCCCCATTGAGGGTGCCGGCGTTGTTGTAGTACTCGTTACGCAGGCGGGCATCGAAGTTAAGCTTCATCCAGGAAGTCGGTTGCTTCGCTGAATGCAGGGCCTTGTCCAAGCTTTCTCCCGGGGGAGGATCGCAGGGTTTGGCATCCTTCGATTGGGCGGTGACGGCGACGACGCACAAGGCGGACGTCCCCAAGGCGAGCAGGGCTCGAGTCGGTTTCACTGGTGATTAGGTATGTTGGTTGATGTGTTTGAGGGAGGCCGTGAACTCACGGCGAAAGGCACGACCGACGGCGAACTCATCCTGAAAGAAGCGCTTCGCAGCGACACCCATCCTGTGGGCCCTTAGATGAGCAACAGTCGTCTGGCGCATGTTAGACGGACCTTAAGCTGTTCATCAGCAATGTCAATGTCGAACAGCCCAAGCTGATCGCCGCACACAACTGCTTGCGTACGGGTAATCGTCATTCGGCGCGAGCACTTGAGCCCAAAACGGCCTTTCCGGCGCCCTCCAGCGGACCCGTTCCCTTGCCGGTGGTCGGGGGAAAAGCCGGCCATGCTCCCGTCCGGCCGCCTTCCCACGCCACCGTCGCGGATCGCTACATGCGCTCCGAAGCCACCTGGGAGCACGTGCCCGGGGCACCCCAGGAAACATCCCACACCGGACTGGGGAGGGGCACGGCCTCGTTGACGCCTGGACCCGCCGCCCTGGCCGCCCCTGCCGATGGCAACACTGCGCCGTCCGCGTGAAGGCTGCGGAAAAACCACCGCCCGGCTCGCGTCAAACCGTGCGGCGCCCACCACCGCCGCCTCGCGCTGGCCAGCGGCCAGGCCTGTGCCGGCGAGGCCGTTTCAAGTTGGCAACGGCATTGCCAAAGCCCACCCGACCCAGTAGGGTTCGTTTTTTGACCGTTGGGTCTGCCTCGCGGTCCACCGATGAGCGACTACAAAGTCCAGTTCGAGGTCTTCGAAGGGCCTCTGGACCTGCTGCTTTACCTGGTAAAGAAGCAGGAGGTGGACATTTACCAAGTCAACCTGACGAAGCTGGCCACGCAGTTCGTCGAGTACGTGGAGCTCATGCGGCAGTTGGACCTCGATATCGCGGGTGAGTTTCTCGTGATGGCGGCCACCTTGATGTATATCAAGAGCAAGGAACTGCTGCCGGTGGATCAACAGGCCGCGGTTGAAGAGGAAGAAGACACGGAGGATCCGCGCTGGGAGTTGATCCGTCGTCTGGTGGAATACAAGAAATTCAAGGACGCCTCCGCGCGGATGCAGATACTCGAACGCCAACAGGAGGATATCTTCCCCCGGCAGGCTCCCCGCATCCGCTTCGAGGCCCCGCCTCCCGGCCGGGGCGAGGCCTCGTTGTTCGATCTGGTGGGCGCCCTCGATTTGATCCTCAAGCGGCATCAAGCCGCGGCCCCCGGGCGCGAGATCGTCGAGGACCGCTGGACTGTGAGTCAGAAGATCCAGCACTTGCGCGAGCGTATCGATACCCAACCGCGTCTCCGGTTTCAGGACCTCTTTGCGGAAGCGGCCAGCCGCGTCGAGGTCGTGGTGACTTTCCTGGCCCTGCTGGAATTGATCCGGCTGCATCAGCTATTGGCGGTGCAGACCGAGGCCTTTGGGGAAATCGAGATCACCGCCGCGCCGGCGGATTTGGCGGTGCATCCGAGCCCGGAAGGCGTGGAGCATCCGGCGGCGACGGCAGGTGC
>CAYYMW010000432.1:0-5526 GCA_964472515.1 uncultured Verrucomicrobiota bacterium | reverse complement strand
CCTTCTCGATCTCATCGAGCCAGAGCACACACGGGGCAATCGCCTCCACCGTCGCAATCACCGAACGGAGATTCCCCTCGCTCTGCCCCACCAGCCCGCCAAACAGCCGTCCGGCATCCAGCCGGAGCAACGGCCGTTGGAACACCGTCGCCGTCGCCTTGGCCGTGAGCGACTTCCCCGTCCCGGGAATGCCCACGATGAGCAGGCCCTTGGGACTCGGCAGCCCGTATCGCTGAGCTTCAGGGCCAAACGCATCCTTGCGTCGAAGTAGCCACTCCTTCAGTTGGTCCAAGCCCCCGATGTCTTGGAGTGACGCCATGGGCGGATGCAACTCCAAGAGGCCGTTCTTCCGGACCTCGTTGGCCTTCTCCCGGGCCACAATGGCCGGCGAGAGGCCCTGCGACTCCACCACTGACAACGCAAAGGCGTTCTCCGCCTCCACCGTCGTCAGCCCCGAGGCCGAGTCGAGAAGCTGCTCCCGTTGCTCCCCCTCCGGCTGGGTGAGCTTCCCCGACTGGGCGATCTGGTCCAACACCAGCCCCAGCTCGGTCTTGCCCGGCAGGGCGAAGTGTACCACCACCAACTCCCGTTCCAACTCCGGCGGCAAAACCAACCGGCAGCCCAGCACGATCAACGTCTGCCCCCGCGTCTTGGCCGACCGGAGCCGGTCCTTGAGCGCCCGGGTCAGGATCGGGTTGGCTTCCTCCAGGAAGGGATGGAAGTCCCGCAAGAGCAGGAGCGAGTTCTCCGGGAGTTCTCCCGCCACCGTAATGATCTCCAAGGGGCTCTGGATATCCCGGGTGCTGCCATCCGCGGTATCCACCAACCCTTCGGTGATCGACCACGCCAGCAGCCGGTAGTTCAGGGTTTGGGCAATGACTTTCAGTTCGGCCTCGACGCGGGCTTCCTCGCTCGAGACCAGGTACAGACCGGGATACCCGGCCCGCAGGTAATTCAGAGTACGATTTCGCATAAACAGTTCATGGGTTTGAGGTTAGGAAAGAGCCCGCCCGGGTCCTCCCCAGGCGGGCTTGTTCGGGTTCAGGGATCATGGGTCGCGAAGTACAACTCCTCCCACGCCAGACACTGGGCCCGGGTGGGAGCGCTGAAGACACGACCCCGTTTGGCTAACCGCACCCACCACACCTGGGTGCGCGCGTCGAACTCCAGAGTGCTGGCCCGCCGGAGAGTCAACCGCCCCAACGTTCGCAGGTCGATCGCCTCAGTGTAGAGGCCCTCCACCCGCCCGTCGGGATGACAGATCAAGGCGCTCATGCCTTCACCTCCTGCCGGGGACGCACCTTGCGGAACGCCTCCGGCTTGGACCGGCGATCAGCGATCTTTCCCAGAGCCGCCTCCAGGAAGGCCGTCGCCTTGGCGCAGTCCGGGCCGTGATAGCCCATCGCCTCGATGCGCAGCTCCCCGTTGGGCTCGATCACCAGTTCGATGGTTTTCATGGCGCCAGCAGGGTGAGTTTGATCGCCCCGTTCTTCAGCCGGGTGCGCTGAACGGCCACCCCCCGTTTCCGGGCTTCCAAGGTCGCCTTGTGCACTGCGTAGAGCTGGAGCAGCCGGCCATAGTTGGCCCCCACCTCCCGCTCGACGTGCCCTTCCCACCAGTCCGTGCTCAACCGGTAGGTCCCTTCCGGCTGCCGCTGGACCGCGATGTCATACGGCCCTTGGAGCCGCAGGACGTAATCCCCCTGCAGCCCGTTCCCGGCAAAGCCCCGGGCTTGGGTGTTCTCCAAGACCCCGATGCCCAGCTCGGCACAGGCCAAGCGCAGGGCTTCCAGGTCCCGGATCTCCGTCTGGATGCTCGTGAAGTGGCTCATAGGTCAGGCGGCTTGGAGGTGAAACCGCCGTTGCCCCATGACCCCGAACCGCTCCACCAGTTCCCGGGCCTCCTGCTGCGCCAGCCCTTGGGCAGTAGCGGCCAGGTTCTGGAGCCCCTCGGTCAGCCGTTCCCGGGCGAAGGCATCGTCCCGGTATTGCTCGGCCGTCCGTTGCAGGAACTCCTGCCGGACCCGCTCCAACTCCGCCTCCATCTGGGTGTCACCGGCGAAGTTGAGCTGCTTGAACTGCTCCACGAACCGGGTGAGCCGGTTGAGGGTCTTCTGATGCACCCCGGACTTGCCGGTGCGCATGCTCTCCAGCATCTCCTCGCAGAGCTGGGCGGTCTGTTGTCGCAAGGAGGCGACGCAATCCCCGACAAACGACTCCGCCTGCCGGTGGATCTGAAGGGCGGCTTCGGTGGCCGCCTGTTGCCGGGCGCGGAGGATCTCCTCCTGCTGGCCGGCTTGGACCAGCTCCAGATCGAGCCCTTCGGGGGCTTTCACCTGGTAGAGCTGGACGCTGAACTCGAAACTGCGCTGCATCCGGTCCGGTTCCGGGAAGGAGGCCGCAATGGCAGCCACCAGCCTGGCCGGTTCCGGCACCAGTTGCTCGGCGGCCTTGGTCCATTCGGCCAGGGCTTGGTCGCGCGTTTCGGCGTAGTGCTCCAGGAACCGCGTTGTGGCGGTCTGGAACTCGGTTTCGAGGGCACGGAGCCGACCCAGCACCTCCGGCAGCTTG
This sequence comes from uncultured Verrucomicrobiota bacterium, assembly GCA_964472515.1. Taxonomy (GTDB): domain Bacteria; phylum Verrucomicrobiota; class Verrucomicrobiia; order Limisphaerales; family J093; genus CAYYMW01. The sequence goes on along the minus strand of CAYYMW010000432.1, from coordinate 2,956 downwards.
GCGTTGGGGAGGTAGCGGGCCAGGCCCTTGAGGAACGGGAAGGTGCCGGCCTCGACCAGCGCATGGGCGCGGCTCTCGATCAGGGCCAGGGACTCCAAGGCCTCCTTGGGCAGGAGCTTCTTGTGCCCGAGGCTGATGAGCCGCTGGGTGACCTTCTCGGGGTCCAGACCCAGGTCTTCCGCGTTGAGTTTCTTGGTGGCGCGCCAGTAACGCACCGTGACGCCCAAAAGGACACCCTCGCGGGTGAGCGCTTCGAGCAACGGACTGTGGGTTTCCATAGGTATCAGGGGACAAGCCAGACCCGCCCTGCCTGCGGGTCCGGCGGTTGAGGGTCGACAGGGAGGGGCAGGTCCTCCGTGAGTCTTAACGGATGGTTTTGCCCACCGAGGGCAACCGCTGGATGTAGCCGCGAATGAAGTGCTTGAGGACGGTCTCGCAGCGGATGTAGAAGTCCCCGCTGACCCGGGTGAACCGGTGCGCGCGGGACTGGGCCATGGCCAAGGCGAAGAGCTTGACGTGCTTCCGGCTGACGAGCCTGACCGGAACGCTCATGCCTCTTCCTCCGGCTTGAACTTTAGTTGGCTGACTTTGCAGTCGCTGGGATCGAGATCGGTCCGGACCCCGAGGTAGACCGGCTGGAACAGGACGCCGCTCTCGGGGTTGGCATAGAGATACTCAAGCTCGATGACCTGCCCGACTTGCGGGATCTCCCGGTTGGGCGGGATGGTGACGTTGCCCGCCACCTGCCACCCTTCCTCGTCCAGCAAACGGAACTCGACGCTCCGCTGTTCGTTGAGCTTGGACACAACCGCCGAGAGGGTGGCGGTGAACTTGTGCTTCAACGCGGGTCCACCCGAGTTCGGCCTTCCCGGGGTGTAGGGGGCATCGAGCAGCTTCAGGACGATCCCTTCCTTGCCCGCCGCCTTGAGCTCGTCGTGCAGCCGTTGCTTGTCAGGGGTGGTGTAGGCCGTGGGGACCAACACCACCGAGGTATGGCGGATCTGGGTCAGGAGGGTGGACAACGCCACCAACCGCCGGTTGAGCGGCAGGGGCCGGAGGTCTTCGCCATGGAGCGCCAGCAGGTCGAAGGCGTGGTAACGCTCACCGACGCATTCGCCGTCCAAGGTGAACTCGCCCGGGAGGCGGGAGAGTTCGAGCAGGAGCAGGACGGGCAGGCCGATGGCCAGACCCTTCCGGTTCACGGCCACGAGCTTGTCGCCCGCCTTCTCGATGAGCACCCGCCTGCCATCCAACTTCTCCTGGGCGCCCCAGAGGTCGTCGGCGAGCAAGCGGGCGGTCTGGTCTTCGTCGATGGGGTTGAGCAGTTGCGGCAACAGGCCGGTGTACCGCGCTTCCTTGTCGGTCTGCCGGTAGGGAACGCCATGAGGACCGAAGGTGTAGCCCTTGGCGAGCTTCTCCCGGACCAGTTGGTCGAAGCTGCGCTTGGCGGTATCGAAGTCAACAGGGCCGTCGGTCTTGACGCCCGTGTGGAGGGTGGAACCTCGCCGGCCGTAGGCGAAGGTGACGACATAGCCGTCTTCCTTGGACTCGACCGCCGTCTGGTAGACCTTGTCGGAACGGCCGTCGCGATAGTAGAGGGTGACCGGTTCGGGAACCGTCACCTGGGTGAGGGTGTTCATAACGAGAGATGAAAAGAGCCGGACACCTACTGCCTGATGTCCGGCCCGGTGGGGTTGGGGGGATGTTAAGAGAGGCGCAGTGTTCCTCCGTGATTCAGAGGGCCAGATAGCCCAGGGAACGAAGCGAGGTATGCTGATTGACGCCGATAATGACGTGGTCCAGCACCTCGATCTTGAGGATCTGCCCGGCGCGCGCCAGGTCACGGGTGACCTTGATATCCGCCTCGGAAGGGGATGCGTCTCCCGAGGGATGGTTGTGCATCAGGACCACGGCGGCTGCCGCCATGATCACCGCGATCCGAAATACGGACCTTGGGTCCACGAGCAGCGAATCGGCGGTGCCGAACGAAACCAAGTGGTGCCCTTTGACCCGGCGACGGGTGTTCAGCAGCAGCACCACCAGGCATTCTTGTTCGGGCGAGAGGTAGGGATGGTCCCGCAGGTGGGTGTTCCAGTAGGCGACCGCCTGTTCGGGCGTGTCGCACAGAAGCAGGGTCTCGGGACCGGGGCAATCCCGCAACGCCACTACCTTGTATTCCTTGGCCGTCACGGGCGCCTTTCCGCCGAGCCGATCAGCTCGGCCAGGTCCAGTGGGCTCAGGTGATCGGGCTGCGTCCCTTCCTCCAGGAAATGCACCACGCTGACGGGCACCTGGCTGTGGAGCCGTTCCCAGACCTGTTTCCTTCCCTGGCGTCCCGCCGGGTCTTCGTCGAAGGCGAGGATGACTGGACTCTCCCCGGCCAACTCGACGATGAGTTCGACCTGCCGACGGGAGACCATGCTGCCCATGGTGCTGATCACCTTGCGCAGGCCCGCTTGCCAGCAGTGCAAGGCGGCGAAGTAGCCTTCGACCACCACCAAAGGTTGGTCGGCGGGTTCCCTGGCTGCCCGGTGCTGGTTGTAGAGTTCAAGGGATTTGCGAAATCCCCTCGGCAACCGGTACTTGGGACAACCGTCAGGCGGTTCCCCCGGATGCCGGGCCGCGCAGGCCACGAGTTGCCCTTGGGCATCGTGGATCGGAAGCACGATCCACCCGCTGAGCCATCCCCGGGAACAGAACCCGATCCCAAACGTGGCAATGGTCTCTGGCCGAAGCCCGCGTTCCTTGAGGTACGGGTGCGCGTTGTCCAGGGGACCAAAGCCATGTTGGAGCGGCGGGTTGTGTCCGTTGAGCGGGGGAGGTTCGGGATGGTGGTTAACATTTGAGGTCTGGCCGGGCAAGATGCCGAACCAGTCTTGGATGAGGCGGGCGGCTTCACGAATCCCGACGCGCTCCTTGGCGCTGACGAAATCGATGATGCTCCCGCCCCGCTGGC
>CAYYMW010000431.1:0-5529 GCA_964472515.1 uncultured Verrucomicrobiota bacterium | reverse complement strand
ACAGCGGCGGGAACCCAACCGGGCGGCTCTCCCACTGAGCCGCCCGGCTTCGTTTGAGGGGATGGTTGAAAGCTGGTGAGGCCATCCGGCCACCTTGTGCGGACCGCTCCGCCCCGCATGCCGGACCTTGGCCGCCTATGACGCCCGGCGGCTTTGACGGTACGGAGGGAGCCATTTAGGCTGAACGCAGCGTATGACTCTGACAGCCCAACCCCGGTCGACCCGGGCGGTCCTTTCCCTCATTGGCGGTACTCCCATGGTCTCGCTGTCCTTTCCTGTCGAAGGAGCGACGATCCTGGCAAAGGCCGAGTTCCTGAACCCCAGCGGGAGCATCAAGGACCGCTTGGCCAAGACGGTGCTGGTGGACGCCGAAGAGCGCGGATGGCTCCGACCGGACTCGGTGGTGTTGGAATGCACCAGCGGCAACACCGGTATCGCGCTGGCGACGGTGGGGGCCGCCATGGGGTATCGGGTGACGATTCTGATGTCGGCCAGCGCCAGCGAGGAACGGCGCCGCTTGATTCGCCGGTTGGGGGCCGAGCTCATCCTCTTTGAGAGCGGCGGGCAGTACGAAACTGGCATCGAGATGTCCCGGCGGATGGCCCGGGATGACGCGCGCTATTTTCTCCCAAGACAGTTCGAGAATCCGCTCAACGCGGCCGATCACGAACATGGCACCGGCCAGGAAATCCTCCGTCAAGTGCAGGGACCAGTCGACGCCTTTGTGAGCGGGTACGGCACGGGAGGGACGCTGGCAGGGTGCGGCAAGGCGATCAAGCGGCGGTGGCCACAGGCACGAGTCGTTGCGATGGCACCCGCCGGCCCGACCATGCCCAACGGCGAATGTCCCTGTTGCCACTGCATTGAAGGGGTGGCGGACGGCTTCGTGCCGGCGCTGCTTCGGGACGCTCCGGTGGACGATGAGGTGAGGGTTTCCGGGACCGAGGCCATGACCATGGCCCGCCGGCTGCATCGGGACTTCGGTTTGCTGGTGGGTACTTCGTCGGGGGCCAATGTCGTGGCGGCTTTGCGAGTCGCCCGGCAACTGGGTCCCCAGGCCACGGTGGTCACGGTGCTCTGCGATCGCGCGGAGCGCTACTTCAGTACGGCGCTGTTCAGTGAAGCCAACGAGCCGCAATGACGGCGAGCCTGGCCCGGCAAGACAAGAGGCGGACACTACCAGGACATCGAACCAATGCGCTTGGGAAGCGGTTAGATCGGCATGAAAGCCGCACGCTGCCCAGCCGATGCGGAACTCGCCATCCGGGGGAGCCGTGCCGGGGTTCAGGAGTGTGGTTGGGGCTCATCGACGGGGCGTCGTGCCGACGAGTTCTGGCCAGACCGGCTTCACACCCGGGCCGCCTGCAACGTCGGCCTCCTCCTGGTGGCATGACCCCGGCGGGTCGTTTACGGAGCTGGGACGCCGCGCTGGGGCTCCATCTTTCGCACCTCCGGCGCCTGGACGATGCGCCAGAGGTTGTCCAAGTTGCGCTCGTGCATCCCGTGGCACCAGACCCCGGGCGGACGGTCGATCAAGGCGGGAAACTGGCTCGCGGGGAACCGCTCTTTGGCTTGCTCCAGCGTCAGGCCTTCCTGCCACGCCGAGGTGAGCCCGGCCAGCATCCGCTGGTAGTAGTCGCGAACGGGCGCCAAGTCGCGTTTGAGCAACGGAGGGCTGTGCGAGGGAACCACACGGTCGAGCTTCAAGCCGGGCGCGAGGAAACGGTCCAGCACCGTCAGGAACCGTTGCATATCTTCCCGCCTGGATTCCTGGCTGATTTCGGGAAATTGGGCACGCTGGTAAATGATCCCGCCGGTGACCAGCGACCGCTCTTGGGGAACGTAGACCAGGATGTCCGACAGGCTGTGGCTCCGGCCAAAGTAAACCAGTTCCAACTGCACGTCGCCCAAATCCAGCGTGGTCTGGTCGGCAAACGTAAGTGACGGTTTGACCACCGGGTAGCCTTCGCGTAGATCCTGGGCATGGAGTTGCTGCCACTTGATTTCGCTCCGGATGAGTCTGGCTTGGGCGGGAACGCGCCCGTAGCCGTTGGTCAAAGCGGTTTGGAGATCCTGAATCAGTTGGTCTGCCCGCGCGAGGTTCTGCCGCTTCGCTTCTCCAGTCTGGCGGGGGAGAATCCAGCTCATGTCCCGGGCCAGATTGTCGTGTCCGACAATGACAGCGCCCTTGAACAGGCTGTTGCCCCCGGCGTGGCTGTCGTGGGCGTGAGTGTTGATGACGTAGACCCAGTTGGTGCGTCCCAGCGTCTGTTCGAGCTTGCGTTTGACCGGTGCCATCACCCGGGGGGACATTTCGGTATCGATGAGCACCAGGCCTTGCCGCGTGCGGATCGCGGTGAGGTTGCAGCGCCGGTCCGGGCCAACCCAGTAGCCTAGGACCACGCGGTCCGACAAGCGTTCGAGGTTGACATAGTCGTCGCCCTCGCCGGCAACTCCAGCCGGCAGCGACGCCGTCAAAAACAAGGCACCGGCGATGGCCGCAACGGCCACGCGACCGCACACCCGCAGGCACCTGCTGACGGCGACACCAAGACCGGCGGGGAGGCCACTTGAGTACCTCTTCATGTCAATTTAGACCGGGCACACGTCGGCGGGTTTTGCTGTGGGGTGGGTGGCACCGCGGGGCTGTCCCGTCAGGGGCGTACAACGGCGGCTTGCGAGGCGCGGGGTTCCTGCTAAGCTCGGCTTCAGACAAACTGATCCGCGAGATGTATGAATATTCACCACTTGGAGCTGTTTTACTACGTTGCGAAGTACGGCGGGATCAGTGAGGCGGTCCGCAATATCCCGTATGGCATTCAACAGCCGGCGGTCAGCGCGCAAATCATTCAACTGGAACAGCACCTGGGGGTGACCCTGTTTCACCGGCGGCCGTTTGCGCTCACTCCGTCCGGAGAGGAACTGCAGCGGTTCATCTCCCCCTTCTTTGGCAGCGTTGACAGCGTGACCGAGAAGATCCGCGGCGGTTCGGGGCAGCAGATCCGCATCGGGGCATCGGAGGTGGTGCAGCGGGACCACCTGCCGGACATCGTGCAGAATGTCCGGAAAACCTACCCCAACCTGAAGGTGTTCCTGCGGGAGGCGTACCAACCGCAATTGGAGGCGTGGCTGCAGGCGCAGGAACTGGACTTGGTGGTGACACTGGTGGAGGGCAAGCCGCCAGCCGGGATTCACACCGAGAAACTGATCGACCTGCACTTGGCGTTGCTCGTGGAGAAGAACAGCCCGATCAAGCACGCGGCGGAACTGTGGAAGGAGGACAGCATCGAGATGCCGCTGATTGCCCTGCCAGCGGCGGAAGGCATCTGCCGGCATTTCCAACGGATGCTGGCGAGGGAGGGGGTGGACTGGTTCACCAGCTTGGAGGTCAGCTCCCTGGCGCTGGTGGAGACGTACGTCGCCAACGGGTTCGGCATCGGGCTGTCGCTCTACATCCCGAAGATGCCGCACTCACCCAAGGTCCGGCTGCTGCCGCTGACGGAGTTCCCGCCCATCGAGGTGGGCGCCATGTGGACAGGCCGTCGCACTCCGATGATGGACTGCGTGGTGCAGGAGTGCCACCGGCGGGCGGACTTCCTGCGCGCGTGACGGGAGCCGGCGCGGGCGGGTCAGTGCCGGAAAACGCCCGTCATCGGGAGCCTCACGGCGCCTGAAGGCGGTAGTAGCGGCCGGTTTCGGTGAAGCCCTTGGGAGGCGTGAAAGCGCTCACCTCGCCGGTGGCCACCAGGCTGTCGATGGCCCGCCACTGCGCCGGAATGGCGTTGGTCGATTCCAGGAGCGTGTAGCGCCGCCCGGCGGCGGAGGGGAAGACCAAACGCCAGGCGCCCTCTTGGTTCTCGACGCGAAGGAACTCCAGCCGGCTCGTGGCCGAGCGGGGATCGCTCCCGCTCCAGAATTCGTCCCGGTTGGTCACACCGTCGCTGTCGGGGTCGCCCTCGGGGCCGTCCTGGTCAAGCGCTTGGAGCGGGTCGAGGTCGTAGCGATCTTCCCACCCATCGGGCAATCCGTCGCCGTCCTGATCAAGGCCCCCAGGTGTGATCGGTGAGACCGCCCAGTTCTGCGCGTCATCTCCGAAGGCCGCGGCGTGCTGGCGGTTGAGCGCCAGCCAGGCGGGATCGCCCCAAGCAGGCCACGGGGCGGAGGTTCCGAACGTCACGGACTCGACCAAGGCCCAGTCGGGGGCGGTGCCCGAGCGGGGAGCGACAGGCCGTTGGAGCTTCACGTTGGCACCGCTGACCGACCAAGCGCCCTGCCACGGGCCCACGAACCGGGCTTCGGGGGGAACCACCGCGATCCGCCGGAGCGCGTCCCATGCTTGGGCGTCCCACGAGGGGTCGAAGGCGGTGACACAGAGGGTTCCGCCCGGGGGCAGGACAAGATTGGTGGGGAAATCGAAATCAAGGTCACCCCGCAGACGCCAGGTCCACTCAGGATGGTCCGGCAGGAAAAGGGGCACCGGATCGCTGCTGGTGTTCAGCAGTTCCAAGTACTCGGGCACGACGTTGGTGGCGGCCAGCGAGGCATTGATGTGGAGCGCCTCGCTGAATACCACCGGTCCCACCCGCGGACCCGCATTGGGTGCGCGGAGGGTGGCGCGGGATTGCGCGAGGAACTGCTCGCGACCATCGAGGGTCACCACCCGACCGAAACTGGCGTCCGTGCCCAGCGGACCGAAATGGAAGCCATGCACGTAGCCGGTTAGTTCGCCGGAAGAGTTGGCGGAGAAGAGGAAAATGTCGTCACCGGCGGCGCTGAGGCCAAAACCCGCCGGGCCGGCGCCAAAATCTGCGTCAGTAACGACCAGGTAACCCTCAGCGTCGATCCACGTGCCTGCGGGGAATCGGTACTTCGCGGGCGTGCGGTAATCGTCCGTGAGGTACCAGCCGCCGATGTCCACCGGTTCGGCGCCCGGGCAGTAGAGTTCGACGGCATCGTGGGCCGCGTTGCCGGAAACGACTTCGTTGATCCAAACGGTGGGGATGGGGACCGGAGCGGGGTCGGGCAGGCCGGGCGAACCGCCAGGATGGGCGCTACGCCGCCATCGGGCAGGGTCGCCCAGTTTGTCGGCGGGGGTGGTTTCATCGGCGAGAACAAGGGAGAAGCCGAAGCCGTCGGTGAGCGGCGCCCATTCGGACTGCAGCGTTACATCGCAGAGCACTTCGCCCAAGGAACCCAGGAGGGTCAGGCGCGGGGAGGCGTTGTCGAGCGCGCCGGCGAAGGGGCCGAGAACCGTTGCCGGCGGTTGGTAGCGCGCACGGAACGCGGCGGGGTTTCGGGCTACGAGAAGCCGCTCGCCAGGCGCCAGGAGCATGGGGGCATTGAGGCTCGTGAAGACGAAGTCGAGGCCGTTGGTCAGCCGCAGGCCGGGAAGCACCACGGGCAGCGTGCCGGTGTTGCAGAGTTCGACGAACTCGTAGTCCGCCGGAGCGTTGGTGTCCCCGGCCGGCACCGGGCCGGGGTGGAACATGACTTCGGTGAGCACCACCGAAGGCAGGCTGAGGACGTACG
>CAYYMW010000430.1:0-5531 GCA_964472515.1 uncultured Verrucomicrobiota bacterium | reverse complement strand
GTGGTAGCAGGCACGGATCTGTCATTGTCGGTCACCGTCACAGGCACGCCACCGGTGCTCTTCCAGTGGTTCAAAAATGATGTCGCCATTCCACAGACCACTAACGACACGCTATCGATAACGAACGTGCAGGCAGCCGAGGCCGGAAGGTACCGGGTCAGGGTGAGCAACTCGGCCGGCGAAATCGTGAGTGACGAAGCGGTGGTGACAGTGAGGGAACCGATTTCGGTGCAGTTGCTGGGGCAATGGCCGGGTTACTCGCCTGGGAATGTCCGTGGCGTATGCCTGGCCGATGACGTTGCCTATGTGGCCGCTGGGGTCGACGGTTTAGCCGTCTTGGACGTGAGCGACCCGACCAACTTGGTGCTATTAGGCGGGTACAATACGCCCGGGGACGCCCACCGAGTCCAGGTGATCGGAACGATTGCCTATGTGGCTGACAACACGGCTGGCTTGCAGATTCTGGAAATAAGTCACCCCACCAATGTGGTGAGGTTGGGCAACTACTTGACACCGGGCGGGGCCAATGACGTGCAGGTGGTCGGATCGACCGCCTACGTAGCAGCCTGGAATGCTGGCCTCCAGATCTTGGACGTGCGCGATCCATCGAACATCGTTCCCCTTGGTGGATACCCCACGAAATTTCACGCGCGTGCCATCCAGGTGGTGGGAAGCACCGCGTACGTGGCAGCTGAGGCCGAAGGTCTGCTGGTGCTAGATGTTAGTGATCCCGCGAGCGTGGTGCTCTTAGGAAACTGGGCCGACGCCATCTACGCCATGGACGTCCAAGTCTTAGGAACGACCGCCTATGTTGCGGAGGGTTCGTCCGGATTGCAGGTGCTGGATGTGAGCGTACCGGGCAACATCGGGCTGCTAGGCAAGTACTCTAGCGGTTTCTCGTGGGCGGTACACGTCGTGGGCCGAGTTGCCTACCTGGGATCCAGTGACCTGTTCGCGCTTGATGTGGGCGAGCCCGCACACATGGTTCGCTTGGCCAGATACCCGACTCCTGACGTTTATGATGTTCAGATTCAGGGCACACGGGCCTATGCCGCCGTGGGTTCCGGTGGTCTGATGGTGTTCGAAGTGCCGGAGCTACCCGACATCACGTCTCAACCGGCCTCCCACACCATTCTAGCGGACACAAACACAACACTCTCCGTCACCGCCACGGGATCGCCCCCTCTGTTGTACCAGTGGTACCAAGGCGCCAGCGGGGATACCAACACGCCGGTGGCCAACGCCACCAACACCACCTTCACCACGCCAAACCTGACCGCCGATGCCCAGTACTGGGTCCGCGTGAGCAACGCGCTGGGCACGAAGGACAGTGCTGCTGCCAGGATTCAGGTTCAGCGCCCTCTCCCGGTCGGGAAGGTGGTTGCGTGGGGCTCCAATCTGCATGGTCAATCGAGTGTTCCCGAGAATCTGACCAATGTGGTTGCGGTCGCCGCAGGCGGTTTCTTCAGTTTGGCCCTTAAGGCGGACGGCACGATTGTCGGCTGGGGAGAACAGGCGATCACCAACACCGCCTCCCCGGTCCGCATCCCGGCAGGATTGACCAATGTGGTGGCCGTTGCAGGGACGGAGTATCACGCCCTTGCGCTGCGCTCCAACGGGACGGTGATTGCCTGGGGTTCGGCCTACCAAGACGTTACCAACGTTCCCCCGGGTTTATCGAACGTCGTTGCGATCGCGGCGGGGGATGAACACGCGCTTGCCCTGCGGGCCGACGGTACGGTGGCCGGCTGGGGTAGGAACTCCGAGGCCCAGACGTCGATTCCAGCGGGACTCAGCAACGTCGTGGCGGTGGCTGGCGGCTATGATCACAGCTTGGCACTAAGGCGCGATGGGACCGTGGTTGCCTGGGGAGATAACACCTACAGCCAGACCAACGTGCCGCCTGGCATAACGAACGCCATCGCCATCGCGGCGGTTGGTGACGAAAGCCTGGCGTTGAAGGCGGATGGAACGGTGGTAGCCTGGGGCGATAATACCTACGGGCAGCTGAATATCCCTCACGGCCTGAGCAACGTAACCGCGATCGCTGGGGGTTACGAACACTGCGTGGCGTTGAAAGCCGATGGCAAGGTGGTCGCTTGGGGCAGCAACGGCCAAGGCCAGTTGCTGGTGCCAAACAGCCTGAGCAACGTGATCGCCGTGGCAGGCGGGGGCCTGCACACCTTGGCCTTGGTGTCAACTGAAAGTACGGCTCCGCCTACTCCCCCAGTCCTCACTGTGCAACCCGCGGCTCAGACCATCCTCAGCGGGATCAACGCTACTTTCAGCATCGCTGTCACGGGAACTGGGCCGCTGTTCTACCAGTGGTTCCTCAATGGAGTGCCGCTGGCCGGGGCCACGAATGCGACTCTGGAGATCAAGCCGGTGACGCCAGGCAGCGCCGGTTCCTACTACGTGGAGGTGAGCAACGCCTACGGCAAGGTGACGAGTGCGTCCGCCCTGCTCACCGTCAACGAGCCCGGGCGGATCGATCTAGCGCCTGAGAGCCTCAACCTGCTGGCCGGAGCCAACGGTTACCTCAAGACCGTGGGCGGCGGGACGCCGCCCCTGACCTACTACTGGCGCAAGGAAGGGGTGCTGTTGCCGGAAGCCACAGACTCGGTCCTGGCCCTGACCAACCTCACCTTGGCCATGGCGGGCAGCTACACCGTCGAGGTCAGCAACCAGTTCGGCAGCACCTTGAGTTCACCCGCCCTTGTCAGCGTGGTGTCCGGGCCGGGCGTGTTCGGTCCGCCACAAGATACCACCGTCTCCTTGGGCGGTGAACTGCGCTTTGCAGTGGGAGCGACTGGTACCGAGCCGATCAGCTACCAGTGGCGGCACAACGGGATGCCCGTTCCCGACGCGACCAACGCGGTGCTGGTGATCAGCCCGGTCACTCTGAGCGACGGGGGCGCTTATGCCGCGGTCGTCAGCAATCCATGGGGCTTGGTGGAGACCGCCCCGGCCTTGGTGACGATCCGGGAAGTAGGTCTGCTCTACCTGAGCGACGCCTACGAAGCCCGCCCCCTCTACACCACCAGCCAACAGTTGGGCTGGACCAACAACCTGAATGCCACGACCCAGACCGGGGAACCGCTCCATGCGGGCAAGGTGGGCGGGAAATCCCTCTGGATGGGTTGGATTGCCCCGGCCAAGGGCTTGGCTACGTTCAGAACGACCGGCAGCAGCTTGGACACCCTGTTGGGGGTATACACTGCCGGGTCGTGGGAAGGGATCGGTTCCCGCCAGGTGGCGTCGGACGAAGACCGGGGTGGGTACCTGACCAGCGAGGTGACCTTCATGGCCGAGGCGGGGCGGGAGTACGCCATCGCCGTGGACGGGTACGCCGGTGCCTCAGGCACCGTGGTCTTGGGCTGGGACTTTGTGGCGACGGCGGAGGCCTTGCCGGTGATCGTCACCCAATCCGCGAGCCAGGTGGTGTTGCAGGGGACGCCGGTGATTCTGAGCGTCCAGGCCACTGGCAACGGCCTCACCTACCAGTGGCAGCGCGACGGGCAAGCCCTGCCCGGGGCAACCGCCTCACAGCTCAGCCTGGGACCGGTCAGTGCGGACGTGGCGGGCACCTACACGGTGCAGGTGAGCAACGGCGCGGGGTTGAGCGTCTTGAGTGCGGATATCGTGCTGGAAGTGGCGTTGAGCCCCACGGCCTTGGGGCCGGTGTCGCGGGACAAGTGGCCGGACCTGTTCCTGCCGCAGGGAGCGCGGCTGCAAGGCCTGGGCGGGGGCATTTCCTTGGCTTTGGCATTGGGTCAGGCCGGTACCCGGGACATTGGTGCCTCCTCAGCCCAGGGAGACAGCAAGGAGGCGTCAGTGTGTCAGGAGATGGGGGGTGGGGGGCGCTGGTTGTGGCTGCGGCCGGAGGCGGACGGGAGCCTGAAGCTCGACACCGCCGGGAGCGAGGTCCAGAACGACTTTGGCAACGCGCTCTCGGTGCTCTTGGGCGTGTACGAGTACCATCCCGGGTTGGGTTTGGTGGAGTTGGCGTGCGACGATAAGGGGGCCGGCGCGGCGGTGGAGGTGATGCAGGGGCAGGATTTGGTGGTGCAGATGAACACTCCGGCCGGGGCCACGGGGACGATCCGGCTGAACTGGAACCTGGCGGCATCGGCGGAACCGTGGCGTGGCTGGCGGGTGCGGGAGGGGCGGTTCTACGTTGAGGAACCGGTGCCACCCGGGAACTGGCAGTTGCAGATGGGAGACAACCTGCAACGCTGGGTGCCGTTCCACGAGCGGGAGGTCAAGAACGGCCTGTTCCAATACAGCGAGCCCTTTAGCCCGGCTATCCGCAACCGCATCTTCCGGCTGCGAGAACTGAAGACTGGGGGCAACTAAGATGAACGCGAGCATGGCAGACGGAGCTGGGATGGGCCTGAAGCTCAGGCGGACGATCGGCGGGATGCTGCTTGGCGCGTGCGCGCTGCTTTCAGCGGTGCTGCCCGTCCGGCCGGCCGAGACTCGGGACGCCCGTCCGGCGGGAGTGGCGGTGATCGAAGTGGTGCAGGGCAAGGTCGAAGTACTGCGTTTCGGCGCCGCGGAGTGGGTAGTGGCGAAGACGAATACCGTGTTGCAGGCCGGGGATGGCATCCGGACCTCTCTACGCAGCCGGGCTTTGCTGCGGATTACCGCCAACGACCGTCAGTTTGTGGAGATTGGTGAGTCGGGCAACATGCGGATCAAGGGCGAGACCGAGGTAAAGAAGAAGGCGTGGTTCCTTTTCGATTGGGGCCAGTTCCGCTCGCAGAGCCGGATCGGACCGGGGGAGTTGCCTTTCCAGACGCCCGTGGTGGCTTGCGGAGCCAAGGGAACCGAGTTTCACGTGCTCGTCGAGCCTTCAAGCGGACGCACCACGGTGACCATGCTCGACGGGGAGGTGGAAATGACCAACGCCGCCGGAAGCGAAACCCTCCGCAGCGGCGAAGAAGGTGTGGTGGAAGAGGGGGGGAAACCGGTCAAGCGGCCAGTGCTGAACGTGGTCGATGTCATCCAGTGGTCACTCTACTACCCTGCGGTGATTGCCATCGAAGACCTCGGTTGGGGTGGGGCGGTGCCGACCGAGTTGCAGCCCTCGCTGGACGCCTATCGCTCCGGTGACCTCCTGGTGGCGCTGGATCTGCATCCCACCAACCGCGTGGCGCAGACCGACGCGGAGCGGGTCTACTGGGCGGCGCTGTTGCTGGCGGTGGGCCAGGTGGACGACGCGGAGCGTGAGTTGGCCCAGGTGGACGTTGCGGGGCCGGCCAGCCCGGGCGTGCGGGCGCTGCGTCATCTGATGGCGACGGTGGCCTTACGGGAAGCCAGGCTCGAACCACCGCCGGCCACCGCCTCCGAGTGGTTGGCGGAATCGTACCAGCGGCAGCAGCAGCGGAAGCTCGCGGAGGCCCTGGTCGCAGCGCGGGAAGCGGCCCGGCTGCAACCCGGTTTTGGCTTCGCCTGGGCGCGGGTGGCGGAACTGGAGTTTGGGCATGGGCGAACGCGTGCGGCGCGTGAAGCCGTGCGCCGTGCCTTGG
>CAYYMW010000429.1:0-5587 GCA_964472515.1 uncultured Verrucomicrobiota bacterium | reverse complement strand
AGCGCCCTTGGCAGGCGCGCAATTCACCCAAGAGCACGCTGCGGCCCGTGGAGCGGTCCAGAAGCGCAACGCCCAGTGGGACGGAGACCATGCGGGTCGTGCCGTCCGGGGCCAGGAAGTCCACCGGTTCTTTGGACAGATCAGGCGGCAGGATGACCTGATGCTGGGTCTTGCGCGCCACGAAGTGGCCGCTCGGAAGTTCCTCGAACACGGCTTCGGCGCGCACATACGCCTTGGTGGCCGGGTCCCAACGATTCATGCCAGTGGCGAGCTCGACGTAACGGTTCGTGGTGAGGACAGAGGCTCCAGTCGCGTCGACCGTGTTGGTCACATACTCCACCAGTCGGTGATGCGGGCCAACCGGCGCCAACTGCGCCGGCGCGGGGCGCATCCGTTCCATTGAAGCGGCAGCCTCGGCCACTGGAGCCAAGGCAGCGTCAGCAACCGGGGCAGCCGTGCTTTCGGTGGTCACTGCCTCGGTTTGCACGTCGGCCAGCGAGTCTGACGTTGCGATGTCTTCCGCCCAGACGGTGCCTGCCAAGGCCACCGCCACCAAACCCGCATGAAGTTCACGCTTCATAGCATCATCTTCTGTTCCCGCATGGCCCGCCCTTCGCGGGCAAGATCATCCTGCGGACGCTTCTTTGCGCCCTTTCAGTTCGACTTATGGCTGTACCAACGCGCGAAGTTTGACCAACCATAGCCGCATGATCAACCATTACCTGCCATGCTGCGTGAGTTTTCAGCGTGCATTTTCATTAGTAGTAGTATTTGGAATGAGCCATCTTCGACAAAGAGATGAGTCTCAATGGCTTGGCGACCCGGGGTCACCGCTTTGCGCCATGGGCAGGCAACAGAATTGCGTCACCCTCACCCACGTGGATCGCCCCGGAGCGCCGCACCTCTTCGGTTCCCTCGCGAGCTGGCATCCGAATCGGGGACTCCTCTCAACGCACCTCAGCCGCCCCCCCTCTTCCCAACCCCTTGGGGAAACCGCGAAGAAATGGGCTGACGATCAGACGCCAAGGAGGAGGCCCAAACTCGCGCGGGCCGTGGGGACGGACGCCGGAATGAACCTCGCGGTTTCTGCGGGCGATGTAGTGGGCCACGGCGTCCGCGGCCCGCGCCACTCGGCCCGGGGTTACGCCTCTGGTCCTTCATCGTCCTCCGGTGCGGCATCGAGTTGGCTGGGGGCTTGGTTCTTCGTCAAGTCAAGCGCCTCCTCGAGCTCCTGCTGACGGCGCGAGAGGCAGGCAAGCCGTTCGGCATACTCGAACGGTTGGCCGATCTGCGAGGTCAAGTCGGCGAGGCGCTTGCGGGCCTCCTGGAGCGACTGCACCAAAGCAGCGGCGGCCTCCTCCAAGTGTTGGATCGTGTGTTCGACCGACCGGATGGTGCCCAGAGCTGTGTCGGCCACCCTCGCCACGTGCATGGCCGTTCCTTTGAGCCAAAGCTCCGGACCTTGGAGCAAGCCGTCCGCCACCCAGAGCTCGAAACCGGCGATGGTTCCCAAGCGTCGTTCCGCGTGCGTGCCCCGCATTCGTTCGGCCCGGCGCAAGATCAACTCGCCGGCCACGCCCCGGTCGCGGACCTCCTGACCCTCGATAGTCATCACAAACCTATCACCGCTGGTGTCCTGCCGCAGCGCGACGTCCTTCTGGGTTGCCGCCAGACGCTGTTCCAACCGGGGCAGGTCATCGGCCAGGTGCCGGAGGCGCGAGCGCAAATTGAACTGTGTCGTTTGATGCTGAGTATGCAGGCGGCTCAGGCGGGCAACTTCCGCATCAATACCCGCCTTCTCGATCACCAGCGGGTTGCCCGAGGCGATGGCCTTCACCTCGGCGTAGGTCAAAGCCGCCCCGTCGATATCCTCGATCCGGCGCAAGTTGCTTTCTCCCGTCATCACCTGGGCGATGAACCGGGCCTTCGTTTCCAAGGTCTGCCAGAGGTAGGCGTCGAAAGACTGCGCGGTCACGTAACGGTAGATTTGCACCTCCGCGTTCCGATTGCCCTGCCGCAGGATGCGCCCCTCCCGTTGCTCGACATCCGCTGGACGCCAGGGAGCGTCCAGATGATGCAGGGCGATGAGCCGCTCCTGGACGTTCGCGCCCGTGCCCAGCTTCTGCGTGCTGCCGAAGAGGATGCGCACCCGGCCGGCCCGCACGTCCTGGAAGAGCGCCAGCTTGGCGGCGTCTCCGTCATGGTCCTGCACAAACTGGACCTCCGCCGGGGAGACGCCTCGAGCGATCAGCTTGTCGCGCATGTCCTCATACACCGAGAAACCCTTGCCGCCGGTGGGCGTCGAGAGATCGCAGAAGACCAGTTGCGTGGACCGGGCGGCCTGCGTCTCGCGCCAGATCCGCTCGATCTCGGCCACTGCCAGGTTCACCTTGCTATCGGGATGGTCCGGCAGGGAAGGATCGTGCAACCGCAGGTCCAAAGCTGCCTTGCGACCGTCGGTGGTGACCAGCAGCATGTTGTCGTCCCGTGGGTCCACCTGGCCAGTGCGTAGCTCCTCGGCCCGTTCCACCAGACTGGCCACGATCTCCTTCAACTCGGGCGAACACGGGGCGCTGAGGACGGCGGGCTTCCCGCCGCGCAGGTCCGGCACCGGCAGTTTCAGCATCGCCTGGGTCTGGATGTCGGCCACCTGGCGAAACTGCTGCATCAGTTCAGGTACATTCAGAAACCTGGCGAAGCGGGTGTTGAGCCTGTACCCTGAGCCGTCCGGGGCCAGTTCCATGGCCGTGACCGGTTCGCCGAAGGTGGCCGCCCAAGAATCGAAGTGATCCAACCTCAGAGCCTTCAGCGCCGGCATCTGGAGATAGCGTTGGAGCGTGAACATCTCGGCCACGCTGTTGGTCACCGGGGTGCCCGTCGCGAACACCACCCCGCCACCGCCGTTGATCCGCTGGATATGGCGCACCTTGAGGAACATGTCGAAGGCCCGTTGCGAGGCTGTCTGCGGCAACCCGGCCAACCGGGTCATCTTGGAGACGTAGAAGAGGTTCTTGAAATGGTGGCTTTCATCCACGTACAAGCGATCCACCCCAAGCTCCTCGAACGTGAGGGTATTGTCCTTCCGTTCCTCGGCCAACAGTCCCTTGAGCTTGGCTTCCAACCGTTTACGGGCTCGTTCCAGCGCCTTCACGATTCGGGAGTCGCCCTGTTTGCGTTGCGCCTCGACCGCCAGCGCCAGTTCCCGCAATTGCTCTTGGAAGAACTCTTCCGTGGTCCCGCGCGCCAGCGGCAGCTTTTCGAACCCCGCATGGGTGACAATGACCGCATCCCAGTTCCCGGTGGCGATCCGGCTCATGAGCGTCTGGCGCTTGGCCTTCGCGAAGTCCTCCCGGGTGGCCACTAGAAGGTTGGCCCCCGGATAGAGGGTGAGCAGTTCGGCGGCAAACTGCCCGAGCATGTGATTGGGGACCACGATCAGGGGCTTCCGGGCCAAGCCGAGACGCCTGACTTCCATGGCAGCAGCCACGAGGACGAAGGTCTTCCCGGCCCCGACGGTATGTGCCAGCAAGCAGTTGGCCGTCTGGAGGATGCGCCAGATGGCCGCCTTCTGGTGCGGGCGCAGGGTGATGGCCGGGCTGGCTCCCGGCAGAGTCAGGTGGTCACCGTTGAAAGAGCGGAGCCGGACGGTGTTGAACTCGTCGTTGTACTGCCGCACCAAGCGCTCGCGGCGCGCGTCGTCCTGCCAGACCCATTCCTTGAACCGTTCCTTGAGCTTCTCTTGCTTGTCCCGGGCCGCTTCGGTCGCAGGCCCATTGACGACATCACGGTCGTTGTCCTCGTCACGGTCGTAGACCGTGGGCGTGCGGAGGTTCAGGGCGTCCTCCAGCAGCTCCAAGGCACTCCGGCGCTCGGTCCCCCATTCGGTGGTGTTCGCCACCGAGAGCTTCGCGCTCCACCCGCCCCGGACCACCCAGAGGCCGAGCTCGGGAGCATGGCTGATGGCGATGCCGGTCTCGCCCAACAACTCCTCGGCAAACTGTTGGATGTCCTCCGTCGGCAGCCACACGCTCCCCAACCGGGCATCGATCTCCGTGGCGGCCAGGTCGGTTGGTTGAACGCCCTGCAACGCCTCGACGTTCGGCTGGAACTGGGCATCCACCAAGGCCGCCGCCTCGGCGGCCACCAGCTTGGTCCGGACGTTGCCGGAGAGGTACTCGTCATCGGTCTCCCACCGGCGGGTTTGGGGGTTGAGAAAGAGGACCCCCTTAAGCTCGGGCAGGAAGTCCGCCGGGGGGCAGTGCAGGAGGCCAGCCAGGTAATCGGGGTCCACGCAACCGCGTTCGTTGAGCGTCACCAGCAGGGCGTCCTTGGGAGTAGCGACCTCGGGCGTGGGCCGATGCCTTTCGAGAGTGCGCTCGCGAAAGATGGCAGCCTTCGCCGCCCGGCGGGTTTCGCGGTCGTAGTGTTCCAGGGAGAGCAACAACGGGAGATCGGGATCGCCGCGAAACACGGAGGTGTTGGTACGTTCCGAGATCGGCCCATGCCTGGCCACGAACGTGTCATACGCGCTGTTGAGCTGCTGCCGGGCGGCAACCACTTCGCTTTCGTCGGTGGCTTCCAGTTGGGACCGGAGGCACCGCCGAACAGCGTCCCGGACCCGGATCAACCCGCGCAGCCGCTGGGAGGTGTTCGCGGAGAGCCCCAGCAGCGGTTGCAGGCAGTCGCCCTCGCGCACCGTGAGCTGGCCGTTGACGAGGGCATAGGCGTTGGGCTTGATGTGCTCGGGGACCGGGATGATCAGCGGGGCCACCACCTGAGCAGGGTTCGCCACGGCGGGACGGAACACCCCCTTGGGCGTGCGTGCCACCGCTTCGGCCAGTTGCTCTGCCAAGTCGCGGCCATTGGGGAGCAGCGTCGGTTCCCCGCCCTGATACATGGTGCCTTCGAGCCTCATCTCGCCCAGCATCATCTCGGGATGGGCGGCGAAGTACTCGTTGACGGGGATGACCTCCCCGAGGGAGTTGGTGAGGTCCATCAACTCCTGCCAAGCCGGGCCTTGGGGTCGTTCGCCGGGGAGCCGCTTGCGGAGCAGCACGAGATCGGTGGTGACTTCGGTGTTGGCGTTGGCCTTGAAGGTGTCGTTGGGCAGCCGGATGGCCCCGAGCAGGTCGGCCTCCTGGGCGACGTACGCCCGCAACGCGCCATCGACCTTGTCGAGGGTGCCGCGCGAGGTGACAAACAGGATGAGGCCCCCCGGCCGGACCTTCGCCAGCGCGGCGGCGAAGAAGTAGTCGTGGATGGGAAAGCTCCAGGCCTTAAAGCGCGG
Source organism: uncultured Verrucomicrobiota bacterium (assembly GCA_964472515.1). Lineage (GTDB taxonomy): Bacteria > Verrucomicrobiota > Verrucomicrobiia > Limisphaerales > J093 > CAYYMW01. The sequence continues at coordinate 300 of CAYYMW010000429.1, read as the reverse complement.
GTCGTAGGGTGAGTAGTTCCCGAACGGCACGTTGGTAATGGCCACGTCGTAGAACCCGTCCGCGAGGCGGGCTTCCTCGAACGCTTGATGCCGGAGATCCGCGTCGGGGTAGAGGGCTTTGGCCAGGCGCGCGGTCACAGCATCGATCTCGATGCCGGTCACGACGGAGTGGGCGCGCATGGCATCGGGCATCAGCCCGAGGAAGTGGCCCAAGCCGCACGCTGGTTCCAGAATCCGCCCGTGCCCGAAGCCGAACCGCTGCAAGGCGGCGTACATCGCCCGGATGACGACGGGGGGCGT
>CAYYMW010000428.1:0-5605 GCA_964472515.1 uncultured Verrucomicrobiota bacterium | reverse complement strand
GGCGAGTCGAGGCGGGGGGGCATCGGTGTTGGCGCGCGGCTCGACCAGGGTGTCGAGCAACTGCTGGCAATCCGTGTCGTCCCGGACGATGGGTTCGCGCCGGTCCAGGCGATTGAGCAGGGGGTAAAGCGCGCCTTCGAAGCCGATCCGCAGGCTGCGAGGCAGGCGGTTGCGGTAGAGAACAAGGACGGGAGTGCCGATCGTCAGGACGGACCGCTCTCTCCTTCCCGGACGAGGTTGCCGACGGCGGTTGGCCGGGCGATGGGTGTCACGGTCGCTTCTTGGCCCGCTTCTGGGCGTCGCGCCGCCCGGCCGCTGGCTTGGGGCTCGTCGGGGGAGTCTCCCGCTCCTTGAGCCGCTGCTCGACAGGGACGTAGAAGGAGGAGTTGCTCCGCAAGACGCAGCCCGGCCGCCCCGGCACGCAGTCGGCGCGCAGGGCCAGACAGTAGTCCTTTTCAAGATCGAAGTGTGGGCAGGCAAAGCTCATGGCTGATCGTGCAGGGCCGTTTTCTATGTAAGAGGCGGACCGTATGCCGTGCCTCCATGGTTAGCGCAGGCGGTGCGGGACTCAAGCGCGAATCGGCACAAGTCTTGGCAGACCTCGGAGACGGTCGGCGAGTGGGACTTTCCCGTGGACACCGATCACGGCGTTTCGCTGGCTCCGCGCGGGGCACTGCGCAAGGCGGACCGGGTTGCCAGTGGTTCCGCCGGGTCGCGGCAAAGACCGTCACCTGCGCGTTGACCCGGAGGCAGTCTGCCCGGTTGGAGCAAGCCGTCGCCAACCAGCGCCAATGGAAGCGCTGCTGGAGTGAATTAACCGGCTGAGCCTAGCCTACATGTGGAAAGGCTCTCCAGTACCTCCCGCCGCAAGTTGCTAATCGAAATTACATTAGGGCTTAACTCACCGCCATTCGGGACTGACCCCTGATCTGATTGACCCCTCGACACTGAATGGGTGCCTATGGGGCAGGATACCGCTCGATTTGTCGGACACTAGCCCTGATGGCATCTCTCATGTCGGAGGAGTCCTGCTTGGAAGCATGGTGCTTCAGCTCCGCCAGACACCCGTTCCCGCCCACCGCTCCAAGCGAAATGGCAGCTACCGCTCGTATGTCCTCGCGGTAGTCGTGCCGAAGGAGTGCCAGTTGTTCACCTTCCACATCACGCGCGCCGATACCCATTCCCCAGCAAATCTTCAGCGCGCCACAGAGGACGTCTGGATCCCTGTCCTTGAGCAAGACAGCAAGCGTAGCCACGTCGTTTGTCGCAAAAATGGAGTGGGTGATCAGTAGAATGGTGCTCTGGATCGGCAGGTCGAAGCCGAGGTTTTCCGTGCCAAGGAGGCGTACTGGCTGGCGAAGACTGGTGGGGGTCCATCCCTGCCTGGGGAGGCCGCTAGCGAATTCGCAGAGCACTCTACGGGTATCTACGGCGCGTGAATCAGCTCGGGCTTTGTCTAGCGCCCTTGCTATCGCATCCCGTGCAGGCTCTGAACGACCTGCCACCCGTGAGAGGATCATTAACGCTTCTGGTGTATCTGTTGGCGAGATCTCACCAACGATGACACAGAGTTCTCGAATGATTTCATCCGTTATCCACCGATCACCGCCAGTGCAACACGCCATCGCGCCGAGCGCCACGTGTCTCGCACTCCCAGCGTCTCGTAGTGCAGAAATCACTTTGTCGATGTCCGGTCTTGGGAGCGCACTTACGTTCGCAAGGGCTATCCGCGCAGCGAGTGCAAGGTTGGTGGCGTTGCTCGGATTCGCGGCCGTGACCTGCATGGCAGGTGCGTATGGCGCGCCCTTGGATCCCATGGACCCGATAGCGAGGCACGCTAATCGCTTGCTATCGCAGACGCTGGCGTCAGCGAGCAGGTGTTCGACCAGTTGCGGTGAAAACATGGCTCGGAAAGCGGGCACCACATCGAAGCCCTCGCAGCCATTGCCTAGGCGTTCTCGCTCCACCAACGCCACCAATACTCTGAGGATGGCTTCGTTTGGGTTCTCGCGTGCGGCGAGGTGCTGAAGCGCCCTTCGCCGAACCACGCAGTCCTCCTCCGTCAATATTGACAGCCACCATGGATCAAGGATTGCCGTGGTGTCAGCAGCTCGGAGCGGCGGCGAGAGCGCGACGAGGAGACACGCCATAGCCAAGAGTGCCGATACTGTGAGAGTCGTGACAAGTCTAGAGGTCATCGCAATCGCAGCCGCAACTGGAAAGCCAGTGGGCCGGGTACACGTCTAACTGACGCTTGACATACTTCACGCTAGGGTGGGGGTCAGTTCTTCCAAATGACACTTATGTAAGTTCCAGATTAGCAATTAGGTGCAACTGGCTTGGTTTTGGGCCTGACAGCCTCGATCTCCGACCTGTCACTGGCCCCTTCCACCCGCCCCGCGGGTGGACTGCTCACTATTGACACTCTTTCCGTCGCTTCGCTGGCTTGGCGCCGGCCGCGGGCGCTGCCCGCAGGGGGTTCGACACGTGCGTCCACACCCCCATCAGCAAGCGCCCGGCAATCCACGCCAGCGTCAGCTTCGCCTGCTGCCGCCCCCGTCACCTCCTTCCGGAAGTACTCGCCCCGTCGGTAGGTCGAGAGCGTGTTCACCGTCACCGTCGCCGTCGGGTTCGCCTGCCCTACGCCCTCGAAATGCCCGGGCAACAAGCGGCTGGTCAACTGGTTCTCGACGTCGTTCGACCACGTGGCGCTGCGCATGGTTACCCCGCTCTGGCCTCCGCCCGCGGCGCTGCCGTCAGGAAACGGCTTCACTTTTGGCGCGCCTCGTCCGTGCAACTCGCTGCAACTGTGCAACTTCAAACCCATGGCAGACGTCGTCACCCTCCGCTTCTCCAGCTTCCCTGTCAAGCCCGCCCCCAACGCGTCCACGTAGCCTCGTCTTGGCCCGTTCCTTGGACTGCGGTGGTCGGCGCTGCGCGACACCGCCTTGGGCCTCTTGGCCCACTGGTCCATGGGGGCTGCGTCCTGCTTCTTGCGCCGTGTGCCTCGCTCCTAACGCATCCCACTAAGCCGGCTTGCCACCTGCCCGCCTTTTTCCGCCGGGCGCAGCGGACCTTGGCCCGCCGCCAGCGTCTTCCCAGCAGGAGGGGCGAACCCGATCCGGCTCTCTCCAGTGTCCGTGGCGGGACGGGAGCGCAGGGCGCGGGAAGGGGCGCTGATCCGGGCAGACATGCGGTTTGACAAGACCGCGCAGCCGCGCTTAGGGTGGCGTCATGAAGATTGGGTGGGCACAACGGGCCTCGATCCTGCCTTGGGGGCGGGTGATCGACGGAGACCAAGGCGGTTCCCTGGCGGTGAATCGCAACCGGAGGCCGTAATCGAGCCGCATGTCCATCTTCGACCAACTGGCCGGGGCGGCGGCGAAGAGCGGCTTGCGGTTCCTGGTGATCGGCGGTCACGCCGTCATTCGGCACGGCTACCTCCGGGCCACCCAGGATGTGGATTTGCTGATCGCAAAAGAGGATCGGCCACGGTGGGAATCGTTGGTACGGCAACTGGGCTACTCGGTCTTCCACGATGGCGGCACCTTCCTCCAACTCAGCCCGGCCAATGGCGCCGGCTGGGAACTGGACCTCATGCTCGTGTCCCGACAGACGCTGGAGAAGATGCTGGCCGAGGCCCAAGCGAGCGACATTGGAGGGGCTCCCGTGCTCATTCCAACTCGCAATCAAGATAAGCCTAATGTGCTGGTCTGGCAGGCGCCCGGCTTTGTTGCTCGCTCGTTACAGCCCGCTACGGGGATGCGCCTCGCTCGCGCCTCGTCGGCCGCCTGCGATCCTTCGCACCTTAGTCTCACATTGATCGCTCGTTGGAATCATTCCCAGCCTGGCGCACCTGCTCGCTTTGAAAATCCACGCCCTGAAGCACGGCCAGGGCGCGCGCGCGCTCAAAGACTTGAACGATGTGCTGGAGTTGGTTTCCGCCAACTATCTGGACGTCCGGGCGGATTCCTTTCGCGCGCTCTTCGAGAAACACGGTGACATGACCCTCTATGAACGAGTCCTCCAAGCCTGCCGGCACTGAGGCGCCGCCGGCAGCCATATCCGAGCGCAGCGGTGTGGACCTCGAATTCCCGGATTGGCGCGGCATGCAGCCGGCCCCCGCCACCCTGAGCATGGAGGAGTTGCTGCGTTACTGCGAGACCACGTTCCCCCACCTTCGCAGCTTCCCTGGTTGGCAGGAGCGGCGCTTGGCAGGTCGTTGCCGCGTCGAGTTCACGCTGTAGGCGCCCTGCTCCGCCAAGCGGGGACGCACTCGGCAGGGGCAAGCTCCCCCGGCCTCTGGCAGGCAGGCGGTGGCGGTCAGCGTCAAGTTAGGGATGCACGGGGGATCGGGCGGTTGGGAGGAGACGCTTGACGAGGTGGGAGTCGCAGAACAACCTTGTCACGGCGTGGTTTTATTTATATCGTTTAGTCGGAATTGAGCGATTTAGTCGCGGTTATTGCTCAGGCGGTTGCGAAGTGACGGGGACGGAGTCTCTCCAGCGAAAATGATGGGCTTGGGCCGCGGACTCCATCGGGGTGCGGAGATGACCGTGCAATGCATTGTGATTGAGGATTTTGAGGTGCAAGATTCCGTCCTGCTGCAATCCCCGCTGGTGACTGTCCAAGAGGAAGTTCCTATCGCAATCGTTGCGGAGTGTTGTTCCCCTTTCGGTGGTCCTCATCCCTCGCGCTGATTTTCCTATGACCTCGTCGTCATCTCAAGCCAGGTTGGCCATGATCGATCTGGGGGCCCGGGGTTGCCACCGGCTGGGTTTGCCGCGGTCGGTGGGCCAGATTTACGGGCTGCTGTTTCTGTCGGCCCGGGCGATGTCGTTGGACGATATCGTGCAGGCGCTGGAGATCAGCAAGGCAAGCGCGAGTCTGGGCACCCGGCAGTTGCTGGCGTGGGGGGCGATCCGGCAGTCGTGGGTGTTGGGGGAGCGGAAGGACTACTTCGAGGTGGTGGAGGACGTGGAGGCGGTGGTGGCGAAGGCGTGGCGGGAGTTGGCCAGCTCGGGGTTGAACGCGTATCGGCGGAGGATCGAGGACATGCAGGCTGCTGGAGAGGCCGAGGGGCAGGCCGGGGTGTTGAGCGAGGAGGAGACCAAGGTGGTGCGGGAGAGGCTGAAGAAACTGGAGCGGCTGCATCGGCGTCTGGAGACGATGGTTGCGTTGGCCGAGAAGATGCTCTAGGGTGTTTTTCGTGCTTATGCGAAGAATCAGTTGAGCCATGACGATCCACTGGCACTATTTGGGTTTGGCCCTGCTGCTGCTATGGTTTCCCATGCTCACGGGCGCGCGCATCAGCTACGAACTGAGCCAGCCGGTGGTGCGGGAGGTTTCCCTGCCGCAGATGATGAGCCTGCCGTGGAACTGGGTGGATATCCTCCGGGCGGCGGCGGGAACGTGGCTCCTGGGCCACCTGGCTTGGACCATCACCGCCAGCACGCCGGCGGCGGCGGATGAGGCGAGGAACCTGGCCCTGCTGATCCAAGCGGGGGTGCTGGGGGTCGGGGTCTTGGCGCAGACGCTTCGGTTCAAGCGCGGGTTGGTGGTGTTGGGGCCGGTGTTCTACCTGAGCGGGATCACGTTGGTGATG
>CAYYMW010000427.1:0-5613 GCA_964472515.1 uncultured Verrucomicrobiota bacterium | reverse complement strand
GCGGTGGGGGAAAGCACGGCGGGGGGCGGTCAAGTACCGCCACAGCATCGCGTTGCCTTTTGCCCGGTGGCGGCTACCTTAATCCCATGTTCGACGACGGCATCTTGGACGGCCTTTGCCAGCGGGTTTGGGACGGCGCGCGGATCACGCGCGACGAGGCCCTGCGGCTTTATTCGCTGCCCTTGAACGAATTGGGCGCGCTGGCGGAACGCCGTCGCCTGCTCGCCAAGGCGAAGGCATACGAGGGCCGGGGCAACGAGTTGGTGACCTACATCGTCGACCGGAACATCAACTACACCAACGTCTGCAACGTCTACTGCAAGTTCTGCGCCTTCTACCGCACCGAACGCGACGAGGACGCGTACGTCATCACCCACGAGGAGATGGACCGCAAGGTTGAGGAGACCGTCGCCTTGGGGGGGACCCAGATCCTCCTGCAGGGCGGGCACCATCCGAAGCTCTCCCTCCAGTGGTACCTCGACCTGCTGGCGCACATCAAGGAGCGCTTCCCGCAGGTCAACATCCACGGATTCAGCCCGAGCGAGTTCATCCACTTTCAAGAGGTGTTCCAACTGCCCGTGGCGGAACTCATCCGGCGGTTTCGCGAGGCCGGGCTGGGTTCCATCCCGGGCGGCGGCGCGGAGATCCTGGTGGACCGTGTCCGCCAGCGGATCGCCCCGCTGAAGGCCACGAGCGATGAATGGCTCGGGGTGATGGATGAGGCGCATCGCCAGGAATTGAGCACCTCCGCCACGATGATGTTCGGGCATGTGGAAACGGTCGAGGACCGCATCGAGCACCTTGACCGCTTGCGCGAACAGCAGGACAAGACCAAGGGCTTTACCGCGTTCATCGGGTGGACGTACCAACCCGAGAACACGAAGCTCCGGGCGCCCACGGTCGGCGCGCACGAGTATCTCCGCACCCAGGCCCTGGCCCGCATCTACCTGGACAACTTCGAGAACGTGCAGAGTTCCTGGGTGACCCAAGGGCCGGAACTGGGGCAGGTGGCGCTGCGGTTCGGGGCCAACGATCTGGGCAGCATCATGATCGAGGAGAACGTGGTGGCCCAGGCTGGCGCGGTCTTCCGCATGACCGTGGCGGACATGCACCGGCTCATCCGCGATCTCGGTTACGAACCCCGCCAGCGGGACAACTGGTACCGGTTGGTGGACAACAAGGCGCTGGCTGCTTAAGTCCCCGTTAGTCCGCAGTCATTCCTCGCCTTTGACGGCCAACGCGCGGCGCTCTATGGTTGCGCCCGTCAACGCCTTGCCATGAAGACCTCGTTATGCCAGTTCCGAGGGTTGGTTGTCTTGGCCGCCAGCACGGGTCTGAGCGCCCTGGCCCAGACGCCCGGCCAGAAGACCTACTGCAACCCGGTCGACCTCAATTACCAGTACAACTTCGAGCAGAAGGCCCGGAACATCTCCTATCGATCGGGCGCGGACCCGGTGATCGTCAACCACCAGGGAAACTACTACTTGTTCGTCACCATCTCCGGCGGCTGGTGGCATTCGCCGGACTTGGTGAACTGGCAATACGTCAAACCGAACGTCTGGCCCAAGGAAGACATGTGCGCCCCGGCCGCGCTCTCGGTGGGCGACCGCATCTACCTTTTCCAATCCACCTTCGAGCAGCGCCCGATCTACTACACGACCACCCCGCAGACGGGCGAACTCACGGTGTTCAATCCGGCCACCGCCTACATGCCCGGGGCGCCGGGGCCGTGGGACCCGGCCATTTTCCACGATGACGACACCGACAAGTGGTACATGTATTTCGGATCATCCAACTTCTACCCGCTCTCCGGCATCGAGTTGGATCACTCCCGGCAACTGGCCTATGTGGGAACGTCCCGCGAGTTGATCGCCCTGCATCCCGAGGAGCACGGCTGGGAGCGATTTGGCCGGGATCATCGCGATACCATCAAGCCGTTCATCGAGGGCGCGTGGATGACCAAACACGCAGGCAAGTACTACCTGCAATACGGCGCGCCGGGCACCGAGCACAACGTGTACGCCAACGGCACCTACGTGGGGGACGGTCCGCTGGGGCCGTTCAAGTACGCGCCCAACAATCCCATCTCGTATAAGCCCGGCGGCTTCGTGACGGGGGCCGGCCACGGCAATACCTTCCAAGACAACTTCGGCAACTACTGGAACTCGGGCACCCCGTGGGTCGCGGTGAACTTCGACTTTGAGCGCCGCATCGCCCTGTTCCCGGCGGGGTTTGACCCCGAGGGTCTGCTCCACGCCAGCACCCGGTTTGGCGACTTCCCGCACTTCCTCCCCACCCGCAAGTGGCAGCGGGAAGAGGAGCTTTTCACCGGTTGGATGCTGCTCTCGTACCGCAAGCCCTGCACGGCAGGCTCGATGCGCTCACCCTACCCGCCCGCCAACCTGACCGACGAGAATCCGCGGTCCTTCTGGCTGGCGGGCTCGAACAAACCCGGCGAATGGGCCACCATCGACCTGCTCCAGACCTGCGAGGTTTGCGCGGTGCAGGTGAACTTCACCGACTACCAATCCGGCATCTTCGCGAGCACGCCGGACGTCTACACCCAGTTCCGCCTGCTGGAATCGACTGATGGGGTCAAGTGGTCGGTGATTACGGACCTCACCAAGGAGAAACGCGACCGCCCCAACGCCTACCTGGAGCTGCCACAACCCGTCCGCACCCGCTACCTCAAGTACGAGCATGTCTACGTGGCTTCGCCGAATCTGGCGATCAGCGATATCCGGGTGTTCGGGCACGCGGACGGCCAACCGCCGGCCACACCTGCCGAGTTCACGGCGCGCCGGGATAGCGACCGCCGCAACGCCTTTCTGACTTGGAAAGAAGTGCCTGGCGCCGTCGGCTACAACATCCGGTGGGGTATTCAGCCCGACAAACTCTACCAGACCTACCAGGTTTTTGCGGACCAGCGCACGGCGCTGGAAATCCGCGCCCTGACGATCGACCAGAAGTACGCCTTCGCCATCGAGGCGTTTAGCGAGACCGGGGTGTCACCGGCCAGCGCGCCGGTCAGTGTTGAATAAACGGTCAAAGCGGCGGGCAGGAGAATCTCAAGGCGTGACGAACCGGACAACCGCTGGCAAGCTGGGCAGGTAACGTATGCCTGCCATGCGACCCACAATCCGGATCGGGTTGGTTGGCGCGGGGATGTTCGGCGGAGACGTGCATCTGCGCGCCTACGCGGACCTCCAGCGCTTCGGGATAGCCGGCCAACTCGCCCGGCTCGGCTTTGATGCCTGGACCCGGGACTTGGCGCCGGTGGAGTTCCGCCTGGAAGCGGTGGCCACACGTTCCCCCGCTTCCGCCGAAAGAACAGCACTGGCGTTCCAGCAATGGACCGGCCACGCGCCGCGAACTTACTCGGGCGAGACGCCTTGGGAGGCGATGCTCCGGGATTGGCCGGACTTGGATGTCGTGGCCGTCGCCACGCCCGACCACCTGCACACGGCCGTCATCCTGGCGGCCCTCAACGCCGGGGCCCATGTCCTCACGGAGAAGCCGATGTGCCTGGAGATCGCGGAGGCCGACCAGATCATTGACCTTGCCCAGGCGAAGGGACGGGTGGTGGCGGTCGACATGCACAAGCGCTACGATCCCGACCACCTGCGCGTCCGGGGCGAGGTTCGGGACCGGATTGGCGAACCGCTCTACGGCACGGCATACCTCGAAGAACCCCTCGAAGTCTCGACCAGCACGTTCAAATGGGCGGCCCAGAGCGATCCCTTCAGCTACGTCGGGCCGCACTGGGTGGATCTGCTGTACCATTACTACCACAGCAAGCCGGTTGCCCTCACGGCAGTGGGGCAGAAGAAACGGCTTGCCCGCGAGGGGATCGAGGCCTACGACGCTGTGCAGGTGCGGGTCGATTTCGCCAACGGCATGAGCATCCAGTTCCAGAACAACTGGATCACCCCGGCGGATTTCGAGGGCCCGGTGAACCAGGGGCACGAGATTGTGGGGACTGACGGCAAGGTCGAAAGCGACCAGCAATACCGGGGGTTCCGCTGGTGGCGGCAGGGGGGCGGGTCGCGCACGGCGAACAACCATTTCACCCGCGAGGTGCCGCGCCCGGACGGTAGTCGGGCGTACGTCGGCTACGGGGTGGACAGCCTGATTGCAGGGCTCACGGCCATCTGCCGCGTGAAGCACCTCCAAGCCAGTTTGGCGGAGGTCGCGGGCAGCTACCCAACCGCGGAAGAGGGCCGGATCACCGTGGCCATCGTGCATGCGGCGCGGTTGGTGCGGGACTTGAACTTTGCGTATCTCCAGGCGGGCCGGGGCGCGCCGGTCACTGCGCGTTTCGGTGACGACGGCATCACGATCATTGATCCCAACCGGGCCGCCGAGGGACCCGCAGGGGTCTTCAGCAGAATCTACGACAAGCCGATCTGAGCGAATCGGCGGCTTCCTTCTCGAGGCATTCCATGGGCAAAGAATTCAGCATCCAACCACGGACGGTCCCGCCGGTCGAAACCCAGTACCGGCGCATCGCCACCCCCTTGCCACACCCCGATTCCGTGGCTGTCCTCGAGACGCTGCGCCAGTTCGAGCCGCAGTCCATGCGCGGCCAGCCGCCCATCGTCTGGGATCGGGCGGAGGACATCGCGGTCTACGACAAATACGGCAACCGTTGGCTGGACTGGTCCAGCGGCGTGCTGGTGACCAACGCCGGCCACGGTGTGCCAGCCATCCGCAGGGCCATCGTGGAGCAGGTCGAGAGCGGCCTGTTGCACAATTACGTCTTTCCGAGCGAGGAGCGGGCGCAACTGGTGAAGTGCCTTGCGGAGCTTGCGCCGGAAGGCCTCAGGAAGGTCTTTCTACTTACCACGGGGTCGGAGGCCACCGAATGCACCCTCAAGCTGGCCCGGGCGAACGGGATCCGGGTGGGGGGACGCCGCAAGATCGGCATCGTGGGCTACCAACGGGGTTTTCACGGCCGCACCCTGGGAGCGCAACAAGCGGGGGGCATGGCCGGCCAGAAGGCGTGGATCGTCAACGAAGATCCCGCGATTCTCAACGTGCCCTTCCCCGACGGCTATTGGCAGACCGCCACGGACTTTGGGACGTTCCTGAACGCCCTGCAGGAACGCGGCCTGGGTCCGGAAGACATCGCCGGCGTGATGATGGAAACCTACCAGGGAGTCGGGCCTGACTTCGCCCCGGTGGAGTACGTCCGCGAGCTGGCCGCCTGGTGCGCCCGCCACCAAGTGGTGCTGATTTTTGACGAAGTCCAGGCCGGGTTCGGCCGCACGGGCAAGTTCTGGGCTTTCGAGCATTTTGGCGTGACGCCCGACCTCATCTGCTGCGGCAAGGGGATCAGCAGTTCCCTGCCCTTGTCCGCGGTCATCGGCCGGGAAGCCATCATGGACCAGTTCCCGCCGGGCTCGATGACCAGCACCCACACGGGCAACCCGGTCTGCTGCGCGGCAGCTTTGGCGAGCATCCGCAAGATCGTCACGGAAGACCTGACGGGAAACGCCGCCCGGCTGGGGCCGGTGTTGCTGGCGGGGTTGCAGGCCATCCAGGCGCGGCATCCGGAAGTGGTCGGGCACGTCACCGCCAGCAACACCGGCCCCAGCCGGGCGGCGTTTCCCG
>CAYYMW010000426.1:0-5630 GCA_964472515.1 uncultured Verrucomicrobiota bacterium | reverse complement strand
ACCCGCGCCCGAGCGGACCTACTCCGATCAGGAGATCCTGGCGATGGTGCAGCCCGAGGTCCCGGTTCCGGCGCCGGCGAAACGGCCGCGCAAGGTCGGGCCGCCGTGGGCACAGTTGGACGCCACCCAACCGAAGCCGGCTCCGGTCAAGCCGCCCAAGGGGCCCCGCCCGCCCGCCGGCGCTTTCACCCGCCTGCACATGAACCTCGGTGAGGAGATGGGGATTGCCCCCGGCGACGTGCTGGGCGCGATTGCCGGCGAAACGGGTTTGCCGGGGCAGGTGGTTGGCCGGATCGACGTGCGCGAGCGCCACTTGTTCGTGGAGGTGGCCAGCGAGCACGCCAACGCCATCCTCTCCAAGCTCAACCGCACCCAGATCAAGGGGCGCAAGGTGAAGGTCAAGGTGGCCTGATGAGCGACGAGCCCCAGGCGAAACCGGCCCCTCCCGTGGAGCGGCTGTTCCCGTTCGTGCTGCGCACGGGCATTCTGCTCGTTGGCCGGGAGAAGCTCCTGATGAGCAAGCGCAACCTCCACTTTGTCCTGATCACCGAGGACATCGCGGAGAGCATTCGCGACGAGGTGCTGAGGGAATTCCGCCATTACCCGGTGGTGCAGCGTTACCTGCCCGCCGACTTCGAAAAGCACTTCGGCGTCAAGGGCGCGAAGACGATCGGCTTCGCCAAGTCCGGTCTGGCCCAATCCCTCTACGCCGAACTGAAGGGTTTCCGGATCAACCAGCCCGTGCATCCGGCGAAGCCAGACGGATCGCCTCCAACTCCTCCCAGCGCGTAAATAGTTGCGCCAGGCTGGTTTTAGCGGCCTCGAGGTCGGCCTTGAGCTGGTTGGTCTGCGTGGCGTGGGTGCGGTGAAAGTCGGGCGAGGCGAACAGACCCTCGATCCGGGCGATCTCGGCCTCCGCAGCGAGGATTTGCGCTTCCATGCCTTCCAACTCGCGGGCTTCCTTGAAGGTCAGCTTGCGTGGTTTGGGCGGTCGGGCGGTCTTGGCAGCCGCGCTCTGCGCCAGCGGGGAGGCTTGGTTGGTGGCCAGGATGGCCGCGCTTTCCCGGGCTGCCGCCTCCGCCGCCCGCGCCTTCTTTTCCAGGTAGTAGTCGTAATCGCCCACGCTGTGCGCGATCCGGCCATCGCCCTCGAACGCCAGCACGTCCGTGCAGACGCGATTCAGGAAGTAACGGTCGTGGCTCACGACGAGCACCACGCCGGGGAACGCGATCAACGCCTCCTCCAGCACCCGCAGCGTCGCCAGATCAAGGTCGTTCGTCGGTTCGTCGAGGATCAGGAAATTGCCGCCGTTTTTCAGGATGCGTGCCAGCAACAGCCGGCTGCGCTCGCCGCCGCTGAGGTACTTGATCTGCGTCGATAGCCGGTCGTCGGTGAACAGGAACCGCTTCAAATAGGCCCGCAGCGACAAGCGTCCCTCGCCGAAGGCGACATACTCGGTGCCGTCCGCCACTTCTTCGAGGGCCGTCCGCTCCTCCCGGAGTTGCAGCCGTCCCTGGTCCACATAGTTGAACCGGGTCAGGAGCCCGACCTTGACCGCCCCTTCGGTCGGGGCCAGATCCCCGATGATCAGCCGCAGCAGCGTGGTCTTGCCCAGACCGTTGCGCCCGGCCACCCCGATCCGCTGCCCGTTCTCGAAGACGAAGTTGAACCCGCGGAACAGCGTTCGCCCGCCCAGTTCCATCCCCAGGCCGCTCAACTCCACCACCCGGTTCCCCAGTTGCGGCGGCGGGGGGATGCACAATTCCACATCCTCCTCCACCGTGGGGCCTGCTTCGGCGGCGGTGTCGTAGTAGCGCTCGAACCGGTTCTTCTGCTTGCTGCGCTGGGCGCGCGGCCCCTGCCTCACCCACGCCAGTTCCTTCTTCAGGAACATCTGGCGCTTGTGCTCCACCACCGCATCCGCCGCCTGTCGTTCCGCCTTGTCCAGCAGGTAATCGGTGTAGTTCCCGTCATGCCGGAAGAAACGCCCGTCCGACAGCTCGACCATCCTCGTCACCGCGCGGTCCAGAAAGTACCGGTCGTGCGTGGCCACCAGAAACGTCCCGTCGAAGTGCTCCAGGAACTCCGCCACCCACTCGATGGACTCCGGGTCCAGGTGATTCGTCGGTTCGTCCAGGATCAGAAAATCCGGGCGCGACACGATCGCCCGGCACATGGCCACGCGGCGCTTCTCGCCGCCAGAGAGAGTGTCCGGCCGCCGCTCTCCGTCGGGGCAGTTGAGATGCGACATGGCGGTGGCAATGCGCTGGTCGAGGGTCCACCCTTCCAGTGCCGCGATGCGATGCTCCAGATCCTCATGGCGCTTCGAGTGCGCCGGCAGGGCCTCGAACTCCCGGATCAGGTCCAGCACATGTCGCGCGCCTTCGCGGATGTTCTCGTAGACGCTCCGTGCCGGGTTGAGGGCAAAGTCCTGGGGCAGGTAGCTCCACACCAGGTCGCGCCGCCGGGTCACGTCGCCCTGATCCGGCGCCTGCAGCCCGGCCAGGATGCGCAGAAACGTGGTCTTGCCGCAGCCGTTGCGGCCCACCAACCCGATCCGGTCCCCTTCATTGACGTCCAAGGTCGCCCCGTCCAGCACGGCGCGGTCTCCGTACCGCACGGTGATTTCGGTGGCGATCAGAATGCTGGCAGCCGTGTTGGCCATGGTGTCTCTCGGGTCAGGCGGGTTGCGTGCCGCGCGCCCTGCGGGCAGGCATCCGGCGTCACCCGCGCCTATTGTGCGGGCAGGTGGCCCTGGCTGCACGCCAAAACGGGCGCAGGCCGGAGGAACGGTCCGCCCGGGTGTGCCGGTTGGTCCGGGCGGTGGCCATGGGCCGCTTTTCTGGTCGTCAGGTTTCGCCGGGCGGGTTAGGCTGATGACGATGTTGATGGCCAAGTCATGGACCCCGGAGTCCGTGCTGCGGTTGCTGATGACTCTCCTGGCCGGCGTGGCTGGGTTGGCCTTGGCAACCCTGCTGCTGGATCGCCTCCTGCCAGGGGCGCCATCCGACCATCGGCGCTTTGCCCTCTCGGTGGGCGGCACCCTCGTCTTTCATGGATATACCCTCTGGCGGTTGTGGGAGTTCATGCGCGAGAACCGCACCTCCTGGGCCGAGGCCTTCGGACTCCGCCCGGCGGGCCTGCCGCAGGTGCTGGGGGTGGGGGTGGTGAGCGCTGTGGTGGTGTTTCCGGTGAATCTGGGCATGATGTACCTGTCCCAACTGCTGCTGGAAAGCTTCTCACTGCCGGCGGAGGCCCAGCAAGCGGTGCTGACCTTGCGCGCCTCGACCAACCTGCCGGAACGAATCGTGCTGGGGGTGACGGCGGTCGCCCTGGCGCCGTTGGTGGAGGAAATGGTGTTCCGCGGGGTGCTCTACCCTTCGCTGAAGCAGGCCGGTTATCCCCGGCTGGCGCTCTGGCTGACCGCGCTGATCTTCGCCGCCACTCACGCCAATCTGCTCACGTTCCTGCCGCTGACCTTCTTCGCCATCATCCTGACGATGCTCTACGAACGCACCGGGAGCCTGCTCGCCCCCATGGTCACGCATGGGTGCTTCAACCTGGCCAACTACGTTTGGATTCTGTGGGAGGGCGCCCGGACGGCGGCCTCCTGAGTCCCATGAACGAGTTCGAACTCATCGCGCTCCTCACCCGAAACCTGCCGTCCCATCCGTCGGTGATTGCCGGGCCGGGCGACGACTGCGCGGTGCTGGACTTGGGCATTCCCGGGCGCTTCCTCCTGTTCAAGACCGACGCGGTGGTGGAGGGCGTGCATTTTCTGCCGGAGACGCCGGCGGAGAAGGCCGGGCACAAGGCGTTGGCGCGGTGCCTGAGCGACATCGCCGCCATGGCAGGCACCCCGCACAGCGCGGTCATCACCCTGGCGGCCCCGCCGCAGTACGACCCGGCGCGGCTCGAGGCCTTCTACGCCGGCTTGAGCGAGACGGCGCGACGCCATGACGTGGCCATTGTCGGGGGCGAAACCACCACGAACCCCGAACGTCTGCTCGTCTCGGTGGCGATGGTGGGCACGGTGCCGCGGGACCGCTGGGTGGGCCGCGCGGGCGCGCAGCCTGGCGACGCGTTGTTCGTGACGGGCGAGTTGGGCGGATCGATCCTCGGCAAGCACCTGGATTTCGTCCCCCGGCTGGCCGAAGCCCGGTGGCTGGCCGAACAGTTCCCGATCCACGCCATGATGGATTTGAGCGACGGACTGGCCGGCGACCTGCGCCACCTCTTGAACGCGGGCCGGGTGGGGGCCGAGTTGCTCGCCCGCGCCATCCCCATCAGCCGGGCGGCGCGCCGGCAGGCGCGCGAGCCCGGGGAAGGGCGTCCCGGCCGGCGCGCGCACAAGCGCCCGTTGCTGGCGGCGTTGACCGACGGCGAGGACTTCGAGTTGCTCTTCAGCCTCCCCGCCGCCGAGGCGGTGCGGTTGCTCGACGCCTGGCGCGGCCGGTTTCCCGACGAGCGTTTGAGCTGCGTCGGGCGGATCACCGCCGAACCCGGCCTCCGCCTGCGCGACGACCGCGGAACCTCTGAGCTTAATGTCCATGGTTACACTCACTTTGGAGACTCCGGAGCAGACGCTGGCCTTGGGTGAAGCCTGGGGGCAGGCGGCGGAGCCCGGCTGGGTCTTCGGCTTGAGCGGCGACCTGGGCGCGGGCAAGACGCAGTTGGTGCGCGGCCTGGCGCGGGGGGTGGGCTGCCGGGGGCGCGTGCATTCCCCCACGTTTGGGTTAATGCACGAATATGAGGGGGGGCGGTGCCCGCTCTTGCATCTGGACCTGTACCGGCTATGCTCGGCAACAGAAGTCCGCCGCGCTGGCCTCGAAGAGGCGCTGACTGACCATGGCGCGGTGGTCGCGGTGGAGTGGTTTGAAAGATGGGGTTTGGAAGCGCTCCCATGGGGTCGGGAGTGGCTGGCGGCGGCAGGGAATCCCGCCCAACAGAACGAAAAAAGCGGTGTGTCCGGCAACTGGCCGTTTACCAGGCGGCTTCGCTGGGTCTGGATTGCCCAATACAACGATCGAAACCGTCGGCTTGCCTATGAAGATTTTGGCGCTTGAGTTTTCCTCCGTCTTGCGGAGCGCGGCGTTTGTCGAACTTGGCTCGCGATCAGCCGGACCGACGCGCTGGGGGTTGGCGAGTGACGCCGGCGGCCGGGCCACCCGCGCCTTTGGGTTGATTGACCGCGCGCTGGCGCAGGCCCGCGCAACCCGCGACGAGGTCAGCCTCCTTGCCCTCGGCCTGGGGCCGGGCAGCTACACGGGGATTCGGGCCGCCATCTCCCTGGCCCAAGGCTGGCACTTCGGCAAGGGAGTGGGCGTCATGGGCGTTTCGAGCATTGACTGTCTGGCCGCGCAGTTGGCCGAGGCCAGCGCCGACGGTCGTTTCGCCATCGCCGTGGACGCCCAGCGCGGTGAGTTCTACCTCGCCTTGGGCGAGGTGAAAAAGCACGTCTGGCACAACCACACTCCCCTCCGCCTGGCTTCCGTGGACGATTTGCGGGCGCGCGCGCAGGAGGGTTACCAGATGGCGGGGCCCGACCTGAAAAACATCGTCCCCGGGGCGGTCGATCTCTATCCCGCCGCCGCCACCCTGGCCCGCCTCGCGGGCGCCAAGCCCGCCCC
>CAYYMW010000425.1:0-5635 GCA_964472515.1 uncultured Verrucomicrobiota bacterium | reverse complement strand
GTCATATGCAGACGCAGAGAGTTACCCACCGCCTGCGTCCGCTGCTGGCGCTCGCCCTGGGTCTGGCGCTGACGGCGGTGCTTGCCGCTGCCTACGGGTATTACCGGCACTTGGGGGCTCACTTGCGGGCCTCCGCCGAAGGCCAGTTGTCTTCCATCGTCCAGCTCAAGCTTGACCAAGTGACCCAGTGGCGGCAGGAACGGCTCTCGGATGCCGAGTTCCTCTTCCGCGATCCGTCGGTCCGCCGCTGGAACGAGGACATTCTGACCGGACGCGACTTGGCCGTCGCTCGCACGCAGCTCACGGATTTGGCCGCGGGCTTCCGGCAACGGCACGCCTACGAGGCGATGGTCGTGGTCGATCGCGACTGGCGGTTGGTGGCGGCCTTCCCGGGCGATGTCCACGGCGGCGACGCGTTGCTTCAGGCCGCTCAGCCACCGGGCGCCGGCCTCACCGCGCCCTTGTTGACCGACTTCTTCCTCCTCAAACCCGGTCCGGCGGGCAAGCCGCAGCCAGCCATCGCTCTGGTCATTCCCGTGGCCGCGAGCACCCCGGGTGCGTCTCCGGACCCGCTCGGCTACCTGGTGGTTTGGGTCAATCCCACACGACAGTTGTACCCCCTGCTGCAGACCTGGCCGGTGCCCAGCCCCAGCGCTGAAACCATGCTGCTGCGCCCGGCCGGGGAGGAGGTCCTGGTGTTGAACGAACTGCGCCACCAGGGCGGTCTGGCCTTGGTGGCGCGCGCCCCGTTGACGCACTCCAACGCGGTGACCGCGCGGGCTCTGTCGGTGCCGAGCGGCATCGTGCGCGGCGCCGATTATCGCGGGCGGGGCGTGGTCGGGGCGGTGCGGGCCGTCCCCGACACCGGTTGGCGGATCCTGGCGAAAGTCGACCGCGCCGAGCTCGAAGAGCCGCCCCGCGAGCAGGTGCTGCTCCTGGCCCTGGCGCTGCTGGGTCTCCTCTCCGCCATGGGATTGGGAGCCGCGTTGCTGTGGCGGAGTCTTGCGGCGCGCGCCCGCCGCCGGGTCGAGCAGGTCCGGGCCGAGACGGAGCGGCGCTACCATGACTTGTTCAACCTCGATCCCGACGCGCTGTTGTCCATCGACACCGAGAGCTTGGCGGTGCTGGACGCCAATGAGGCGGCCGCGAGACTCTACGGGTATTCGCTGCCCGAGTTGCTGCGCCTGAGGGTCTCGGAACTTTCCACCGAACCCGATGAGACCGAGCGCGCGGTGCGTGCAGGTGAACGGCACGTTTCGCTGCGGCGGCACAAGCGCAAGGACGGGTCCGTCGTTCCAGTCGAGATTCGCAGTGCCACCGCTGACTGGGACGGACGGCGGATGCTCTTCGCCGCCGTGCGCGACATCTCCGACCGCCTGGCCGCCGAGGAAGCCCTGCGCCAGAGCGAGAGCAACTACCGCTTGCTGTTCCAGGCCAATCCCCACCCGATGTGGGTGTACGATCTCACGACGCTCGAGTTCCTGGCGGTCAACCCGGCGGCCATCCAGCACTACGGCTACTCACGCGAGGAGTTCCTTGCCATGCGCATCAGCGACATCCGGCCGCGCGAGGATGTTCCGGCGCTGCTGGCGAATGTGGCCCGCGTGCGCGAGGGCTTGGACCGCGCGGGGGTCTGGCGGCACCGCCGGAAGGATGGCACGATCATCGACGTCGAAATTACCTCGCATACCCTGACCTTTGGCGAACGCCCGGCCGAAATTGTCCTGGCCAACGACGTTACCGAGCGAGCGCGGCTCCAGCGCCGCTTGGAGGAGAACGAACAGCGGCTCCGGCTGGCGTTGGAGGCGGTGAACGACGGTCTGTGGGATTGGCACGTGCCGTCAGGGCAGGCGTTTTTCAGCCCCCGCTACTATACGATGCTGGGGTACGAACCCGCCGGTTTTCCGGGCATTTACGAAGAGTGGCGGGCGCGAGTGCATCCCGACGATCTGGGGACGGCCGAGGCGGCGATTCGACGGGTCTGGTCCACGCCCGGCGCGGAATACGCTAGCGAATTCCGTATGCTCATGCTGGGAGGCCGGTGGCTGTGGGTGCTCAGCCGCGGCAAGGTGGTGGAGCGGAACGGAGCCGGCGAAGTCGTCCGGATGATCGGCACCCACACGGACATCACCGCGCGCAAGGAGGCGGAGGAACGGCTGCGGCGCAGCCAGGCACGGTTGGCCGAAGCGCAGCGCATCGCCCATCTGGGGAGTTGGGAGGTCGAGTTGTTGTATCCCGCCGAGTGGACGCGCAATCCGCTCTGGTGGTCGGAGGAAGTGTATCGGATCTTCGGCCGGGTGCCGGGCCAGCCGGAGGCAACGCTCGCCGCCTTTTTGGAGGCGGTGCACCCCGACGACCAGGCCGGTTTGCTGGCCGCCTCCCACAAGGCCGTGGCCTCGGGAGACGCCTACCAGTTCGAGCACCGGATACTGCGTTCGGACGGCGACCTGCGCATCGTGCTGGAGCGGGCCGAGATTGTGCGGGACCCCGATGGCCGCGCGCAACGCCTGGTCGGGACGGTGCAGGACATCACCGACACCCGCCTGGCCGAAAGCGACTTTCGTCACTTGGCCACTGCTGTCCAACAGGCGGCCGAGGACATTCTGATCACGGATCCGGAGGGGCGCATCCGTTACGTCAATCCCGCGTTCGAGCGTTTGACCGGCTACCCGCGTGCCGAGGTGATGGGACGCAACCCCAGCCTGCTGAAATCCGGCAAGCAAGGCCCCGCGTTCTACCGCGACATGTGGGCCACCCTCCGAGCCGGGCAGGTTTGGACCGGCCGGCTGGTCAACCGCCGCAAGGACGGCCAGCTCATCGAGGAAGAAGGCACGATCGCTCCCATCCATGATCCCTCCGGCGTGCTGTTGGGGTATGTCTCGGTCAAGCATGACGTGACTGAGCGAGCGAGTCTCGAGCGCCAGTTGCGCCAAGCCCAAAAGATGGAGGCGGTGGGCCAGTTGGCCGGTGGCGTCGCCCATGACTTCAACAACCTCCTCCAGGTGATTGTGGGCAATCTCGACTTGGCCCGGGACCGGCTGGAGCCCGGTCATCCCGGGTTCGAGGCCTTGGGTGAGATCCACCGCGCGTCCTCGCGGGCGGCGGATCTCGTCCGTCAATTGCTGGCGTTCAGCCGGGTCGAGGTCATGCGGCCCGCCCCCGTCCAGCTCGGCGGACTGGTGGCCAGTTTGATGAAGATGATCCGCCGTTTGATCGGCGAGCACATCGAGTGCTCGGTTCAAAGCGAGCCGGGCTTGCCGGTGGTGATGGCGGATCCCGGCCAGATCGAACAGGTCATCTTCAATCTCTGCGTCAACGCCCGGGACGCCATGCCGCGCGGCGGGCGGTTGACGCTCCAGACCCGCTTGCTGACGCTGGACGAGGCGGCCTGCCGGCACCAGCCGGAGGCGCGCCCAGGGCGGTTTGTCGTGCTGGTGGTGTCCGACAACGGACAAGGCATGTCTGCCGAAGTCCGGGAGCACATCTTCGAGCCTTTCTTCACCACCAAGGAGGTCGGCAAGGGCACGGGCCTCGGTCTGGCCACTGTCTACGGCATCGTACGGCAGCACCAAGGCTTTATTACGGTGGAGAGCGAACCGGGGGCCGGGGCCACCTTCCGGATTCACCTTCCCGCCAGCGCGGCCGTCCAGCCCGCGGCTGCACCCGCACCCGCGGTTGCCCCCGCCCTGCCGGGCGGACGCGAGACCATCCTGGTGGCGGAGGATGAACCCATGGTCCGCGCCCTGACCATCCGCATCCTCGAACGTGCGGGTTATCGGGTGGTGGCGGCGGGCGACGGCCAGGAGGCGTTGCGCCTGTTTCATCTCGAACCGGAGGCCTTCGATCTGGCCCTCTTGGATTTGGTGATGCCCCGGGCCGGAGGGCGGGAGGCGGCGCAGGCCATCCGCATTCTCCGTCCCCGGCTGCCCATCCTCTTCGCCACCGGCTACACCAGGGAAGGGGATGCCGCCCCGGTTGACCCCACTCCGCAGTCCGACGTGCTCCGCAAGCCTTTCTCCAGCCGGGAACTCCTGGAGCGGGTGAGGCGAGCGCTGGACTCGCCGCCTGGCGCGGATTGAGCATGGACGGTGCCGGTCCGGTGAGGCAGATTGCCCGCATGCAAGACGGATTGCTGCCGGAAATGCTGGCCGTGCGCCAGGTGTTTCCCCTTACTCCCGCGCTCGATTTGCCGGCCGCGGTGGAGCGCGAGCTTGCCCCCATCGTAACCCCGTTGCCACGCGGGGCGACGGTGGCGGTGGCAGTGGGAAGCCGGGGCATCACCGGGTTGGCGGTCATCGTCAAGGCCGCTCTCGACCGACTCCGTGGCCTTGGGCTGCGTCCCTTTCTGGTGCCGGCCATGGGCAGCCATGGCGGCGGCACGCCTGAAGGCCAGCTTGCCATTCTGGCCAGGTACGGGATTTCCGAAGCGGCCCTGGGAGTGCCGGTGCGCGCGGGCATGGAGACGGTGGACCTGAGCGCGGGGACGGGGCCTTTGCGCGCGCCGTTTGCCGCCGCAGCGTTGGAGGCCGACGCGATCCTGTTGATCAACCGGGTGAAGCCGCATACCGACTTCTCCGGGACTGTGGGCAGTGGACTCTTGAAGATGCTGGTCGTGGGCTTGGGCAAGCACGCCGGCGCCTCTAATTACCACGCCACCGCCTCCCGGTTGGGCTACGAGGAGGTCCTGCTCCAATTGGCGGACCTCATGCTGCCTAAAGTCCCCTTGGCGGGAGGGTTGGCGATCATCGAGAACCAGCGGCACGAAACGGCCCGGATCGTGGGTGTGCCCGCCGCCGAGCTGCGGTCCCGCGAGCCGACGCTCTGCGCCGAGGCCGGTCAGCTCATGCCCCGGCTCCCCTTCGACGATTTCGATCTCCTGATTGTTGACCGCATGGGCAAGAACATCAGCGGCACGGGGATGGACCCCGCCGTCATCGGCCGCACGGTCCACGGTTATTCATTGAAGGACCTCGACCGCCAGCCGCCCCCGCGCATCCGCCGCCTGATCGTGCGGGAGTTGACCCCCGAGTCCGGTGGAAATGCGATTGGCATCGGGATGGCCGACTTCACCACCACCCGCCTCGTCAACGCCATCAATTGGGAGGTTACCCGGGTCAATACGCTGACGGCCATCTCCTTCCAGAGCGTCAAGCTCCCCCTGCATTTCGCCACAGACCGTGAGGCGATCGAGGTGGCCCTGCGGACCTTGGCGCTGCCGGACCCTGCCGAGGCGCGCGTGGTCCGTGTGCGCGACACCCTCTCCGTCGAGCAGTTCCAGATGTCACCGGCGTGCCGTGCGTTGAGCAGCCGCACCCCTCTGGTCGAGCTCGGCCCGCCCGCCACATTGATGTTCGACGGGCAGGGGAACCTACCGGGGTAGCTTGGGCGATCCCCAAGCGCCACCGGCTCTCAGGGCGGTTGAAAGTCGGGCCGGGGGAGCCCCGAGGGAAGGAATTCAGTTGTCTCTCCCGCTGGAGCCCGCTCTAATGGGCAAAACCCATGAGCGACCCGGGCTTTGCCAAATGCGGATGCCAGCACTGCGGCAATCATCTCGAGTTTCCGCAGACAGCCGCTGGCCAGGCGATTCCCTGTCCGCACTGCGGCGAGACCACGGTCTTGGAGGTGCCCGCCCCCC
>CAYYMW010000424.1:0-5671 GCA_964472515.1 uncultured Verrucomicrobiota bacterium | reverse complement strand
ACGGGAGGGCAGGGGAGGGCAGCCGAGAGGGCGAGCAAGGCGAACCCGCAGGCCCGGCAGACCGCAGACGAGAGTTGAGTCATGAATGCGCTTCTTCCACGCGGTCGGCACGGCGTGGCGGCACCATTCTCAGACGGACTCAGCCGGAGGACAAGCGGGAATCGCTGGTCGGGGATCGTGCGAATCACGCTCCTGAACCGGCGCGTAGATGGTTGAACCATCCTGAGCCAAGCAACGCCGGTTCGGCCGGTGGCACGAGTCGTGATCGGGATGGCTTCGTCAGGCGATGCGGATTTGCATCTCGCGGACTCGGAGGCGCAGCTTCCGATAGAGGGCGTGCTTGCGGAACGCGGCCAGATCGGGGTCCTTGGTGAGCCAGCGGAAGTCCCGATAGCCGTGGTCGATGGCGCGGTTCAGCGCGTCGTAAGCCTGCTGGTGGTCGTTGGCAAGCGAGCAACTGCACGCCAGGTTGTAGTAGACCAAGGGATCGCGGGGCAGCAATTGCGAAAGCTTCAGGTCGGCCTTGAGCCCGTCCAGATAGCGGCCGCGGCGGGTGTAGTCCTCGGCCAAGATGCGCAGAGCATCCGCATACTCCGGATCCCGCCGGGTGAGTCCTTCCAGAAAACCAATTTCGATATCGAGGTTCCGACGCTGGTCCCGCGTCAGGCCTCGTTTCCGTGAACCTGCCATACAATGCCGGTTTAATGATGGTCGTCCCTCCCCGGTTTCGTCAAGTGTGGCCGGGACGTTATGTTCCGAGGGTAGTCCGTGACGGGAGTTGGTTGGACTTTCGGAGGCCTTGATGTAGAGTGATGTGGCAACGCGCAAGACGGTTTCCTGCAACGGTTTGCATGTTTTTGGCTCCGCTGGTGATTCGTCCCGTGTTGCCGTTTAGTACCGTTGTGAAGATTGTTCAGATAACCCCCGGTGCGGGGGACATGCATTGCGGCAACTGCCACCGCGACAACGCTTTGGTGCATGCCCTAAGGTCGATGGGCCATGATGCCCTGACGGTTCCCCTGTACCTTCCCATCAAGCTGGACGAGGCCCCGGCCTCGGTGGAAACCCCCATCTTCTTCGGGGGGATCAATGTGTATCTGGCCCAGAAGTCGCGGTTCTTCAGGGGTTTGCCTGGTTGGCTGCGCCGTCCGCTTGCTCATCCACGCCTGTTGAAGTGGGCCGGTGGCTACGCTGGTCGCACCCGTCCTGAGGAGGTAGGCGATCTGACGCTATCGATGCTGCGGGGTGAATCGGGCCATCAAGCGGCTGAATTGGAGACCTTGATTCAGTGGTTGGCGGATCAGGCGAAGGCGGACGTCATCTGCCTGTCTAACGCGTTGCTGGCAGGGATGATCCGACGGTTACGCCAAACGCTAAAGGTCCCAGTGGTATGCATGCTGCAGGGTGAGGATGCGTTTGTCGAGGCCCTGCCGCGAGAGAATCGGGAAGAGGTCTGGGGTACGTTGCGGGAGCGTGTGAGGGAGGCCGATGCCCTGGTGGCACCAAGTCGGTATTTCGCCGAGAAGATGGCGCGTTACCTTCAGTTGGCCGGGGGACGGGTACAGGTGGTTGCCAACGGGATCTCACTGGAAGGCTACCCTCGCCCGGAAGGTGGAAGTTCCCCCCCACCCGGGGGGGAGGCGGTTATCGGCTACTTCGCACGTCTGTGCCCGGAGAAAGGCCTGGACTTGGTAGTCGAAGCCTATCTGCGGCTGTGTCGGCGAGGCAAAGTGGGTAAGGTGCGACTCAAGGTAGGGGGCAGTTGCGGGCCATCGGATGAGCCGTTTGTGAGCAGACTGCGGGCACGCTTGGCTGAGAGCGGTTTGTCGGAGCGAGTGTCGTTTCACCCCAACGTGTCGAGGGCCGAGAAGATCGACTTCCTTAAGTCGCTCAGCGTGTTCTCGGTGCCCGCGAGTTACGGGGAAGCGTTCGGGCTGTACTTGCTCGAAGCTTGGACGGCCGGGGTTCCGGTGGTTCAGCCTGCTTGCGCGGCCTTCCCGGAGTTGATCGAGGCCACAGGGGGAGGCTTGCTCTTCGAACCCGGCAGCGCCCAAGCGCTTTGCGAAGCATGGGAACAACTCTTGGCGCGTCCCCAAGAGGCGCGTCGAATGGGGTTGGCGGGGCAGCAGGCGGTGCGCGCAGAGTACTCGACGGAGGCGATGGCCAAGCGCATGCTGAGGGTGTTCGGCGGCGTGGTTCAGGCGGCTGCTAGCGGCTCCGGAGTGAGCCCGGCGGCCTGAGCGCGAGTCGCGCCGGGCGTTTTCGCAACGATGGCCTACGAGTTTACTGTCCGGCACCGGGTGGAGTTTTCCGAAACTGACGCCGCTGGGATTGTTCACTTCTCCAACTTCTTCTTGTACATGGAGAGTGCCGAGCACGCGTTCTACCGTTCGCTCGGCTTTTCAGCCATGCTGGGCGAGTACCGCCAACCTGAGGGCTTCCCGCGCGTGCATGCCGAGTGTGATTACTTCATCCCGCTCCGGTTCGAAGACGAGGTGGAGGTTCAGTTGCTGGTCC
This sequence comes from uncultured Verrucomicrobiota bacterium, assembly GCA_964472515.1. Lineage (GTDB taxonomy): Bacteria > Verrucomicrobiota > Verrucomicrobiia > Limisphaerales > J093 > CAYYMW01. The sequence continues at coordinate 3,154 of CAYYMW010000424.1, read as the reverse complement.
GGGAGAAGCGTCCGCGGGTGGTGTCCTACCTGTTTCGGTTCTGGAAGAGCGGCACCCAGGAACGCGTTGAGGTGGCTCGGGGGAGCATCACGGTAGTCTACGTCACCAGTCACGACGGAGTCTTCAAAGCCGTCCCGATGCCGGAGGAACTCGCAGCGAAGATCGAGGTGGCGCCGGCGGAGTTGCTCGGACTCGATCCGTAGACGGCCTTACGCGAGTTTTGCCTGACGGACAAACTCCGCCACTTTGAGGTGGTCCTTGCGTCCCGGAACCGCTTCTACTCCACTGGAGACATCGACCCCGTAAGGGCGCACCCGGTGTACGGCACTGGCGACGTTGGCGGGGGTGAGGCCCCCGGCCAACAGGAACGGCTGGCCGTACCGGTTGGCGGATACGGCCAACTCCCAGTCGAAGGCCGTGCTCGAACCGCCGGCCTTGCCGGGGACATAACTGTCCAGCAACCACGCATCCGTGCGGTAGGCGGGCAGTTGCTCCAGCGTCGATTCGTTGCGCACCCGAAAGGCCTTGATCACTTTGAGCGGCGCAAAGCGCTGGCAAAACTCGGGGGGTTCCTCGCCGTGGAATTGCAGGGTGTCGATGCCTGCGAGTGCCACCACGTTCCGGATGGCGGCTTCGTCCGCATCCATGAAGACTCCGACCTTGGCTACCAGGGGAGGCAGGCGGCGGATAATCTCGGCCGCTTGCTCAGGGGCGAGAAACCGGGGGGTGCCGGGAACGAAGATGAAACCCAAGGCGTCCGCTCCAGCGGCGACGGCGGCCTTCGCGTCTTCTTCATTCGTGATGCCGCAAATCTTGACGCGAGTGGGCATGTGGCTCGATTGGGGCTAGGCCGTGGCGGCGAGCAGTTCGTTGACCTTGGCGGCAATGTCCCGCTCGCGCATCAACGATTCACCGACCAGCATGGCGCGCGCACCTGCTCGCGAGACCCTAACGGCGTCGGCGGGTTGGTGGATGCCGCTTTCTGCCACCAACAGGCACTCCCTCCCCGCGGGATGGGCGAAAAGTCGCTCGGCGACCTGGCGGGTGGTGTCCAGGTCCACTTTGAAAGTCTTGAGGTTCCGGTTGTTGACCCCGATGAGGCGCGCGCCGGCGTCGAGGGCGCGGTCAAGTTCCGCCAGATCATGTACCTCGACCAAGGCGTCCAGCCCGCCTGCGACCGCGAGTTCGAGGAAGCCTCGCAACCGGCGGTCATCCAGAATCGCGGCGATCAGGAGGATGGCGTCCGCCCCGGCTTGGGCTGCTTCGAGGATCTGCCGTTCATCGATAATGAAATCCTTGCGTAACAGCGGCAGGTCCACCGTCGCGCGGATGGCTTTGAGGTAAGCCAGGCTGCCTTGGAAGAACTTCTCATCCGTCAGAATGGAGAGGCAGGAGGCGCCGGCGCGTTCGTAGGTCGTGGCGATGGCGACGGGATCGAAATCGGGACGGATCAGGCCGACTGAAGGCGAGGCGCGCTTGACTTCAGCGATCAAAGCGAGGCTTCCGCGCCGGGGGGTGCGCAAAGCCTCGAAAAACGGGCGGCGACCGCCGACCGTCGACTCGGTGTTGCGCAGATCGGCAGGCGTCACCGCCCGCTGAGGCAGGCGGGCCACTTCGATCTGCTTCTGCGCGACGATGGTGTCGAGGATGTTCATGCGAGCGGCAGGAGCCCGTCGGGCCTATTCATCGTCCAGATCCCGCACTCCCGCCATGCGCTTGAGCGGGCAACCGGCACGCAGCCAGGCGTTGACAAATTCATCCAAGTCGCCGTCGAGAACTGCTTGAACGTTACTGGTATCCACCCCGGTTCGCAGGTCCTTGACCATGCGGTAGGGTTGAAGCACATAGCTGCGAATCTGGTTGCCCCAGGAGACGCTGCCCTTCTCGCCGTAGAAGCGCTCCATGTCAGCCTTCTGGGCGTCCAGGCGTTGGGCGAAGAGTTTGGAAAGAAGCATCTTCATGGCGGTGGCGCGGTTTTGATGCTGCGACCGCTGATTTTGGCTGGCGGCCACCACTCCCGTGGGGATGTGCGTGATGCGCACCGCCGTCTCTACCTTGTTGACGTTCTGACCGCCCTTGCCTCCGGAGCGATAGGTGTCGACCTTGAGTTCGGTGGGCGGGATGACCAGTTCGCCATCCTCTTCAATTTCCGCGATGACGTCCACGCTGGCGAAGCTGGTATGCCTGCGCTTGTTGGCGTCGAATGGCGAAATGCGAACCAACCGATGCACGCCGCGTTCCGCCTTGCAGAAGCCGTAGGCGTTCTCGCCAGTGATCAGGATGGTGGCGCTCTTGATGCCGGCCACTTCCGCCGGCAGGACATCGGTGAGTTCCGCCTGCCAGCCGCGGATTTCACACCAGCGCTGGTACATGCGGAGCAGCATGTTGGCCCAGTCGCACGATTCTGTGCCCCCGGCGCCGGCGTTGACGCTCAGGATGCAGTTGTGCTTGTCGTAAGGGCCTTGCAGCAGAAGGCGGAGTTCGAGGGCATCGACCTCCTTCTGGAAGCGGCCGAGGTCGGCTTCCATCTCCTTCTCGAGCTTCAGTTGGGCCGCCTCCGGTTCCTCCTCGGCCAACTCGAGCATGACGGTGGTGTCCTCGGCTTGCTTTTCGGCGCTGGCCAGAGGATCGAGTTTCTTCCGGATGGTATTGGCCTCGTCGATCAGTTTCTGGGCCTGCTCGCGGTTGTTCCAGAAACTCTCCCGGGCCATCTCGACATCTAATTCGCTCAGGCGTCTTTGCAGGCTCGGGACGTCAAAGAAACCTCCGTAGATGCGTCAGTTTCTCGCGAATACCCGTCAGTTGCTGCCGAATTGCATCGAACATGGTGGCGGAATGTAGGCGTCCGGCTGGGGCTTGGCCAGTCGAATGTTGCGACGAGGCAAAATTCGAACAGGGCGTTGCCGTTCTGGGGCCGGGGGCGCTATTTTGCGTAGTTAACCGGGGTGCCGTAAGGCTTGGAATCCATCAAGGGCACTGGTCGGCCAGCAATCAAGGCCTCGACCGCCGCGCGCACGTGGTTCTTGGCCGTGCGGGGGTCTCCCGAAGCACTGGCTTGGTCGTCGAGGGCGCCTTGGTAGGCCAGCTTGCCCTTGGGGTCGATGACGCAGACCTGCGGGGTGTGGGTCAGCCCGTAGAGCCGCCCAATCTGTCC
>CAYYMW010000423.1:0-5690 GCA_964472515.1 uncultured Verrucomicrobiota bacterium | reverse complement strand
AGTCCGACCATGAGCACCACCTGGCCGAAGGCTCCCAGGTAGCCTCCCCCGCCCCCGCCGCGCCCGACCGCCCACAGGACCGCCGCCATGACCAGCAGCAACGCCGCCGTGCCAATTCCCTTCCAGAAGATGCGTCCCAGTCCTCTGCTCCGCTCGGCCCGGGCGAGAAAACCCCATGCGACCAAGCCAAGCAGGATGAACCCGCCACCCACGAGCGCCACCAGGAGCGCGATGACCAGAACTTGCAGCACGATGCTTGGATTGGACCGGACGACCGCGCCTCGCTCATGCGCCAAGTGGGCGCGCAAAGAGATTCCGACCGCGGCGGTGTCAAGGTGCTGAGTACCCTTACATCCGCTTCGGGCGGAGCGCAAGCTCCAGACCCCGGCCGCCCGCAGTCGCCCGGGCGCGACCCGGCAGCGCGGGAAATGCAAAAAAGCGAGACTCTCAGGGAGCCTCGCTTGGCAGAAAAAAAGGGTTGCCGGAAATCCGGCGACTAGCTGGCCTTCGGCGCCTCGGGCGCCGGGGTGGCGGGCACCGCCGCGGGAGCCGGAGCCGCCGCCTGCTTCGCGCTGGCGTTCTCCTTCTCCTTCACGGCCACGGCACCCTTGCCGACGCGCTTGCGCAGATAGGTCAGCTTGGCGCGGCGAACCGCGCCCTGACGCTCAACTTCGAGGCGGTCGATGCGGTTGGAATGCACCGGGAAGACGCGTTCGACGCCTTCGCCATAGCTGATGCGCCGCACAGTGAAGGTCTCGTTAATGCCGTGACCACGGCGGCCGATTACGACGCCGGAAAAAACCTGAATGCGTTCCTTGTCGCCTTCCACGACCTTGGTGTGAACCCGGACCGTGTCGCCCACGCTAAAGACGAGGGGGTCCTTGCGAAACTGCTTCGCCTCGATTTTGTCCAATAATGCCTGGTTCATATACTTAAGTTGTCTCTAAGTTGTCCTGAGCCGTGGCTGCAACTGCCGCCGGGAGCAGGTCGGGCCGGCGCGCGGCGGTCCGTTGCCGGGCCTGGTCGCGCCGCCATTTTTCGATTTCCGCGTGGTGGCCGGAGAGCAATACCTCGGGCACTTTCATCCCACGGAACTCGGCGGGACGGGTGTACTGAGGGTACTCCAGCAAGCCATGGCTGAAGGACTCGTCCACGGCACTGTGGTCGTCGCCCAAAACTCCCGGCAATAACCGGGTCACGGCATCGATCACCACCATCGCCGGCAGTGCCCCGTTGGTGAGCACAAAATCGCCGATGGAGAGCTCGTCGTGAATCAGGGCCTCTCTGACCCGCTCGTCCACCCCTTCATAGCTCCCGCAGAGCAAGAGCAGATGGGGCAGGGCCGCCAGTTCGCGCGCCCGCGCCTGCGTGAAGACCCGTCCGGTGGGGCACATCAGCACCACCCGCGTGTCTTCCCGTCGCAGATGTTCCACCGCTTCAAAGATCGGCTCGGGCTTCAGCAGCATCCCCGGTCCACCTCCGAACGGTCGATCATCCACCGTCCGGTGCCGGTCATGCGTGTAGTCCCGCAAATTGTGCAACTGCAAATCCAACCGCCCGCTGGTGCGGGCGCGCTGGACGATGCTCTCGTCCAGCGGGCCGGTGAACATGCCCGGGAACAGCGTGAGCACGTCGATTTTCATGTCCGGCCCGCAGGCGGAGCCGCGCTCCGCTCGCCAGGTACCACCGCCGCCTTATGCCCGCAGCGGCGCGTCTTCTTCTTCCACGATGTCGAGCGAACAGCGCTTGCCCTTGCGGGCGCTGCCGACCAGCAGCAATGCGCGCAGCGCGTGAATGGTCGCCCCCTGCCTCCCGATGATCTTGCCGACGTCATCGGGATCAAGGCGCATCTCATAGATCGTGGTGCCTCCCTTTTCCACGGGAGTCACGGTGACGGCCTCGGGGTGGTCCACCAGGCCCTTCACCACGTATTCGAGCCAGGCCTGCATGGCGCGCAGGTCTAGGCCGCAGCCTGTTTGGCGGCGCGCTTGATGAAGCTGGCCACCGTCTCGCTGGGTTGCGCGCCCTTGGACACCCAGTACTTGGCGCGCTCCAGATTCAAAGAGTAGTTCGGCTCCTTCTCGACCGGCTTATACCAGCCGATTTCTTCGATAAAGGCGCCGTCGCGCGGGCTGCGGCCGTCGGCCACCACGATGCGATAGGCCGCGGCGTTCTTCGCGCCGGCCCGCTTCAAGCGAATTCTTACTGCCATAAACTCGGTTTTCGTTTGTCGTGGGCCGCCTTAAGCCAATAGCGACCCCTCCCGCCGACATGCCCGGCGGTACCAAAAGAGCCGGGAGATTACGCCCCTCCCTGACCCTTTGGCAAGCTCTCTTTTCGTCTTGGAAGCCCGGTCCTTCACTTTTGTCCGGCACCGGACCCCGGCTGGATTCAGGCACAGCTGAGGATTCGAACCCTAAACAATTGCAGCCCAACGCTTTTATCGCATCGGCGAGTAGTCCGTCGGCGTCAGGAACAGGCGTTTAACACCCCCCGGGACCGTGAGGGGTCCGCCCGCCTTGGTTTCGGAGTCTTTAAGGGCCTGCTTCCAGTCGGGATCCTGGCCGAACGCCTTGAAGGAGGCGTCCGCCGCTTCCCGGCTCCGGTGGGCCAACAGGTAGATCAACGTCTCGTCCGCGCCAGGTTGACCCGGGGCGGGATTCCAATAGGCCACGTTGGTGATGCCGTGCTTGGCAAAGAGCGCGAGCGTATGGTCACGGAACCGGGCGTTGAGCGCCCCCAACCGCCCGGACGCGGCGGTATAGGTGCGCAATTCAAAGGTCCGCGGCTCGCCGGCACGGTCAGGCTTGATCGCCGGAGAGTAGTCGGTGGCTTGGAGGAACTTCTCCTCGACCCGCTCCACCAGACGGCCGTTGGCTTCGCTATTGGTTCGCACCTTCTGCCAGGCAGGGTCGTCGCTGAACGACTTCCAACTGCGGTCGCGCGCCGCGCGGCTGGGATAGGCGAGGACGTAGTACAGCGTGTTGGTGGCCCCCTCTTTTTCCTCCAAGGGCACCCAATAGCCCAGGGGGGTCATCCCATGCTTGAGAAACAGTTGGTGGGTGTGATCCCGAAAGCGCGCCTGCAGTTCGCCAAGTTTGCCCGGAGCCGCGTGGTAAATGCGGAGCTCGAAGCAGCGGGTATCGGCCGCGTTGAGGGTGAGCCAACCGGCGCACAAGGCCAGCCACAAAGGAAGACGAGCCAGTAACTTCATACGCGCCCGAGGCTACGCCCGAAAGTGGCCGGAAGGCGAGATTTTTGGCGCGGTTCGTTTGACCGTGGAAGGGGCTGGACGGCTCAGCCGTGGGGCGGCGCAGGGGCGTTGAGGAAGCCGAAGTGCCGGCCCATCCAGTACGGGAGCAACCAGAACACCCCGTCGCTCTCGCTCAGCCCGTCGTCGCCCAGCAGCGCCTTACGGGGGTTTTCGTCCGTGCGCAGGACCGCCCGCTCGCTGGGCGGCAGGAGACGGTCGGTCTGGAAATACTCGAGTTCCGGCACGCGCACCATCCGCAGGTCCTCGCGGCGGCTTTGGTCAAAGGTCCAGCGCACGAGGTCCAGCGGGGTGTCGCGCAGGAAGAACACGGTGGTGCTCAGATCGTGATGCCGGTTTCCATAGACGGCATAGAGCAGCTCGAAGAACGGCTGTTGGTCCGGATGCACCGCTTGGTGCCACTGCTCGAAGGCGTCGCGATAGAGTCGGCGCAACTTGGGATCGCGCTCCAGCGCCAGCAGCGCCGGCCAGGCAAACGCCAGCAACTCGTCATCGATGTGGGTGCGCCAGCCGGGATCGAGATTCTTGGCGCGGGGGACCAACTCGCGGTAACCGTGTTCGTCCAACAGCCGTCTGGCCTCGCGATCATAGCGCGCGTCGCCGCTGACATGCGCGGCCAGCTTGAGATAGGACAGGATTTCCACCGCGTTGATCCCCGCCTCCATGGCCCAGTTGGGGTCCTGGCGCAGCCGCTCGGGCGCCCAAACGCCCCAGAGCGTGGCGCGGCCGTCGATATCCCGCAGCACGTAGCCGTTGGCAATCAGGTGATCGGCCAACCGGCAGACCTGCTGTCGCACCCGGGCGCGCTCGGCCTCGTCGGCCGCCAGCTCATAATAGAAGTAGTAACCGAAGAAATGTGCCGTGACTTCGTCGCTGCTGGTGTCCCCCTTCCAACGCCAGCGTCCGTCCGCCGAGAGCCGCCACCGCTCGGGCACGTACTTGGCCCGCGGGTTCTCGACCCGCTCAGCGGCTTGAGCCGGTTCGGAAAGGGTCGTGTTGGCGTCCTTCATGCGGGTCCAGTCGGCGGGCACGACCGTGCGCGCCAGGAAGCCGTTCGTGCCCGTGATCTCGCGCAACAGCCACAAAGCGTCGAAGGCCCGCCGCGCCGCCTCCCGCGCCTCGGGTGACTTGGTGACGGCGTAACGGAACGACTGCATCGCCACATAGAAAGCGGTGTATCCGCCGTCGTTGTCGTCATCGTCGGGCTCCCAAGTGGAAAGGTCTCCGGCCACCCGGAGCCGGCACTTCTCGACGATCCCCGGCGGCCGGATGTGGCGCGCGGCGCAGATCGCCTGAAAGCGCTTTTCCTTTTCGGCCAGCGTCAGCCGCTGCGTGGCGAAGCGGCTCACCCCGCCCGCCGTTGCCACCCACGCCCGTCCGGCGGCGTCGAACGCGATTGCCCGCACATCGTCGTCCAGCAGCCAGCGACGGGTCATCCGCACGCTCCACTGTTGACCGTCGTACCGGGCCAGGCCGCCCTTCGTACCAACCCACATTTGCCCGTCCGGGCCGCGGGCCACGCATTGCACGTGGGCGTGGGGCAGGCCGTCCGCCGTGCCGAAGAACCGCTTGGGCCGCCCATCGCGATAGACAGTCACACCGCCCGCACCGCCCACCCAGAGGTCGCCGTGGGGATCGAAAGCCACCCCGCGAACGTCGCGGCTGGCCGGGGCCTTCCCAGGCGCCAAGTAAACGCCCTCGCCCTTGGAGGGAAGGTGGAACACCCCCATGGAGGTGGCCAGCCACCATTCCTCAGAGGTGGAACCCGGCAAAATGCCGTGCAGGTACCGCGAGCTGGCCAAAAGCCGGGGTGTCACCTCTCCGCCCCGCACCATCCAGAACCCATCCGGCCCGCCGATCAGTGCCGCTTCGGTAGAGGCCAGGCGCGTGTTGAGACCGATGGCCGCCACTGGCTGGGTGAGGTTGCCGATCCGTGCGAGGCCCTTTATTCCGCCCCGGTAAAGGCCGTTCCAAGCCCCCGCCCAAACCCCCGCGCCATCCGCCGCGAGCGCGAAAACCGGGTTCGAACCGATGGCGCCGGGCTGGAGGGTCCAGGCGTGGCCCTCCGGAGGCAGTGCAAACAAGCCGCCCATGGTGGCGGCCCAAGCCGTGCCATCGGCGGTCACCGCCACGGCCCGGACATCGTTCCCAGGGCCATTGGTGGTGAGGGGAAACGCCTCGTGGGTCTCCTGCAGGAACGGGACATCCTCGAACGCCGCGCCGTGCAGCGCCGCGACCGCCAACCCACAGACCAACCACGCCAGCTTGTGCATGACGTTAAGGTGGCACGCTGGCGGCCCCGCGCAATGCTCGAGATGGAGCAATCACCCCACGCAAGTCAGACCAGCCGGCCCAGCCTGACCCGGGCGGCTCACGGCCCAATCGTCGCACGGTAGAAACGGGCGGGACTCCCTTGCAC
>CAYYMW010000422.1:0-5692 GCA_964472515.1 uncultured Verrucomicrobiota bacterium | reverse complement strand
AGGTCGGCTACGGTCAGTGTGCCCCCGCCGCCTGCCGCGGCGGCCGCTTGAACACGACCGATCACCCCTCCCGCCCATACTCCCCCGGCCGTCAAGCCCGCTGCCTGAACGAAACGCCGCCTACTAATCCCACGATTGCTTTGCATGTCTCTATCCCATGCTTCTGCCTGCGGGAGCGCAAGCCGGAAATCCGCTCTGAAGGGGTTGAATCCCATACTGCGGCGGGGTGGCATGGCGTTAGGGTTGGGCACGATCCGAGGAGCATCCTCGAACCGCCATCTTCGCTCGCAACGGCATGGCCATGCCCATGGAGTGGTTTAGAAAGGCGATCTACGTGCCGGGTGATAGACGAGGGGAGCCACGGAATCTGAAGTACCCGATGGTGCCGAAGATCACGTACAGGCTGCACGCTCGTCCATCCTGCGGCTTTACAAAAGCGCCGGATTTGCCGAAGGTGGTCCTGCAGAAAATCGTTGGCATCAGAACCAGGTCATGACCATGAAGCGTTCCCCTTCCTCTCTGTCCCGCCGGTCGTTCCTGAAGCGCGCGACGGCCGCGGTCACCCTCCCCACCTTCATACCCGGGGCGGCGTTGGGCTTGAACGGCGCGGTGGCGCCCTCGAACCGAATCACTTTCGGGTCGATCGGTTTCGGCAACCGCGCCCGGTACGTCATGCCCAATTTCCTGGGCTTTCCCGACATCCGCTTCCTGGCGGTGGCCGATTGCCGGGAAGAGCGCCTCAAGGGCGGCAAGGAGTTCATCGACGCCCATTACCGCAACCAGGATTGCCGCACCTACACCGATTTCCGCGAACTGATCGAGCAGAAGGACCTGGACGCAGTGTTTGTGGCCACGGGTAACCGCTGGCATGGACTGGGCTCGATTTACGCCGCCCGGGCCGGCAAAGACATCTACAGCGAGAAGCCGGTCACTCTGACCATCGCCGAAGGACGCACCCTGGCCAACACCTGCCGGCGGTTCGGCACGATCTACCAGGCGGGAACGCAGCGGCGTTCGACGGAGTCGTACCAGTTCGCCCGCGAGGTCGTCCGGCAGGGACGCATCGGCAAGGTCCACACCGTGGAGATGCAGTGCTGGACCGGCCCCGAGATCCCTCATGACAAGCCGACCGCCGTGCCGAAGGGATTCAACTACGACATGTGGCTTGGCCAGACGCCGTGGCGCCCTTTTGTGCCGGCGCGCATCAATGCCTGGCAGTATTTCTGGGACACCGCCGAGGGGATTCTCACCGACATGGGCTGCCATTACACCGACCTGATGCAATGGACATTGGACCGAGATAACACCGGCCCCGTCGAATTTGAAGCCGAGGGGACTTTCCCAGACCCGGCCAAATTCTGCAGCGATACGCCCGTAACGGCCACTGCCCGGTGCCGGTATGCGGACGGCGTGGTGGGCGTGATGTACCAGCGGGCCGGCTTTACGGATCGCTACATCCGGTTCATCGGCGACCAGGGTTGGGTGCAGGTGGATGACGAGACGGATGTGGTCACGGCGGAACCGAAGTCGATTCTCCAGATGAAAGCCGAGGGCGGCCGGAGCTGGGCCGACGCCGGGGCGCACATCCGGAACTTGACCGAGTGCATCCGCAGCCGGCGGCAGACGATCTGCAACCCGGAGGTGGCGCACCGCGCCATCACGATCTGCCAGGCCATGAACATCAGCCTGCGGCTGGGGCGCAAGCTGAAGTGGGACCCGGTCAAGGAGCAGTTCGACTTACCGGAAGCCAACCGCATGTTGTCGCGCGAACCCCGGGCCCCCTGGCGCGTGTAACTGCCATGAGTTTCCCCCCTGAAATCATGACGTCTATGATCACCTCGATTTCCCGTTTACTGAAGTCGTCCGTGGTGGGCGCGTCCGCGTGGTTGCTTCTGACCGCCTGGCCGGCCGATGGCCTGGCGCAAGCCCTGGATCAGACGGCCCTCGAAAATGCGGCCCGTGAGACCCAGGCGTACGAATCGGGCAAGGATGCAACCCCACTGCGCCAGATAGAGCAATGGACGGCGCAGGCGGCCGCCAACGCGGCCCTTCGCCCCGCCGTGGAAGGCGCGGTGGCCAAAGCCCTGCAAGGCGCTGGCTCCCTGGAAGGACGCAAGTTCCTGTGCCAGCAATTGACGGTGATCGGCGGCGAGGCAAGCGTGCCGGCGCTGGAAGGCCAATTGCTGGATCCCCAGGTGGTGACGGTGGCCTGCACTGCCTTGGCGGCGAACCCCTCCCCGGCCGCAGCCAAGGCGTTACGGACGGCGCTGGCCACGTTGAGCGGCCCAGCCAAGCTACAGGTCATCAATGCCCTGGGGACGCGGCGCGATCCCGAGGCGGTCAAACCGCTCGCGGAGGTCGTGAAGAGCGATCGTGGCGACGTGGTTGCCGCCGCCTTGAACGCGCTGGCTAAGATCGGCACCCCCGCCGCTCGCAAGGCCGTGGCCGCCGCCCGGAAGGATTGGGCTGACCCGTCGACTCGCGATGCCGCGGCGGAAGCCACCCTGCGGATCGCGGAAGGTTGGGAGATAGAAGGCAAACCCAAGGACGCGGTGAACCTCTACGAGAATCTGCTCAAGTCAGAGACACTTCCCCATGTGCGGCGCGGAGCTTTGAGCGCCATCCTCCGGTTGGCGGGTGAGAAGGGCGCAGCCCGTGCCAAGGCGGTGCTGCGCGGCACGGACGAAGCCCTCAAACCTGTCGCGATCGCCGCAATCCCGGGCTTGAAAGGGCTTGGGGTGTCCTCGGAATTTGCGGCCCTACTGGGTGAGTTGAAGCCGGTGGAACAGGCCTGGCTGGTAGAGGCGTTGGCGCTACGCGCCGATGACGGTGCGCGCAAGGCTGTCCGTGAGCAGTTGGGGGCCACCAGTACGGAGGTGCGCATGGCCGCCGTTCGGGCCGTCGGGAGCTTGGAAGCGGAGACTGCGGTAACGCCGCTCGTGCAGACCCTTCCGCGCGCCAAGGATGCCGCCGAACAACAGGTGATTGTCGAAGCCTTGGTGGGGCTGCGCGGAGGCCGGACCACGGACGTTGCCCTGGTCGCCGCTGCCAAGGCCGCGCCCAATGAGTCCAAGCCCGCCCTGTTCGCGGTGTTCCCCCGGCGTGGGACCAGCGCGGCGGTGACCTTGCTGCTCGAGGAAACTGGCAACGCGGACGTCAAGGTGGCCCGCGCCGCCTGGAAGGCGCTGGGCCGGTTGGCTGGAACGGCGCACCTGGAGTCAGTGGTTGCGCGACTCGCAGCCGTGCGGGGCGAGGAGGTGCGGGGGGACGCGGAAGAAGCTGCCTTGCAAGTGCTGGGCCGCCTGCCCGAAGCCGCCCACCGCTCCGGCGCCGTACGCAGCCAATACACCAAGGCGACCGACGCCGCCAGTCGTGCCTCCCTTCTGCGGTTATTGCCTGCCTGCGGCGACGCCCCAGCACTGGACGCGGTGAGAGCGGCCGCAGCGGATGCCGGCGAGTCGGTGCGCGAGGCGGCCATCCGCGCGCTCGCGGATTGGCCGGATGCCAGTGCGTGGGACGCGCTGAAGGCGCTCGCGGAACAACCGCCCAACGAAGCGCTGCGCGCGGTGGCCTTCCGCGGATTGGTTCGGCTGGCCGGGGAGGAAAACGCCAAGCCCAACGCGGACTTGCTGGAGCGCTATCGCCAGTTGCTGGCCGGCGCCAAGGATGACCAGGACCGGAAGCTCGTGCTCGGCGCCCTGGCGGGCTGCGCCACGGCGGAGGCCCTTACCCCTGGCGCTGCCGCTGCTCGAGAACGGCGCCGTCAAGGCCGAAGCGACGCAGGCTGTGCGCCGGATTGCGGAAGCCATCAAGCCGGGCAGTCCAGCGGCCGCACAAGCGGCGCTGGATCGCTTGAAATAGCGGCTGGAGGTCGAATCCGCAACGCCCGGAGGCCGCTGGGCTGCGGGCTCGTGGCGGTTCTGGCTGGCCGCGCTGGCGCGGCTTGGAGAATCCGGCCTCGATGGCCCGTCAGTCGGCGCTATAGCGGTAGTTGAACCGGCCTTCGGGGGCGACGTCGCCGCTGACATAGAAGTCCATGAGGTCGCCGGGTGTTTGGAGGTTGTCGGCCCACTTGAAGTCGAGGGACAGCTTGGTTGAGCCGTTGGCCAGACCCAGGGCCTTGCGGGGCACTACGAACTGAAGCTGGTTGCCTTCCGTGAAGAGCCTCACTTTGCAGACCTTCTGCCAGGTCCAACCGCCCGCGTTCTTCTCCAGCCAGGAGGTGCCGTCGGGCTCGATGGTCCGGTTAACGATAAAGTCATAGCCTTCCCAGCCGGTGGCACGATTCTGGTCTGTGTCGAGCAAGAGCCACATCCAATGGGGCTCGTTACGAGGGGTAAGCGGTTCGCGGGTGCGGACGTAGAAGCAAATCTGTTTGCGATCGCGGGCAACTTTGGCCGCGATGAGGTCGTTGCGCCCGGTTTGGTTCGCGTAGTGGAGGCCGGCCGCACCGGAGTGATCGCGCGGCAGCGTTTCAAACGCGTGATCGGTGAATTCGGGAGCGACCGATGCCCAAGCCGCGAAGCCCCGCTTGGGGGCGATGGTCTGGGGAGCGGAAGGGATTGGGAGCGGCGCCGCGCCCTTGTAGCGGCGCAGGTTGGCAATGAGTTGCCACAGGTAGTTGTCGCGATGACCGACTTTGGCGGGCTCGATGTCGCGGCTGAATTCCTGGGTGAACTGATCCACGAAGACGAGCGGGCCGTCGGCTTGCCCCCAGCGGCCGGCAATCCACTCGTTCCAGCCGGTGACCATCACGAAAGGAGGCTGAAGTTCGAGCGCCCGAAGCCACTGCTCTCCGAAGTTATAGCCTTGATCAACCGCGCCCGGGCCGGTCTCGAGGTGGCCCTGGTGGAAGCTGCGACCGCGCGCATCGCCCGCACTCATATTGGTGACTTTGCCGTCCTTCTGGCGGAGATTCTGGGCGACCGAGACGTTGACCTGTTCCGGTTTCGCGGGATCGTCGGTGTAGCCGTAAGGTTGGGGATAGGTTGCTTCCCAATGCCAGGCGTTGGCGGTGTTCTCCATCGTGAAGGGCCAGTGCGCACGGCGAAGGGTGAAGAAGGCTTTGAGGGTCGGACTGGCCACGGCGGGATCGCAGATCAGCAATGGCTTGCCCTCCCACTCGAACCAAAGCTCGCGATAGAGCCCGGGTCGATAGAGTTCGGTGAAGAGCCGCTCGGCCGTCTTGGCGGCCTCGGTGTTGACCATGAAGGCGATTTGCGGGGTCCGGCCGCCAGCGGCGCGGACCTGCCGGAAAACCTCGCAGAGCTTCAGGTAGACATCCCGGTAGGTCAGGGCGTTCGTCGTGTCGAAGATAAGGGTGTCAATGCCGGCGTCGGCGAGGAGTTGTGCGTGGCGGCGGAGCACCCAAGGGTCGTTGCTGTGGTAGTAGCCGTAGAGTGGTTCGCCCCAATAATGGTACATTCCGATCGGTCCCCAAAGGTCCGATTTGGGCTTCTGGAGCGCGTCCGGATCGCGCGCCAGGATCCTGGCGATGTCGTAGGGTCCATTCCAGTGCGGGCTCTTGCCGCTATCCTCACTGTGCCAGAGGAAGTAGAAGATGCCGACGAAGCGATCCGGGCGCGGCCTGCCGACTTCGGTGTCCACCGGTAGTCGACGGGCCAACGCATCGGTGGCGGGCCAGGGCACGCCGGGGTTGGAAGCGAGTTCCGCTTTGACGGGAGGGCAGGGG
>CAYYMW010000421.1:0-5728 GCA_964472515.1 uncultured Verrucomicrobiota bacterium | reverse complement strand
GTCTCTTTTCGCTTGAGCCCGGGCGCTCCGGGCGGGATCGTCAACCCCATGAATGCGGAGAAGATCACCGCCGAAACCATCCGCGGTTGGAAGGGCCAGCGCCGCATCCCGTCGCTGACCGCCTACGACTACCCCATGACTCGTCTCTTGGACGAAGAGGGGGTGCCACTGATCCTGGTGGGCGATTCCTTGGGCATGGTCGTGCTGGGGTATCCCGACACGACCCACGTTTCCATGGACGAGATGGTTCACCATGTCCGCGCCGCGGCCAGGGCCAAGCCCAAGGCCCTGCTGGCGGCGGACCTGCCTTACGGCTCGTATCGCACGCCTGAGGATGCGGTCCAGAATGCGCGCCGGCTGGTGGCCGCCGGGGCGGAGGCGGTCAAGGCCGAGGGGTATGGCGAGATCCGCCCGCAGTTGCTGGCGATCCGGCAGGCCGGAATTGAGGTCATCGGCCACCTGGGCATGCTGCCCCAACATGTCTTGGAGGAGGGCGGATACCACATCAAGGGCCGCCTTGACGCCGAACGCCAGCGGCTCGTATCCGAGGCCCAAGGGCTGGCGCAGGTGGGCGCCTTCGCCATCGTGCTCGAGCTGGTAACGCCGCCAGTGGCGGCGGAAATCACCCGGGCCATACCGATCCCCACCATCGGCATCGGTTCGGGGCCGGACTGCGACGGCCAGATCCTGGTCACCAATGACCTGGTGGGCACTTACCCGTGGTTTACACCACGTTTCGTCAAACCGCGGCTGCGGGCTTTCGACGAGATGCGAGCCGCACTGCGCGACTGGCAGGCCAGCCTCTGACGCCTGAGCTAAAGCCGTGATTCGAGCGGCGGCGGGGCGGTGCTGGCCCGGATCGTCAAGCGCCCCGTGACGACCTGCCGCGGCACGCCCCCGGCCATCGCGGGCGTTGCGGCCACCTCCATGGCCAGCCGGGCCACCTCCATGGGCGGGAAGACCGCCGCCGTCAGCGGCACGCGGAAAGTGGCGGTGGGCCAACTGCCGCCGATGGTGACCAGCGACACGTCGGTGGGAACGGAGAGGCCCTGGTCGAGCAGGAACGAGGCCGCCCCCATCGCCGGCAAATCGCTGACCGCCACAATCGCCGTTATCCCGGGGCGCTCCTGCAGAATCCGCGCCGCGCTGGCCGCGCCTTCGGCGAACGTCGGGCCGGCCACGAAAACCAAAGACTCTTCCATCGGCGCGCGATAGTGCCGCAGCGCCTGGCGAAAGCCCTCCTGCCGGCGCTGGCACCCGCGTGACCCGCTGGGTCCGGCCAACAGGGCGATGCGCCGGTGCCCCAGTTCCAGCAAGTGGGTGGTCGCTTCGTGGGTGGCGCGCAGGTCGTCCGTCTCCACACAGGCGGCGTGCGGCGGATGGGGCGCAGGACCGAGCACCACCAAGCGCGTTTCCCCAGCCGGAAGCGACAGGGCGAACCGGGGCGCCGATTCCAACCGGGCCGCCGGCATCCAGAAGAGCACCGTCACCCGGCGGCCGAGCAACCGGCGCAGCAGCCGCTCCTCCAACTCGGGCACGCCCAGGGTCTGGGCGACGAGAGTGTCCAAGCCCATCTCCTGGGCACCGGGCTCCAAGGCCGCCACGAGTTCGGCAGTCGCGGGATCGTCCAACCGGGGCACCACGACCGCCGCCAGACGGGTGCTGCGGGTGCGCAGGCTCCGGGCAGCGGCGTCCGGCAGGTAGCCCATGCCGCGGGCCAGCGCCTCGACCCGTGCGCGCGTGGCGGGGGCCACGCCTTTCAAGCCGCGCAGGGCGCGGGACACCGTCATCGTGGCCAGACCGGCCTCGCGCGCGATATCAGCCAGGCGGATCATCTCCCGCCTCCGCTCACAGGCTGGACCCGCTCCAGCCCAGTTTCCGGCGGAGCGTCTCGAAGAACGAAGTGCCGGGCAGATGCACCAAGTGCGCGGAGTGGGGCGAACGGCGGACGCGAATGCTCTCGCCCGGGTGGATGGGGTCGTGCGATTGGCCGTCGGCCGCGAGGAGGGTCTCGACGCGCTTGCTCAACAGCCTGACCACGATGGTGGAGCGCAGGTTGACGATGACCGAACGGCTCGAAAGCGTGTGAGGACAAATCGGCGTCAGCATGAACACGTCCGCCTGCGGACTGACGACCGCGCCTCCGGCCGCCAGGGAATAGGCCGTCGAACCGGTCGGGGACGCGATAATGAGGCCGTCACCCCGGTACGCGGTTAGCAACTCCCCATCCACCGTGACCTCCAACTCGATGAGGCGGGGCACATGGCCG
Organism: uncultured Verrucomicrobiota bacterium; assembly: GCA_964472515.1. GTDB lineage: Bacteria > Verrucomicrobiota > Verrucomicrobiia > Limisphaerales > J093 > CAYYMW01. The sequence continues at coordinate 3,459 of CAYYMW010000421.1, read as the reverse complement.
CGGCTGATGACGAAGTCATTCAGTGCCAGACGCAGACTCCTTCCGCGCGCCACCGCCCGAGTGGCTTCGATCAACCGCCGGGTCTCCACCAGGCATTGTCCGGACCACACCTGCTCCAGGGCGGTTTCCAGTTTCGACGCGGACGCCGCGGTGAGAAACCCGAGCGTGCCCAGGTTGATGCCCAGCATCGGCGTGTCAGCACCCGCGGTGTCCCGGGCCACGGTCAGGATGGACCCATCGCCCCCAAAAACCAGGAGCAGGTCGCAGGCCTCCGCCAGCGCCCGCAAGTCGGGCAGCGCCTCCAACTCGATCGAGGCGAAGCGCGCGGTGGCGGCTTCCGTCAGCGCGGTGCGGCCCGCGGCCTGGATCAACGCAACCGCCCGCCGCACCCACTGCCGTGCCGCTGGTTTCTCAGGGTTGGCCACCAAGCCGACCCTCCGGATTGTCGGTTCAAGTTTTCTCAAGCAACGCCAGGAATTCTTTGTTTCCCGCCGGTCCCAGCAGCGGCGACTCCGTCTCGCCCACCCACTTCGCCGTCGCCAGACCATCCACAAACCCCCGCAACTCCGCCAGGACGCGCTGGTGAATGCCGGGATCGGTGATGACCCCCCGGCCGCGATCCACATCCGCTTTGCCCGCTTCGAACTGCGGCTTCACCAGCGCCACCACGCGCCCGCCTGCCCTGAGCAAACCCAAGGCGGCCGGCAAAATCAAGCGCAGCGAGATGAACGAGCAATCCGCCACGACCAGGTCCACGGGGGCAAATGGGGCCGGGAACACCGCCGGAGTAAGGAAGCGCGCGTTGGTGCGCTCCATCACCACCACGCGAGGGTCTTGCCGGAGCTTCCAAGCCAGTTGCCCCCGGCCGACGTCCACCGCGTACACCCGCGCCGCGCCGTGCTGCAGCAGGCAATCCGTGAAGCCGCCGGTCGAGGCGCCCACGTCGATGGCCACCTGGCCCGCCGGGTCCACGCCCAGGACCTTCAGACCGTGTTCGAGTTTCTCCCCGCCCCGGCTGACATACCGGGCGCCTCCCAGCACCTCGATGATCGCGTCGGGCCGGACACGCGCCCCGGCCTTGTCGGCCAGTTGGCCATTCACCCGCACCAGACCCGCCAACACCAGGCGTTTGGCCTGTTCCCGGCTGGCACAGAGCCCCAGCTCCACCAACGCCTGGTCCAGCCGGCCCGGGCCGCTGGCGGCGGCCTGGCGATTTTCGGTTGGGATCATGCGCGGGATGTGGCTGGCCTGAGCGGCACCAGCGATGCCGCCCTGCCTGCGCAGTGTGATGTTAAGATGCGCCTCATGCGCGGCTTGCATCAAGCCAACCTGCCGCGGCAGGGTCAAGCGCGGATTCCAAGCCGGGCCGGTCAGTCGCCCAGCATGGCCTTGAGCGCGGCAAAGTGGTCCTTCGCTTCGTCCTGCGTCACCGGTTCCTTGTCCATGTCTTCCGCCCGCTCCACCAATTCGGGCGGCAATTCCTTGAGGAACGGCGAGGCGTGCGCGGGCAGGAGCTGTCCATAGCGCCGCCTGCCGGTGCAATGGCTCAGCGTGAGACTGACCTGGGCCCGCGTGATCGCCACGTAGAAGAGCCGCCGTTCCTCGTCGAGCGTGCCCTCGTCCTTCGAGCGGGCGTGCGGGAGCAGGCCGTCCTCGAGGCCGACGATGTAGACGTGGGGAAACTCCAGGCCCTTGCAGCTGTGCATGGTGATGAGCGTCACCGCGTTGCCTTCGGCCTCCTTCTCCTTCTCGTCCTGCTGGTCGTTGTCGAGGGTGATCTCTTCGAGATACCGTGTCAGCCGATCATACCCGCCCAGCCCCAGGGAACCGGCCACGTCGAGCGAGTAAACCATCTCCTTCACGTTCTGGACCCGGCTCTCCGCCGTCTCGGGATCTTTCTCGGAGCGGCGCAGGTCGATGAGGTAGCCGGTTTCGTCGAGCACCGCCTGAGCCCACTTCTGCAACGCTTTGGGATCCTGCGGATCGGTCTGCTTGAGCGTGCCCCGATGGTGTTCGATCAGTTGCAGGAAGTGGGCCAGGCATTCCTGGGTCTTGGCCTGGAACGTGGCTTGGACCACCGGGTTCCGCATGGTCTGGTACACCGGTTGGTGCCGCTCCTGGCTGGCGGTGACCAACCGCTGCATGGTGACGTCGCTCAAGCCGCGCGGCGGCACGTTGGCGATGCGCAGCAGGCTGATGTCGTCATGCGGGTTCAGCAGCATCTTGAGGTAGGCGAGGAAGTCGCGCACCTCCCGGCGGTCGAAGAAACTCTGGCCGCCCACCAAGTGGTAGCGCACGCCGGCTTTGCGCAAGGCCGTCTCCAAGGGCCGCGCCTGGCCGTTGGTACGAAAGAGAATCGCCTGGTCGGCCCACGGAATCCGGCCCGCCCGGCGGCGGTACTCGATTTCCTCGACCATGGTGCGCGCCTCGTCCTCCTCGTTGGGGAACGTAAAGAGGGTGATCTTGGAGCCCTCCCCTTTTTGGGACCACAGCCGCTTGGCGCGCCGCTGCACGTTGTGCCGGATCACCGCGTTGGCGGCGTTGAGGATCGTGCTGGTCGAGCGGTAGTTCTGTTCCAGCTTGATGACCTTCACCTCCGGGAAGTACTGCTCCAGGTTGAGCAGGTTGGCGATCTCCGCCCCGCGCCACCCGTAGATGCTCTGGTCGTCGTCGCCCACAACACAGAGGTTCCGGTGCTCTTTGGTGAGCGCATGGACCACCTGGAATTGGGCCGCGTTGGTGTCCTGATACTCGTCCACCATGACGAACCGGTAGCGATCCTGGCAAGCTTGGAGGACATCCGGGTACTCGCGAAAGAGGCGCAACACCAGGAGGATCAGGTCGTCGAAATCGACCGCATTGCAGGCCCGCAAGGCGGACTCGTAGTGGTTGCGGACATGCTCGGCCAGCGCCACCACCTCCGGGCTCTCCCATCCCCTGCCCTTCCCCTCGGTATTCTTGAACCGGCTCAGCATGGCCAGCACGGCGCCGGCGTCCACCTTTTCCCCCTTGTTCGAGATCCGGCTCAGGATGCGTTTCACCACGCCCAACTGCTCCGTGTCGTCATAGATGACGAAGTTGGTCTTGTAGCCCAGGCGGTCGATGTGCTGCCGCAGGATGCGCACGCACAGCGAGTGAAACGTGGAGATGGTCGGCCGCGGCACGGGCGGGGACCCGGCGGCCGGACGGCGCGGGGGCGCGGGCACCAACTTCTGCACGCGTTCGAGCATTTCCCGGGCGGCCTTGTTCGTAAAGGTCACCGCCAGAATATGCTCGGGCGACACCCCTTGCCGGACCAAGTGCGCGATCCGGGCGGTGATGACGCGCGTCTTGCCCGTCCCGGCGCCGGCCAGGATCAATACCGGGCCGTGGGTAGTGACCACCGCCTCGCGCTGCTCTCGGTTGAGTGAATCCAGGTTCACTGTAAGGGCGGGCAGTCTAGGGCCCACCCGCCCCGTG
>CAYYMW010000420.1:0-5734 GCA_964472515.1 uncultured Verrucomicrobiota bacterium | reverse complement strand
GCTGGAAACATCGATCAAAACAGAGCACGGAGAACATATAAGGGGGCGGCGGAATCCATTCTACGAAGCACGCCTCAATGCCGCTGCCGCCCTCTTTCGAGCGGGGACGGTCCGGGGCCTGCTGGTCAGCGGCGATAACTCGCGGAGGACCTACGACGAGCCATCCGCGATGAAAGCGGACCTGGTCGCCCGGGGCGTGCCCGCCGAGTTCATCACCTGTGACTTTGCCGGCTTCAGCACCTTGGATTCGATCAAGCGAGCCGGGCCGGTGTTCGGTCAGCGGCGGGTCATCGTGGTCTCGCAGCGTTTTCATTTGGAACGCGCCCTCTTCCTGGCCAGGGCAGCGGGCCTGGAAGCGGACGGCTACGCGGCGGCGGACGCCCCGTTCCAGTGGCGGCTGCGCGTGAGGTCCCGGGAGATGCTGGCCAGACTCAAAGCCGTGCTGGACGTGGCGGTCAACCGTTCTCCGAAGTTCCTTGGCAAGCGGGAGGAAGTGAACCTGGCCTCGGCCGGCATTTGCCGCTGAGCGGACCATCAACGAAACCCGCCGGGGTCATCCGGAGCATGCCTGCGCCCCGCCTACTGGATTGGCGGGAAGTGGATCTTGACCGGGTGGAGCCACATGACGATGCCCGCCACCGGCAGGGCGCTCAAGAACGGGAGCAGCACGCCCATCGGCCAGTGCCACCACCGCATGGGACGCAGACCCGCACGCGGCGGCAAACCGTGGGCGGGCAGGTAGACCATCAGGCCATAGACGAAGATCCAAAAGCCGGCCTCGGCGATGCGCCCGAAGCTGGATGCCTCGGCCAGGGCACCGGTGAGACCAAAACAGAGAAAGACGCGGTTGGGCGCGAAGTCGTACCGCCCCAGCAGGCAACTCCACGTGATGAACATGGGGACGAACACCACCACGCTGTGCCGCGCTACCACGTCGAAGTAGTTGGCCGACGCGGTGATATAGGCGGCGCCGACAGGAACCCCGAAGCAGGGGGCTAGGTTCGTCAGCGAGGTGGTAATGACCTCCTCCAGCAACGCCATCGTGGTGCAGAGCAATACAAACTTGAGCTGCCACGGCCCGGTCACCCCCGCCCACCACGCCTTGAAGCGGTCCCGAAAGGCGCGCATGAGGGAACCGCAGGTGACGATCCAGAGCAGCGCCAGGCAGGCCCCCATGCCAATGACGGCCCGCTGGGCGGGCGTGCCACCAATGCCGACAACAACCAGCACCGCGGTGACCGACACGCAGACCCAAGCCCCCACCACCCGGAGCAGGCAGTCGATGGTGAGCCAGCGGGCGAGGTTCATAGCTTGAGGACCAAGCGGCTCGCGCGCCGGTCCGGCGGGCGCCGTCAGTCGCGCTTGCGCAGTTCTTTCCGTTGGATCTTCCCGCTGATGGTCTTCGGCAGTTCGGCGACGAACTCGATCTCGCGGGGGTACTTGTGCGGGGCAATGATCCGTTTGCAGTGCTCCTGCAACGAGGCTCTCAGGGTACTGCTGGGCTCGAACTGCGGCCGCAACACCACGAAGGCCTTCACAATCTGCCCCCGCAGCGGGTCAGGCTTCCCGACCACGCCGGTCTCGAGCACGGCCTCGTGCTCCATGAGCGCGCTTTCGACCTCGAATGGCCCGATCCGGTAACCGGAACTCTTGATGACGTCGTCCCGCCGGCCGATGAACCAATAGTATCCATCCGCATCGCGCCGCGCATGGTCGCCGGTGAGGTACCAATCGCCCTGGAAATGGGCGGCGGTTTCCTCCGGGCTTTTCCAGTATTCCTGAAACAGTCCCACCGGCCGCTCGGGTTTGACCCGGATGGCCACCTCGCCCTCCTCGCCGTCCGGCAGTTCCCGCAAATGCTCGTCCAGCAGGGCGACTTGATAGCAGGGGGCCGGTTTGCCCATGGAACCGGGGCGGACGGGATACCCTTGGGAACGGAAATTGCCGATCAGGGCCACCGTCTCGGTCTGGCCGTACGCTTCGTAGATGGTGAGCCCGGTGGCTCGCCGCCAGGTCTCGACGACCTCCGGGTTCAACGGTTCGCCTGCGCTGACACAGTGGCGGAGCGTGGGGAACTTCCAGCGCGACAGGTCTTCGCGGATGATCATCCGCAGCGCCGTCGGCGGCGCGCACCAAGTGGTGATGGGGAATTGACTCAGCGTGCGCAAAGTGCCCGTGGGATCGAACCGGCCCTGGGCGCCCAGGCAGAAGACACAGGCGCCCGCCAGCCAAGGACCGTAGAAGCTCGACCACGCCGCCTTGCCCCAGCCGAGGTCGGAGATGTTCCAATGGACATCCCCCGGCTTCAGGTCCAGCCACAGCTTGCCGGTGACCTCATGCGCCAAGCCGTAGCTCGTCTGGCTGTGCAGCACCATCTTGGGCGAACCGGTGGTGGCGCTGGTGAAGTAGATGATGCCCGGGTCATCGGCCCGGGTGCGCTCGCCCTCGAACCGCTCCGCTGCGGCCTTGGTCCCGGCATCGAAGTCATGCCACCCTTCCGCAGAGCCACCCACCAGGATCCGCTTGCCGCGGAAACCGTCCATCTTGGCGACGCCGTTTTCGTCAGAGATGACCGCGTCGATTTCCGCCATCTCGAGCCGGTAGTGCAGTTCGCGCGGGGTGATCTGGCTGGTGGTGGGGACCGGGATGGCCCCGAGGCGGATGAGGCCGACCATGGAGACCCACCACGCGGGAATGCGCGGCAGCATGAGCAGCACCCGGCTGCCCTTGCGTAATCCACACGCCCGGAAGAAGTTGGCCGCCTGGGAACTCCGCGCCGTCAGTTGGGCAAAGGTGATCTTCTCCTCGCCGTCACCTTTGGTGTCGGCGTACCAAAGCGCCAGCGCGTCCGGCTGGCTCTTGGTCCATCCATCCAGCGCATCGCTGGCGAAATTGTAGTATTCTTTCGGTCGAACCACGCCGGATTGTACCAAAGGGCCTCCGCTTGACTAGCCAGGAATCAACCCCGGAGTACCCCGGCTTGCTCAAGTGCCTGCCGTCCCGTGCCGATATTGCCGTTATAACCAATCTGGCGACGCTGAAGGGCAAGGCGGGAGAAGATCCAGCGTCTTGCCGTTTCGAAAGGAGCACTGATGAATGCGGTGTTATTGCGGAAGCTGTTGGCGCGGATGACTTCAGCCCGGATTGCCTTGGCCGTCGGCGTGACGGCCCTGGGGTTGCTGGCTTCCGGTTGCGAGATGGTGGAAGCGGTCAACTGGGCGGCTACGGACACGGTCAAGGGCATCGACGAGCGCTACGGACCCGGCACCTTCAGCCGGGCTACTCAAAACAAGGTGCAGTGCCCCATCTGCCGGGGCAATGGCGAATGCCGGGATTGCCAGGGAAGTGGTTGCGTGAAATGCACTTCCAGCGGCGCGAGCGGCCGCTGCTGGAGCTGCAAGGGCTCCGGCGAAGTGGCGGCCAGCGAATAGCGGCGGCGAATCCACGCTGTGCTTCAGGGGATGGCTACGGAATGCCGTTGCCTGGGTGCCGGGACGCGCGGTCCAGGAAGTTCTCCAGTTCCCGGTACTGCAGCCACACGCGTTGGTTCAGGGAACTTAGTTCTCCCAACTCGCCCCGGGAGCGGATGCTCCGCGCATACACGCCAAACAGCTTTTCCAGCGGCGCCTGCTTGAGGGCAACCAGCGCGGCTTGGGCGGGATCGACGATCCCACCCGGGTCGGGTTCACCCCGCAGGCGGCGTTCCTTGAGGCGGTAGGCGGGTTCGAGTTGCCGACCCGTCTCGTCCAAAAGCAGGGTGAATTCCAGTTTGGCGGCCAGCCAGTCCAGGTTGCGGCCCTGGGGTTCCCCGGCTCCGGTCTGGCAGGCCCGCGCCGCCGTTAGAGCGGCCTCCAAGACCTGCCGCTGCTCCGGACGCAACCGGCCCCAACCGGGATGGTACGGGAAGTACTCTTCCGATGCCGCGCCGGCGAGTTGCTCGCGATCCAACTTCACGAGCAGGGGCGCCAGCTGCTCCACCGACGCCGCCCCGTACTGCCGGGCCGCATCCTCATGATAGAACGCTTCCACGGTGGGCATTTCCGCCGGGTGCGCCGCAAACCGCGCGAAGGCGTCGAGGTTGGCGCGGGTCTCTTCGGTCCGCCAATGAATGGCCAGTACGCCGGGCAGGTGCTGGTCCCGCGCCATGCCGACCTGTTTCCGGAGCAAGTCCACGCGGGGTTGCAGGTGCCACAACTGGGCGTCGCCCTCGAGCCAGGGAATGGCCCAGACCGGTCGGTGTTGCGCGATCTTCGCCAGGAAAGCCGGCTGGGTCTCCCAGCCCTGGCCCGGGTTGAGGCAGGTGAAGACGATGTCCCGGGGCAGGGCGGCGTCGAGCCCCTGCAGCGCTCCGGGCAGTTGGTTGCCGCCGCCCCAGCCGCTGATGGCCAGCTTGACGCCCGGCGCACGCCTGGCCAGATACTCCCGCGCCTGCCTGATATAGGCCAGCGACCACACCCCCGTGAAGCGCAGCCCTTCATCGTTGCCGGGCCAGAACTGCTTGCCTTCGCGTTCGAGCAGTTCGGCGAAGCGCGGCCCGGGTTGGGGCTTGCCCACGTACATGGTGTGCTCGTGCAGCCAGAGCCAGATCCAGTCCAGCTTCGGATAGGCGCGCAGCATGTCGTCGAGCGTGTTCCGCAAGATTTCAATGTTGGCCGGATGGGTGGGGTCCGGGACCATCGCACCACGAATCCATGAGTCCGGCGGCACAATCGAGGCAAACTCGGGCGGATGAATGCCGAACTCGAAGCCCAGCGCCACCTGGAGGTTCCGGGCATGCGCCAAGTCCACCACCTTGCCGAACTCCGTCTGGGCGCGGCGGTAGGCGTCCTCCTTGCCCTGCGCCAGGGTGGCGGCGTCCGCCCCGAAGGCCTCGGCTCCCGGGGGCAGCCGGAACCGCTGGTCTGTCCCGAAAGCGAAGTCTTTCACGGCCAGCGGGCGATACCCCCATCGCGCGGTGAGCGAGGTGTCGAAGAACGCCTCGGGCACCACGTCCCGGTACTCCATGCGGATCAACGGTTCCACATACGTGGCGTAGCGCTCCGCGCCGCCGGTGTAACAATGGAAGGCGACGTAGTTCAGGCCCAACCGCTGGAGACGGTCGAGGTAGCGCGCATAATCCTCCTCGTTCCATGCGGAGGGGCCGCTGAGGAAGTTGTGCCAGGGCAGCGTGCCACGGATGGCAAAGGTGGTGTCGGCGGCCTGGACGGGCGAGACGGCAAGGCAGCCGAGCAGACCCAGGCGGAGGAGGGCTCGGGAGAGGATGCGACGATATAACATACGGCGTGCCCAAGGTTACTCCCCGATCCGGCCCGCCCGGTCAAGCGGCATCTTGCCCGGCTGGCTGGACTCCGGCTGCCGTTCCCCAGCGCCGCAGGGCTGCGCCCGGCGGTGCTGCGCCCGGCGAGACGGGGCTCGGGACCGGAGGATGGTGAACCACAAAGAACGCAAGGAGCGCAGAGGCGGAGACCGGGTTTGCGGCCTGTCCCGGTTTTTTGCAGTGCTGCGCACGGCAAGATGGCTGAAAGGTGGGAGGCTGGGCGGAGGAGGGGGAGCGAAACCGGAGAGGATTCGGGGTTCTGCCGCTTTTTGCAGATGTTTGCAGATGTTTGCAGCTGCCGCAGGCGGTACGGCGCCCGACGGTGCGGCGCACGGCGAGGTGACAAGAAGCTGAATGGCTGGGGTGAAGCTGGGGTGACCGCAAGGGAGCGTCGCCGGGCGGGTGCCGGAGGAAAGG
>CAYYMW010000419.1:0-5771 GCA_964472515.1 uncultured Verrucomicrobiota bacterium | reverse complement strand
GCCGGGGGGAACGGCAGGGGTGGGCAACGGCGCACCTGCGGTGGGCGAACATGCGGTGGGCGAGATGGTGGAGGACCCAGGGTTGGCAACCGGTTTGCGGAAGTTCCCGGTTGCTTGCAGTAAACGGGCCGGGGGAAGGTCATGATGAACAGGACTCATAGGATAGGGGACACTGCTGGGAGGACCGCTGAGTACGGCGGCAAGCGGAGCGCGACACCGCTTTGAGGCGCGCAGGGCATAGCGCCGTGGCGGCTGCGCCTTGCCGGCGCGCGCCGTAGGGGTGGTTTGCGGGTTCTGCTGGGTTCTTGCACTGGGGGCGGGATTGGGAAGGACAGGATGAACAGGATTCACAGGAGGAGGGAGGGCCGAGACGGTGCTGCGCACGCTCCTGCGGAGGGCGAGATTGGGGACAGGTGGGCAAGGCTGGAAGCCCTCGCCACCGGCAGGCAGGGATCACGGCGTTACGGGTGGGGTTTGCGGTTCTGCCGGGTTCTTGCACTTGCGACCCGGCGATCCTGCGGAGAGGCAGGAGTCCCGCCGCAGTCCGGGGGGGTGGGTGCCTGCTGCCTGGAAGCCTGCGCCCCTGCGGTCGGCGATGAAGCAGGTCTGGAAACCCGCGGTACGGGGTTGGACGTTCGGCAGACGGTGGGGAGTGTCCGGCGAGGCGCCGGGCCCGGCGGGCTGGGGCGATACGCAAGCGGTGCTGCGCCCGGCGAGAGGCCGCTTCTACTCCATCCTGAATCGCGCTGGATCGCGTTCACGAGGGCACGATAGCGCGGAAGGCGAGGCGCGCGGCATCATCCGTAGGTTCGGTGGACTCGGTTGGCGAGAAAGGCCGACCGTTGCGATGAGATCCGCGTTTTCCGCACGGCGCTACCGGCCCGTCGCGCCAACGGCAGGCTCACGAACTTGCTCGCCGTGTGAGCGGTGAGTGCCTTCCTCCCCAAGCCCAGCGCTGAGTTGGGTCACGGCTTCGGCAGGGGCTTGTATCCCGCCGGCGTCGGTGTCGGAGAGCGAAGCCTGGTCTCCAAGCCGGGGGGCGTTCCAAACGGGCGTCCGGTGGCTCGTTGACCTCCGGGTTGGAGACTTCGCGGGCAAGGTTGGTGGGCTGCGCCGAGGCATACCCTCGCCACGGCACCGTGGGTTTGTCCACTTCGCGGACGCGGGGTGAGGCGGACAAGACACAAGGAGGACTTGGCGCCGCTTGGGCAGGTGAGCGTCGGATTCTGTCTGCGATGTGTAAGGGGCGTAAATACAATGGGATGTGGGTGCGCTTGGGGGTGCCATAGGAACCTGCCAGGGCCTTGGCCCGCTCTTTGCTATAGAGCCATTGAGCGGAACCCGGTGCGGGCTGCACGGCGGGGTAACACTGTGCCACCGTTGCTCGCCGCGACTATGGGAGGGCCTCTCGCCCAGGTGGGTGCCTGGGATGATGCTCCCGGCCCGCACCGGTCCATCATTCAGCAACTGCCAACCAGGCGCTAGTTCGCAACCATCAAACCCGCAATCCTGCCATGTTGAGTTACTCCGTCACACTGGCGATGGAGCCGGTGGCTATCACTCGCCTGAAGCGCGACCTGCGCACCACGCTGCTCTTCTGCCTTTTTGGCATCCCCGCCGGCCTCGTCCTGGCCAATCCCTGGGTGTGGGGCGGCTGTCTGGCCGGTACGGCTCTGATTCCCTGGGCCTTGGTAAGCCTGGCGCGTTATCGTCCGCGGAAGAAGAAGACCGAGCTGGACGAACCGGAGTTCGATACCGCCTTCCTCCGCCCGAAAGGGGAGGATACGGCCGATGTCTTCGTCAACCCGAAGCCGGGTCGGAGACGGGGCTGAACCACTCTCGAACGCAGATCGAGTCACCTCGGTGTACAAGCCTGCCCCGGACCTCCTCCGGGTGCAGGCCCTTCTTTTCGCGCCTTCCTCCGGCTTGCCGCCGCCTGCGGTCTCGGTTCTAATGCCCGCCATGCTGACAACGGACTTGATCCGCGCGGATGAACCCGGCAGCCAGGCGCTGCTGATTGTCCTCCATGGTTTGGGGGATAGCATGGAAGGGTATCGCTGGATGCCGGGCGAGCTGGGGTTGCCTTGGCTGAACTACCTGCTGGTGAACGCGCCCGACGATTACTACGGGGGGTACTCGTGGTTTGACCTGTACGAGAACTCGGGTCCGGGCATTGCGCGCAGCCGCCAGTTGTTGGCGGAGATCATCGATTGTCATGTAGCGGCCGGTACTCCGGCCAGCCAGATTGCCCTTTTTGGCTTCTCCCAAGGCTGTTTGATGACCCTCGAAACGGGCATCCGTTACCCGCAACGATTTGCCGGACTGGTTGGGATCAGCGGCTTCATCCACGAGCCGGAGCCGCTGCTCAAGGCCTGCTCTCCCGTAGCGCGGGAACAGCGGTTTCTGGTCACCCACGGCACGCTGGACCCGCTCCTGCCCATCGCGCCGGTGCGCGGGCAGATCGAACAGCTCCGTGCCGCCGGGCTTAACGTCGAATGGCACGAGTTCGTCAAGGCCCATACCATCGCCGGCGAGGCGGAATTGGCGGTGATCCGCCAATTCCTGGGGCGCGCGTTCCAGAGGCCCGAGGCCCGGTCTGCCGGTCGTTAGGCGGGCACGGCCACCTGCGACAACGCTGGTGCGCCCAACGGCACAGCCGGCTGATGGCGCAGGCGAAGCCCGTCCCACCGCTCCCGGCAGGCTTCGATGAAGGCCAGGTACTCGGTGCGGTTCACGAGGAAGAGATCGGTGACTTCCGAATCGGGGAACAGGGCCCGGTAGAACCGCTGCGAGCCCGGGGTGCATTCGCCCCACAGGCGGGGCGCGCCGATTTCCTGCGCCAGACAGGCGACCTGGTAGAGCAACCCCCGGCCCAGTTCGGAGACGGCGTGGGGCGATTGCCCGATGGCCAGGGGGTGGGCGGCCAGGAAGTCGACCGTGACTTGGCCGGTCCAGGTGCGCCGGAAGTGGCAGGCGCCCAGAACCTCGGAGGGCCGGAACCAAGGGGCTTTGGCCACCAGCATCATGGACACCTCGGCCTTGGGATCGCGCTGGAGCGTCGCCAGCAGGTCCGGCCGGTTATCGGCAAACACCCCCGCCTGCCGGAAGTACACCCACCACTTGCAGGCCAGCTCGCCGATCTCAGACGCCTCATGGAGCGCCAGCTCGGGCCGGCCCGTGATGGTTTGCCGCCACTGTTTAATCGGCGGAATGTCGGTCGCTTGCGCGAACCTGCATTCCGCCTCCCGTAACTCGTCTTCCGCGACTACCGGAAATCTCATCGTTGGCGGCCCACCGGCAAGCCGGTGTAACACGCCAACTAAAGTCTATGACAGACGGGGGAGGGATGCAATAGAGGGTTGAGAAGGTGTGGAGCAATTTCTATGCCATCTATTGAATTGCTAGTGCGTGAACGGATCGGTTGCGGGGGGCAGTTGCTGCCGGTTGTAAGGTTTTTCGCGGTGTAATTTGCGCGATTGCCTGATTCAAGCGGCGGTTGGCGGGCCGATAAGTCCACTGTGAAGGCAATGTGCGACACGCGAATGGCGATGCCCTGCGGTCTATGCAGAGGGCCTCGTCAGGCTGGCCCGGGGGGCGGCTTGGAAGCCGCTGTGGTCAGGCGCAGTTCGAGTTCTCGCGGTGGGTTCTGCAGCGTGCCTGTCTTGGAGGTAGTCGAATGAGCAAGACCAAGCTTGGATTGAAGATCGCTTACGGTTTTGGGGCGGTGATCGCCCTGGCCTGCGTGTTGGGCGGTGTGGCCGCAGTGAACATGTGGCGGGTCAAGATTCAGACCTCCCGCCTGACGGTGGAGAACGTGCCCGAGGTGGCGGTGGCCAACAGCGTGGAACGGCACTCGCTGCTCACGATGTACGGCATTCGCGGTTACGGCTACACCGGAGAAACGAATTTGCTGGCCGATGGCCGCACGAGCCTGGCCGAGGTGAAGAAGAGTCTGATTGAAGCTAAAGCGTTGGGCGCCAGCAGTCCGCGTCTGGCCAAGCTGAAGGCAGCCGCCGAGCGTGCGGAAGCCAAGACCCAGGAGTACGAGCGTCTGCTCGAGCAGACGGTGGCGATGGACCACGCCCTGGCCAACGCCCGGGCGGAGCTGGACGAGAACGCCGGCAACTACTTGGTGGAGTGCGAGGCCTACCTCCGTTCGCAGGAGGAAACGCTCAAGGAGATGATCCAAACGAACGCCCCGGCTAAAGACTTGGAGGACAGGCGTTTCAAGGTGGCCGAGGCCAATGAGTTGATGGATTACGGCGAGGCAGTGATCAGCTCGACGATGCGGGCGCAGGTGCTGCGCGACCCCGAGATCGCGACGAAGTCAGCCAGCGCCAATTTTGCGATTATCGAGACGAAGCTAACCAACTTGCTGGCGGTGACCGTGCGCCAAGCCAACAAGGAACAGCTGGAGAAGATGCGCGAATCCGTGCGGGCCTATGACAAGACGCTGGCCGCCCTGCTGAAGGATTGGAGCGCCAAAGAGGAGTTGGGCCGCCAAAGCGCGCAGGTGGCCGGCGCCGTGCTGCTTGAGGCCCGCAACACCGCGAAGCTGGGCATGGACGACACCACGACCGTCACCACGGACGCCGCGAACTCGCTCAGCCGTTCCACCGTCCTGTTGCTGACCGGGCTTGGAATATCGCTGGTCTTGAGCGTGTTGGTGGCCGGATGGATGACCCGCTCGATCACCCGACCGATCCGGCTGGTAACGGAGGCCCTCTCCGCCGGCGCGGAGCAGACGCAGTCGGCCTCCTCGCAGGTGGCCTCCGCCAGCCAGTCCCTGGCCGAGGGGGCCAGCCAGCAGGCGGCCTCCCTTGAGGAGACCAGTTCCTCCCTGGAAGAGATGGCCAGCATGACCCGCCGGAACGCGGACAACGCGCAAAGCGCCAAGGAACTCGCCCAGCAGGCCCGGGCCGCCGCCGAGACCGGCGCCACCGACATGGACCAGATGGTCCGGGCCATGGATGAGATCAAGTCGGCCAGCCAGAACATCTCCAAGATTCTCAAGACCATCGACGAGATCGCCTTCCAGACCAACATTTTGGCGCTGAACGCGGCGGTCGAAGCCGCCCGGGCGGGCGAGGCCGGCATGGGTTTTGCCGTGGTGGCTGACGAGGTGCGCAACCTGGCCCACCGCTCGGCCCAAGCCGCCCGCGAGACGGCTGACCGCATCCATGAGTCGGTCGAGAAAAGCGCCCGGGGCGCCGATATCAGCGGCAAGGTCGCCACCAGCCTGAAGACCATCGTCGACAAGGCCCGCCAAGTGGACTCCCTGGTCGGCGAGATTGCCCACGCCTCGCACGAGCAGAGCCAGGGCATCGGCCAAGTGAACCTGGCGCTGACCGAGATGGACAAGGTCACCCAGGCTAACGCGGCCAACGCCGAAGAGAGCGCCAGCGCCGCCGAAGAGCTCAGCGCGCAGACGGAGTCCTTGCATGAAGCGGTGCAGGACCTGCGCGAGCTGGTAGACGGCTCGCACTCGGCGAAACGGGCTGCGGCCGTTGACGCCGCCCCCAAGGCAAGCACCCAGGCCCCGCTCAAGCGCAAGGGTGAAGCGCCGAAGTCCGCTCAGACTTTCAACTACCGAGGCGTCCAGCCGGCCGCCTCAAATTCAACCCCAAAGGAGGCGGAGCTTCCACAACACGAGGGATCCTTCCAAGACTGCTAAAGTCACAACTACTCTGGCCCCGGCCGCCCTCGCCGACCAGTTCGCAGCCTGCGGTTCCCACCCGCAGGCTGCGCCAATTTTGGGGATGGCCTCCGTT
>CAYYMW010000418.1:0-5798 GCA_964472515.1 uncultured Verrucomicrobiota bacterium | reverse complement strand
CCTGGAGGCGGTGTATTTCGGCAAGCCGGTCGTGGTCAACAGCTACGCGGTCTACGCGCGGGACATTCATCCGCTCGGCTTCAAGACCATCGCCATGTCGCAGTTGGTCACGCGAGAGGTGGTCGAGCAAGTTCGGCAGGTGCTCACCGACCAGAGCCTGCGGGCCGACTGGGCCAACACCAACTATGCCCTCGCCCTCCAGCACTTTTCCTACGCGGTGGCCCGCCGCAAACTCGCTGCCCGGCTCGCCAACCTCTTTGGCGAGGGGCTTTGAGCAAACCCGGGGAGGGCAAACCGCCCGTCGTTGCATTGATTACAGCCGTAGGCGCCCCGGTTTCTCGAAGATGGACAGATCCCTCCGGATACATGAGGACAAACAGGCATTGGCGGCCTGAACCTGATCGGACAACCCAGCCAAAGCTATCGGATATGCCGTGATGTTCCCGTTGCCGTCCGCGTGACGGAAGTCATGCGCGCTCCAGGCCCCGGTGCCGCTGGAGTAACCGCTCGAACGCGCCAGTAGATCACCAATCCCACCGGCTCCGCTCAGGCTCCCCGACAGGTCCCGCCCCCGCGTGTGCGCGACCGACGGCACGTTGCCGCTGCGCTCCCGCACGGTCTGCATTCCGTCGTACACATCGCGCTTCTCGGTGCCGTCTTACTACCCCAGACCGTCCAGCCAAGTATGGGGCTTCATGCTCCGCAGCAGGCCCTGCCCGTCGTAGAGGAAATCCACCTTGAACCGGTTGGCCATCCTCGGGTTGTAGTAAAAGCGCCTACCGCATCCTGCGACAGTTTGAGCCCAGCAGATTCAGCTGCACCCTCAGCTCGGGTTCGCCAACCGGTTTGAGAAGGGTGTTAACCTCCTAGAGGGCTTTTCGGTGCGTTGCGCCGCTGGAGGGAATGCGCATTTGACATCCTAGCGCTGGTCTTGATACTCAATTGAATACTTGATTATAGACCAACAAGCATGGCGATCACTGGCCGACGTTTTAAGGACGACATCTTCGAACAGTTCGCCCGCATTGGGAAGGCCGTGGCGAGCGCGAAGCGAATAGAACTGCTCGATTTGCTCTCCCAAGGCGAACGTCACGTTGAGGCACTTGCCGAAGCGGCCAGCCTTTCCTTAGCAAACGCCTCGCAGCATCTCCAGGTGCTTCGCGCGACACGGCTCGTCGAGACTGAAAAGTCGGGGGTGTTTGTCACTTACCGGTTAGCTGACCCGTCGGTCGCGGACTTCATCCGCCAGTTGCGGTTGCTGGCCGAGAGCCGACTGGCGGAGGTTGAGTTGGCCACGCGCAGCTTTGCCGAAAGCGGTACGGGTTTCGATCCGATCAGCCGCGGGGAATTGCTTCGACGCGTCCGCAAAGGCGAAGTAACGGTGCTCGATGTGCGCCCCGCAGAAGAGTTCCGCGCAGGTCATCTGCCGCGTGCCCTCTCCGTGCCGTTGGAGGAGCTGGAGATTCGGATGAAGAACCTGCCCAAAGACCGTCAGATTGTGGCCTACTGTCGCGGTCCATATTGCGTAATGGCTCTCGAAGCGGTGGCTCGACTGCGTGAGCGGGGTTTTTGTGCGGTTAGGCTGGATATGGGAGTGGTGGACTGGCGGGCACAGGGTCTCCCTGTCGAAACCGTTACCGTGGCGAGAGTTTAATGAAGTTAGCCGGGCGCCCTCCGCCATGTCATCTGAGCCTCCATTGCCTGAGAACGAGCATTTTGAGGCACTGGCTGTCTTCGACACTGAGCATCCACTGCGGGAATCGCGACAGCAGACCTCCAAACGCCATACCCTATCATGAAACTTGCGCTCATCATCACCCAGAATGAACCGGAAACAGTCTTCAACGCGCTCCGGCTCGCCAAATACAGCCTCAAGCAGGGAGACGGAGTGAAAATCTTCCTTTCTGGCCGAGGGGTGGATATTGAGCGGATCGCGGACACCACGTTCGATGTGAGGGGGTTAGCGCGGGAAGTGCTTGCCGCAGGAGGACAGTTCCTAGCCTGTGGGACATGCCTTGAACTGCGCAAATGGGAAGGGTCAGATATTTGCCCTCTGTCAACCATGAAAGACCAATACGAACTCATTCGCGACGCAGACAAGGTGATTACAGTGTGAAGTACGCGGGTGATGAAAGGACATCAAATGGAAATAGTTAAAAGCGACGGTAGGACTTCAAGAATCATGCGCTTGGCTATCGCCGGTTCCAAGTGGTCGCTCCTAGGGTTGCTCATTGGCTTCGCCGTCTATCGCATGAAGTTTGCACCAACCCCGGTACTGCTCTACGTAGTCAAGCCCGGCCCCATCGTTGCGGAGGTCATGGGCACCGGCACCTTGGAGGCGCGCGTGAAAACGACGATCACCCCGCGCATCCAGGAGCGGTTGGCCGAAGTGTTGGTGGACCAAAACGACACCGTGAGCGCCGGGCAACTGCTCGCCCGGCTGGACGACGGCGAACTGAAGCTGCAAGTGGAGGTCGCGCAAGCGGCGCAGGCGGCGGCGCAAGCCAGTCTGGAACGGGTCAGAACCGATGAGGCCCGGGCGGTGGCCGTGGAGAGACAGGCCCGGGTGAACCACCAGCGGGTATCCGATCTGTTGGCCACCCGAATCGCCTCGCAGGACGATCTGGACAAGGCGGTGGAAGCCCTCCAAGTGGCCGCCGCGGACCTGAAGCACTCCCAAGCCGCCATTGCTGAGGCCGAGAGTCAGGTCGCGACCGCGGCGAAGACCCTCGCCTATCAGAAGGAGCGCCTCACCTACACGCGGGTTCTCAGCCCGTACGACGGGCTGGTGGTGAGACGCGACCGCGATCCCGGCGGCGTAGTGGTCCCCGGCGGCTCCCTGCTGCAACTTATTTCGACGAATGAGCTTTGGGTGTCGGCATGGGTGGATGAAACCGCGTCCGCAGGCCTGGCCGCCGGACAGCCCGCCCGCGTGGTATTCCGGTCGGAACCGGCGAGAAACTATCGTGGCGAAGTCGCGCGGCTCGGTCGGGAAACGGACCGCGAAACGCGGGAGTTCCTGGTGGACGTGCGAGTAAAGGAGCTGCCCACCCACTGGACCGTGGGCCAGCGCGCCGAGGTTTTCATCGAAACCGGCCGGAAATCGGAGGCACTGGTCCTGCCGCAGCGCTTCCTGCAATGGCGCGAGGGCAAGCCCGGTGTCTTCGTGGCGGTGCGAGGCAAAACGTCGTATCGCGAGGTGGCGCTGGGCTTGCGGGGACAGGCCACCGTGGAGATTACTCAAGGGTTGGCCGCCGGCGAACGCGTCGTTGCCCCAATCGACGCGAAGCAACCGCCCCTCAAGCCCGGCCAGCGGGTTACCGCCCCATGAATCTCGCTGCCAAAGATGTTCGCCACAACCTCGGGCGGTTTACTTTGACCACCGTCGGCATCGGGTTGCTGCTCATGATTGTCATGGGCATGGGCGGCATCTATCGCGGGTTGATCCGCGAAGCCACCCTGCTGGTGGACAAGATCGGCGCCGACCTCTGGTTGGTGCAGGGCAGCACCCGCGGACCGTTTGCGGAAATATCCCGCGTGCCCGCCAACCTCGAAGACCGTGCCCGCGCGGTGCCTGGTGTGGCCGCCGCCCGGCGGTTCGTCTCGCACACCATTCAACGCGAGCATCGCGGTCGTCCCTTGCGCATGGTCGTGCAGGGCTTGGCCTGGCCCGACGATCTGGGCGCGTGGATTCCGCTGGTGGCCGGTCGCCCGCTCCGACAAGCGCACTTCGAGATGATCGCCGACCGCTCGCTCGGCTTGCCCTTGGGTGAGCGACTCACCCTGGGCAAGGACATCTATGAAGTGGTGGGCTTGACCAAGGGCATGGTCGGGACCGGTGGGGACGGCCTTTGCTTCTTCACGGCAAGCGACGCCGAGACCATCCAGTTCGACCTGCCGGGCGAGGCAGTACGACTGGAACGTCAGGCACGCCGGGCACGGGCTGAGGCCCAGGACATTGGCCGGGTACAGCCGCTGCTCTTGGACCGCGCCCTGGGCGCAGCGAGCGGTCTGCCTGCCATCGCCCCGCCCCAGGTGAGCGCAGTGATGGTCACCCTTGAGCACGGGGCGAATGCGGCGCAAGCCGCCGCCGCCTTCGCTACCTGGCCCGACATCACCGTCTACTCCACCCAACAGCAGGTGGACTTATTGCTCGCCGGCATGGTGGACAAGGCAAGGCGGCAGTTGGGTCTGTTCCGTGTCCTGCTCATCGTCATTTCGACCATCATCATGGCATTGATCATCTACACGCTGACGCTGGACAAGATCCACGACATCGCCATGCTGAAACTCATGGGCGCGCGCAACGGGGTCATCGTGGGCCTGATCCTCCAGCAGGCTCTGCTGATCGGCGCGCTCGGTTACGGTCTGGCCTACTGGCTGGGCACATTTGCCTTTCCGCGGTTCCCGCGTTTGGTGGTGATCGAGACTCCCGACCTCCTCTCGCTCGCGGCCATTGTGCTGGTCATCTCGGTGCTGTCGAGCCTGCTGGGTATCTGGAAAGCCATGCGCGTGGAGCCGAACAAGGTGCTGTCATGAGGGCCACTGCTGACCACGCCACGCCTGCGATCGAAGCCATCGGCCTCACCAAGGTCTATGGCTCTGGCAATACCGAGGTGGTGGCGATGCAGGACGTATCGCTAACGGTGGCACGGGGCGAGGTGGTGGCGTTACTCGGTCCCAGCGGCGCGGGAAAATCCACGCTGCTCACAGCCATCGGCCTCATCAATCCGCCCACGGCCGGCCGCATCATCATCAGCGGGCAACCGGTGCTGGAGGCCGACCACGCACTGGTCGACCTGCGTGCGTTCCGGCGGCAGCATTTGGGCTTTGTCTTTCAAAAAGCCAACCTGATTCCGTTCCTCAAAGCGGTCGAAAACGTCCAGGTCGCGATGGAAATCAACGACCTCCCCGACCGGGCCGCGCGTCAGCGCGCCCTGGAGTTGCTCGACTACCTCGGCGTGGCCGACCGCGCCAACAACCTCCCCGACGCGCTCTCCGGCGGCCAGCAACAGCGCGTGGCCGTCGCCCGGGCGCTCGCCAACCACCCCAGCCTCATCCTCGCCGACGAACCGACCGCCGCCCTCGACAGCCACCGGGGGCGTCAGGTGATGGAACTGTTCCGCAAGGTCGCCCACGAGCGCGGCTCGGCCGTGATCGTCGTGACGCATGACCACCGCTCGTTGGATGTCTTCGACCGCACCTATGAGATGGAGGATGGACGGCTTATAGACCCTTCCCCAAGTTGATGCACCGACAGATGGCACCAACCCGACCGGTCTGTGATCCCGCGGTGGCATGCGCGTGCCTTCGGAACAAGCGATGGCTTGCCACTCCCCGGCTTTTCACGGCCGAGTGGCGGTTAGCTCTGACCGCCTCGAAGCCCACAGATCCGACGTTGAGATCCTCCTGAGTTACGGAGGCCAGGGCCCGGCCAATGGTCCGGTTCAGAGCGGTCTCCGGACGGGGCTTGGTCCACCGTAACACTGCGCTCACCTGCTCCCAGATTCTCTTGACGAGATAGAAATCGGGAAAATGGGGTGGCAGGAACCGACCCGGCACCTAGGCGGCATCCAGCAGGCCGATAGTCACGATTCGTTTCCGGCCCGAAAGGTGGCCGAGCATCATGACGTTGCGCAATGGGTGCCCACAAGCGCGTCTCAGGAAGGGCTGTGTTCACTTTGGCCAGCGTGGAATGGCCCATCGTCTGCGACTCGGTGACAATTCTGTAATCCGTCCGGACGGGCTGTGTTCATGTCGCCAGGGTCTACTCTCTCAGAAAGGACGCCATGGCGGCG
>CAYYMW010000417.1:0-5801 GCA_964472515.1 uncultured Verrucomicrobiota bacterium | reverse complement strand
TTCCTCTACTACGACGTATAAGTCCGGGTCCAGCAACCTGGACGAATGCGTCCTTGGGTGGTACCAGGCGCGGGTCGCAAGGCCCGCGCCTTTTTGTCGCCCGGCGCAAAGAACCGTGTTCGTGGCGTTGGCCCGCAGGCCGCAGGGGAGGACAACCGGGTCACGACGGCTCTCACAACGGGCACCGTTGCAGGCGACAAACGCCGACGGCCCCATCGACCGCAACCACCGCTCACTGAAACACGCGCTTAAGCATCGGGAGTAGGAACAGGCCGTAAACCGCCCACTCCACAAACAGTGCCATCGCTGCGACCAGGAAACGGAGGCCCAGATTGGATCTCCTCGGTCCGAACCGCTCCTCGCAGAGCAGGCAGGCCAGCAGGGGAAAGATGCCGTACACGAAGGCCACCATCACCGCATAAAGCGCCCCGGTAACCGGAACCGTGAAGATGCGCAGGAACACCTGGCCCACTTCTTCGGTCAGGATGCCGTAGACTCCGGCGATGACGAAGACCTCCCGCTTGGAATAGGTGAAGGCCCGGATCAGCAGGTACCAGGTCAAGACCAGCAGCAGGTAGTAGAAAACGCCGTAAAGGACATCCAGCACCGGGTCCGGGCTCAGCAGGATGCGCTTCTCGGGAGGCAGCGCGCGGTTGTTCAGGATCGCCATCACTTCGGTCAACATCCCGAAAATGGTCCCTGAACCGACAAAAGCGAGACCGAGCGGCAAGCGATTCACCCAGCGTCTCAACGGCTCGCGCAGCAGCCAGGTGACGATCCACATCGGAAAGATGAGGAGCATGAAGTTGCCCCGGCAGGCCACCACTGCGAACAGCACACCGAGCAGCCCTAAGAGCCACGGTCCTGCACGCACGCTCATGCCTGGCAACTTTCCCAATCCAAGCCGAAGCGGGCTAGATATTTTCTGAGGCGGTCGGCGTCGTTCTGCACTTTGCGCTTTTCGCGCGTGGCGGCGTAGAGCTTGCGGCCCGCTTCGGATAACGTGCCGCTCTCGCGGCAAACGCCAATCACAAACGCCAACTGCACCCGGTCGAACAGATCCAACCCGGCCAGCGCATCCCGGCCCAGGACCGACGCGAGAACCGCATCGTGGTCCACCACCTCGGCTGGTGGAGCCCAGGCCGCGCGGAGACGTTCGAGTTCGGCCAGCAACACTTCCTGGGTGATGCGCCCCCCGGGGGCGAGGGTGGCCATGCGGGTGACGCACGCATTGAGATCGCGGAAGTTGGCCCGCCAACGCGCCTCGGAGGACCGGGAAAACGCCAGGAACTGCTCGCGCACTTCCTTGCTCACGGTAGCCCGCAAACCACTCCGGCGGGCGAACTGCTCCAGCTCGTAGTCGAGGTTGGGCTCGATGTCCTCCGGACGTTCGGCCAAACCCGGCAGCCGGAAAGTCCAGAGGTTGATGCGCGCCAGCAGGTCCTCCCGGAAGCGTCCCTCAGACACCGCCACCGCCAGGTCGCAGTTGGTGCCGGCCAGCAGTTGAAACTCGCTGGTCGCCTCGCGGTCGCTTCCCATGGGCAGGAAGCGTTTCTCCTCCAGCGCCCGCAGCAGCATGGCCTGTTCGTCCCGGCCCAACTCGCCGATCTCATCGAGAAAGAGCACCCCACCGTGCGCGGCGCGGAGCAAGCCGGGCCGGTCCTTCAACGCGCCCGTGAACGCCCCCTTCACGTGACCAAAGAGGGTGGACATGGCGGCATCGCCGCGCAGCGTGGCACAGTTCACTTCCACGAACGCCCCGGCCACCTGGTGCCGGTTCCTCTTGAGCTCAAAAATGCGGCGCGCCAACTGTGATTTCCCGGCCCCCGTCGGTCCCATGAGCAGGATCGGTTCCTTGGCGTGAATTGCCACGTGCTCGATCTGCTCGATGAGTTGGTTGAACCGCGGGTTGCGCGTCTCGATGCCGGACTTGAGGAAGGAAAGGGCGTCCCGGGTCTCGCGTTGAAACCGGGCCGCGATCTGGTCGTACTTCGAGAGATCCAGATCGATGATGCTGTACTTCCCCTCGGGACTGCGGCGCGTGGATTCCGCCGGGGCGGTCTGCACCAAGCGGCCCGGGAAATGGCGCGACTCGGTCAGCAGGAACAGGCAAATCTGCTGCACATGCGTGCCGGTGGTGATGTGGACCAGGTAGTCCTCCTCCTCCGGGCGGAAGCGGTACTGGTGCGCAAAATCGTGGAGGGAACCGTACACCTCCTCGAAGTCCCACGGGTTGGTGAGTTCCTGCTGCGTCAACAACACCTGGGTGGCCGGCGAAAGGCGCGCGATATCCGCCGCCACACAGCGGGCGATATCCTCGTAAGGTTTCAGATACAACAACTCGAAGCGGCTGACGGGAAGCTCCGCGTGCTTGCACAAGGACACCGTGGGCCGCCACTTGTTCCAACGTTCTTGATGGAAGCCCGAGTCGAGGACGCTGCCCAACAACCCGATAACCACGGTACGCCTAGCATTCATAGCCTATTGGCGCATAGGTTATCTCATCAGCTAGCACTTTGACCACCAGAAAGCACATCCGCCCAAGACGGTCCAGCCTGGAATAGTACACATCATATTGAGTACCAATTCATTCCACAATAAGAACCGACCCCTTACGGAATCTGGCACGCTTTATGTGTTACAGCCACCAACTTGCTGGACCGAGCCAGCAGCCAGCCGGGAGTACCCAGGCTTGGTACTGCGAATCGGGGTCTGGCAAGCGGTACGGTCTAGAAAACCGCTGGGCTCAAAACCCATGACCCGGCCGATACCCGGCAACCGGCGCGCAAGCGTGACCGGGAAGCAGCCTGCGGGAGGAAGCAACTCCTCCCCCGCTGCCAACGGTGGTTGCCGGGTAGCGGACCAGAAGACGACACGAACGATCATGAACACTCATCTGTACACCGGAAACTGGGATGCGAACGCGTGCAACCCTGCCAGCGCTCGCCGGTTCCGCTTCCTCCGGTTCTTCACCGTGCCGGAGGCCCAGTGCGGGCTCCTCTACCAGCACGGCAGATTTCAAGCGCGTTTGGAACCCGGCCGCCATCTGCGCTGGGGTTTCGGCTACGCCGTCACCACGGTCGACCTGCGCAAACAGACCTTTCCCGTGGCGAGCCAGGAAATCCTCAGCGCGGACCATGTGGGGCTCAAGCTGAGTGTGGCGGTGACGCTGCAAGTGACCGACCCGCTGAAGGCCATGCACTTGGTGCAGGATTGGCCGGCCCACATCTACAACGCGGTGCAACTCGCGTTGCGCTCCCGGGTGGCAGCGCAACCGATCGAAGCCCTCCTCGCCCAACGCTGGGACATCGGCCAGCAACTGCTGGCGGCCGTCCAACCCGAGGCCGAGAAGGTCGGGGTGACCGTCCACGCCACCGAAGTGAAAGACGTCATGTTCCCCGGTGAACTCAAGAAGGCGTTCTCCGAGGTCCTCAGGGCCAGGCAGGAAGGCCAGGCCGCTTTGGAGCGCGCCCGGGGGGAAAGCGCGGCGCTGCGCAATCTCGCCAACGCCGCACGGTTGCTGGAAGGCAATCCGGCGCTGCAGAATCTGCGGTTGCTCCAATCGCTCGGTGGCGCAAATGCGGGCGGAAACACGCTGGTCGTGGGATTCCCGAGTGGCTTCGTTCCGTTGCCTGCCGCCAAGCACCCGGAAGCCAACGGGGAGGGAAGCGCGCCGACCGGCTAGCCCGGTCTGGCAATCGTCCACGCGCGGTGGCGGGACGGAGGGAGCCAACGATTGCATCCCGCGGCAACAGAGAACCGCCCGAGCCCCACCACACTCCTGAGTGCGGTGGGAAGGTCCACGTCGAAGCAAGGGGGGATGACGGGCGCGGCGGTGGCCGATGGAAACCCACGCTAGCCAGTGGAGGACTCCGCCGGGACGCGAATGGCCTGGCAGCGGGCGTCGTCTTCAGGGTGACGCCAGGAATTCGGGTAGTCTCGACACTGACGGGGTTTGACGGGTTGGATGGCACACTGGCCGGCTTGGAAGAAGACGCAGTCGCCGTTCGGTTGCTCGGTGAGGGCAAGACCCTGTCGATCCGGACGCAACCGGGTGTACTGCTGGATGAAATCGTGTTCGGTCATCGCGAGGAAGCCGGCGATGGGGGTGAGTTCCGCCGTTTCCAGACGCACCTGCCCCGGCCAGCGACAACACGCGCCGCACCGCTGACATTGGTACTCCCACTCCATGGGGTATGAACCGCGTGCCGGCCAACGGCTAATGCTGCACGGGTTTGCCCGCGCGTTCCCAAGCGCCGATGCCGCCATCGAGGTGGATGACCGACCGGAAACCGAGCCGCTCGAAGGACTCGAGCGCCGACGTGCTGCGGCGTCCGCTGGCGCAGTGGATGAGGTAGCTGGGTTGGCGGTCCAGCTTGGCGAGCTGCTGCTCGAAATCGGTGGCACGAAAATCAAGGTTGCGAGCCCCAGCCAAACGGCCGGCTGCAAATTCCCCGGGAGTACGCAGATCGAGGATCACCACGCTGCCTTGCGTGATGAGTCGTTCCGCCCCGGCGGGATCGACGTGGCTGACGACCGACGGCGCCGTGGCGGCAGTCACCGTTCGAGGCTCCTCATGATGGCAGCCGAAGCTGCCAAGGCTCGCTAACACCAGCAGCGCGTGAAGCGCGTTCTTCATGGGGGGACTCTGCCACAGCGCCGGGCGCTTACCAAATCCCGAGCACGAGTCCGGGCGCGAGCAGGGTCGGCGCGGTCGCTTCGACCGCATCGAACAGGCTTGGCGGGAGGGCCCGAAGCGTGCATAAAGGACCCATGCGCTTTGCCATCTGCAACGAGATCTTCGAGGGCTGGCCCCTGGCTGATGCCATGGGCTTCGCGGCGAAGACAGGTTACGACGCCCTCGAGATCGCGCCTTTCACCCTGGCGCCCTTGGTGACGGACGTTTCCCGGTCCCGCCGCCAGGAAATCCGCGACCAGGCCGCCCGGGTTGGGATCGCGATCTCGGGCATTCATTGGGTACTGGCCAAAACCGAGGGTTTCCACTTAACCCACCCGGAAGCGTCGGTCCGGGCGCACACGCTGCGCTACCTGCACGAGTTGGTGGATTTCTGCGGCGATCTGGGCGGCCAGACCATGGTCTTCGGCTCCCCCAAGCAGCGGAGTATGCTGGCCGGGGTTTCGCGGCCGCAGGCAATCGACTACGTCCGGCAAGCGCTGAGAGATCTGGCTCCTCACTTGGAAGCCCGCGGGGTGACGTTCTGCCTGGAACCGCTGGCACCGGCCGAAACGAACTTCATCAACACGGCCGCCGAAGCCATGGCGTTGACGAAGGAACTCAACTCGCCGCGGGTGCGCATCATTCTGGATGTGAAGGCCATGAGTTCGGAGGCCACGCCGATACCGGAGCTCATCCGGCAGACCCGGGGCCACTTCGCCTACTTTCACGCGAACGACCGGAATCTAAAGGGACCAGGCTTTGGCGACGTCGATTTCGCCCCGATTCTCGCCGCCTTGCACGAAGTGCGCTATGACGGCTACCTCTCCGTGGAGGTCTTCCAGTTCGAGGAAGGGCCGGAGGTGATCGCCCGGGCCAGCCTGGCCTATCTGCACAAAGTCATGGCTGGGCTGCCCAGCCCGGCAACCCGATGAAGACCACCTCGAATCCCCGCCCGCGGCGGCGGTGCGCGCTGACCATCGCCGGCTCCGATAGCGGCGGCGGCGCGGGCATCCAAGCGGACCTCAAGACGTTCGCGGCCGTCGGCGTCCACGGCACCAGCGCGATCACCTGCCTGACGGCGCAGAATCCGGACGGGGTGCGGGGGATTCAAGCAGCCTCGCCC
>CAYYMW010000416.1:0-5826 GCA_964472515.1 uncultured Verrucomicrobiota bacterium | reverse complement strand
ATTTGAAATTGATGAGGTTCGAGCTTGAAGCGGCGTCCACGGTGGCCTAGAAGGTACTCAAGAACTGCCAAGGCGTTTCCTTTGGGGGCCATCGGCGGCAGGACCACAACGTGGCTTGAACGAACCAGACCGTCCAACCGGTGCTGACTCATGACGAATTCCATCGTCCTCACCAACCTGCTCCTGAACACCGTGTTGTCCAACGTGTCTGACACGGCCTCGGCGCTCAAGTGGGACCTCCCACTGCCCGTTCGACAAGAGCATGTGGAGCGTTACCGTATCTACCATTCAAAGAGCACGCTGGTAGCGGTGTTTTTGACGAACGGGGCGCGATTCGTGTTTGGCAACGGTCACGTTGAGGACTGTTCGCTGCCCGAGGCATATGGCAGACTGCAGGACCCTGGCGAGATACCTCGCTTTGTAGGCACGGTTAGACTGAACCAAAGTGAGTGCCAACGCGTCGCAGTTGAGGCGATTGAGCGGCTAGGGTACTCCAACCTGCTCCGGCGCTTGCCGCCGAGCAAGGTTACCCCGCCACCCCAGACCAGAACGGGGACCGTGCCGCGCTTTGATTTTTGGTGGAAGGAACCGACGGACAGTGGGAGTTTCATCAACGCTCGCGTCGAGGTCAACGCTGAGAACGGGTCTATCCCGTATCTTATGCTTTTGGGTGATGCGTTCTCTCGCCCGGAACCGGAAGCCGCCTCCGCGTTGTTTCCAAAACAGCCACGCGAGCGCTCTTGGAGCCCCATGCCACCAGGCGCAGAACCCCTGCCGCTTGCCCAGCAGGAGAAGTTGTTCCGGCTCATTTGGCCTGAGGTTGTCGAATTCCTGGTTCGCATGGGACAGCGCGAACTGAAAGGTGCGAGTCCCGGGGAGATCGACCGAAGCAAGAGCTCCTGCTTTCGGATTGAGAAGCACATGGGTGCCGTCGTAGTAACGCGTTCGGGATGTACGGTCTGCTATAAGCAAGGCCATCCCGCGACCTTCGTGGCACCGGACGCTTATCTGAACGGAATGCTCGGAGGCGAATCGGACGACTTTGTGGCGGAGAACGTGTATTCGCACCAGAAATTGGTTCCTATCGTACGCGAGTACCTGATTTCCGAGTTGCAGCTGGATGCCGTGCGGTGCGGTTTCCAGTTTGAACCGATGTGGATTAGTCTGGGGGGAAGAGTCGCGCCCGGGGAGAAGGTCCTGCGGCGGACGAGATTCGCGTGGTGTGGGGAAGTGAGTGATAGGTCTCGGCAACTGGTGTTGCAGGGCGCCGCCTTCTTTCCAAAGACCTTGGTGTGTGTCGAGGCAGACAACGTGACCGGACGGATCACTTATCTCGATATCAGTCCAGCTTGCTTCGCGGACACGGAAACACATGAAGCGAACCTCACCCGCAAGCTGAACTCTGAGGACTGACCTGAATGGTGGATAGTCAAGCCCTCGATTTGTTGTGAGATTTGCGGCCGAAGCCACGGTTGGCGCGGTAGCGGCTTTGGTGCTGGATCTCCCGATACTGGTGGCGATGGCACATCAGCCGCGGGTACGGTTTGGGGCGGCGCTTGACGGCGCGGGGCTCGCGGCGGCCCGGCCGGTCGGGCACTTGGTCCTCGGCGAGCACGCGGTAGAGTTCTCCCACCAACTCTCGGCGGCGCGCCTGGGACCGGGCCTGGAGGAGCGCTTCGCCGTGGCGCCGGGCGGCTTCATCCCCGGTCGTCCGCCGCAATACTTCAAAGCAAGCCCACATCACCCCACCCCGTCTCATGGCAGCCACGGCAACCCGTTGGCGCTTTTCGCTTTAGGGATTTGCCCCGTCTCGTACGCCCCCTTATGTCGGTGTGCTGCCCCCCAATAGCGCCGAGAGCGCTGCCGATGCCCCAGGCAACACTCCTCCTCGCGAAACCGTCGCGCAGGTGAAAAACCCAAACTGGGACTTGACCAACAGAGTCGCTCCCCGCCCGCCCCGCCTCACCCCGCGGGCGGTGACTGGCCAATCCGCTCAATGAGCGCCTGCGTCTGCTGTGCCATCCGATCCTGCCCCAGTTTCACAAAGCCGTCCCGCGAACGGGCAAGAATGGCCAACCCCTGTTCGCGCTGGCCAGCCTCGCAGAGCAGTTGGCCCAGATCCGAGCCCACAACGCAGATGCCGTCCAAACGCCCCAGCTTCAGCAGGATTGCATAGGACTCGGCGAGGTGATCATGGGCGTCTTGCCACTGTCCCCGCCCGATTTCGATTTGGGCGAGGTCGTACAGAGCAGCCCCGATTCCCTCCATGTCGCCCAGGTCGCGATGAACCTTCAGCCTTTCTTCCTGTAGCTGAAACGCTTGGATTACCTCCCCCTTGGCCGCCAGTAGCCGCGCAATATCCCCTAGCGCCACGGCTCGCTCCCTCCTGTCTCCCAACGCTTCGATTATCGAGAGTCTTTCCTGATGCAACTGGAGGGCTTGGTCAATCTCACCCATGCCTGCCCGCAGTCGCGCAATGTCGCCCATTCGTGCGGCGCACTCCGAACGATCCCCGAGCGTTTGGGAGATGGAGAGCGCGTCTTGGTAATGCGTGAGCGCGGCGACCGCCTCCCCCTTGGCAGCTCGAAGTCGGCCGAGTTGACCAAGCATAACCGCTTGCTCCCGCTGGTCTCCCAGCGCCTCGAAGACACCAAGCGCAGCGAGCTGCAATTCGAGGGCTTTGTCCAATTCGCCCATGGTCGCATGGATTCTCGCGATTCCGCTTTGGCTTGATGCCCATGATCGCCTGTCTCCTAACGCTTGAAAGATATCAAGCGCTTCGCGGTAACTTCTGAGAGATGCATCCAAATTGCCTTGGTCAGCCTCTAGTGTCGCGATGGCGTTCAATCGCACGGCACACTCCCGCTTGTCCCCTAACGCCTCGACAATCGCCAGCGCCTCGCGGTTTAGCCGCAGGGCGGTTTCCGCCTCGCCCTGTAGCCGCTTGAGCCTCGCGATCTCGCCCAACGTCACCGCTTTAGACCGCTTGTCCCCTAACCCATCGAACACGTTTAGCGCCGATTGGAAACTGGTCAGCGCCTGATTCCAGTCTCCCACTAAGCTGAGATGCCTCCCCAGTTCTCGCAGCCAAGCGCCCCTTGTGCCGAGGGCCACGGCGTCGTCTGGTGGGAAAGGTCGCTCCAAGCGTTCTCGCAACTCCTGGATGATGGAGTGGCGCGCCTGCAAACTGAAGTTCCCATAGGACGACGGTCCCCAGACGAACCGCCTAAAGTGCTCCACCTCCTCGTCGGCCAACACGGGAAAGGCAATCGTGTCACTGCGCCAGTCAAAGAAGTCCGGCGCTTCGCGTTCCAGAAATCCCAGGACATAATGCGGCACCCAGAAAACCACCGGCTGGGGCACGCGTTCCGGCCATTGCGGACGTTGGAGATTCAGGGCCGCCAGGATGGCGTGCTCCGAACGATCCGATGCCACTGCCTTTTCGAGGCCAACCACCAGCAACGGGCCTCCGGCTTGGGGCGCCTGACGGCCAATCTCGGCCAGCACGTCGACCGTGTCCGCCGCCAGTTCGACACGGTGCAGCGGCCTGCCCGGCAGGGCCTCTGCGAGCATGGCGATCAGTTGATCCCGCTCCCACGGCTTGTTGACGACGGCAAAAAAGAGGGCGAAAGCCCGGGCGCGCGCCACCCCCCGCACAAGGGTGCGCAAGGCATCGGTCGTCCCCGTCGCTTCAGCCCACCGATTTGAATCGAGGAAGGGTGCGGATGACGGGGTTGACTTCATACCAAGGCCGGCCGTTCATATACTCGAAGATGTGGAGGAGGAAGAGCATCTGCTGATGCCGCTCGTCCTTGGGGATGTCGCCCTGGGGGTCCTTGAATTGGCGCAAGGCGGCCCAGTAGTCCTCCGGCACCTCGCGCAACAGGCTGTTGGCGTAGTTGCGCACGGCCTTCTCCGCTGCGGCGCGCGTCACGGGCAGATCGTCCACACTGTTGAGCGCGGACTGGAGGAACATCATCAGGTGCCGGGGATGGCCGCCGGTCATCTCGCACAAGTAATGAGCCGTGGCGGATTCATCGAACACATCCTTGATCTCGACCCCGGCTGCGCCGCAGCGGGCCTCGATCATGGCCCAGAGCTTCTTCATGCCGGGAGACTCCGGGGAAACCCTGGCCGTGCCTGACTCGTGCAATCGAATCATGGGCACGGGCACGTTGTGTTCGCCCAGCGTCTGCTCCAGTTGCGCGCAACGCGGCGAATAGAAAAGGGAAATCGGGACGGTATAGATCGTGTGCGCCTTGAGGCTGGCGAGCTGCTCGCTGCGGTCGAGAAAGAGGCGGTCGTGGGTGTTGCTCTTGCCGCCGTCCGGGCTCTCCAGACCGCGGAAGACCAATCGCTCCAGTCCGTCCACGATGAGAACGAGCCCCTCGCGGCCCGTTCGCCGGAGTTGCACGTTGGCCGTCGTGAGCAGGTCGTTGACTCCGTCCAGCAGGCGAGTGCTATGACGCTCGATGGCGCCGCGCAGCATCGCCCGCGAGTTGGGGCGGTTCTTGAGTTCCACCGTAAGCGAGCCGAACCCGGTGCCTACTTCCGCTTCCGTCACGGCCACTTCCGCGCCCAGCGTGGCCTGGATTTCATCCCACACCGCCTTGAGGTAGGTGCTGGTGGCAGTGAAACCGGGAATCTGCGCCTCCTGCAACTGGCGCTGGACCTCCGCCGCGACAAGCACCAGCAGATCGGGCAAATCCAGATCGTTCAGGTCCAGGCGCTCGCTGGCATCCATGTAGATCACCTTGAAGGGCCGGTGGACGTTCGCGGCGGACAACGGCTCCTGCAAGCAGGCGCGGAGGCGGAACAACTCCGACGACTTGCCCACCCCCCGATGCCCAGCGAAGAGCTTGACCTGCGGGCGGGCCGGGTCCGCGCGGCGCAGGGCGCGCACGTAACCATCCACCAAGCTCTCGCCGCGCACATCGTCGCAGTTGACGTAGCGGCGATCATCTGGCTGGAGGGCCTCGTTCGGCTCGCACGCCCGGACCAGACGGGTGATGGCATCGGTCGCTTCGCTCATGGGTGGATTATTAGCGCCGGCTGGCTGGGAAAACAACGAAATCGTGCTCGGCCAGCGGCCTCCCCTCGGTCTCGGCTAACCCGGGCGCCGCTTCTGAATACTCGTCAATGATGGCCACTTCCCGGCGCGCCTTGTCCCCAACACGCAGCGTCTCAGTACTGCCACCTCCGTCGGTCCGCCGCAGACCAATGTTCGACTCTTCCTCGCACGCGACACCCAGGTCTTGCTCGCACCGCGCCACCCCGTTTCCCAACGGGAATCCACCCAGCCCACCGAAACCTCCCGCAGCCAGCCTCCCCTGCCCTATCGTGCGCCCGTGGGAACGGTAACTCGAACCAACCATGCCGAGGCACCCGCGCCAACTCGCTACCGCCTCGCACCCATTTCGCGCCAGGCGCGCTCGGGAGCGCCCAACCGCGTCCGTCATCCACGTTCGATCCTCCCGCCGGGTGAAGAATCCTGCCATGCGCAGCCCTGCCATGCGCAGCCCTGCCATCCGCAAACCCGCCCCCGTACCTGCAAATACCTGCAAATACCTGCAAATACCTGCAAATACCTGCAAACTCCCGCAAACCCACCGCCCACCCGACGATTGCTGGCTTATCAGTGGCTGATCGTTCAGGCCCGGTATCGCCTCAGTGCAAAAGGCCGCCATCTGCCACCATCTGTCGCCATCCCTTGGTGTGCGGCGTCCTCCCCCCCCTGCGCCAACTTGCCTCACTGGTGGGTTGATCGCGTTCTGCCCCATTCGCGCCACCGCCAGCCCACCGCTCCGCTCCACAAAAACAGCAGCG
>CAYYMW010000415.1:0-5847 GCA_964472515.1 uncultured Verrucomicrobiota bacterium | reverse complement strand
ACGCCCCCCGTCGTCATCCGGGCGATGTACGCCGCCTTGCAGCGGTTCGGCTTCGAGCACGGGCGGATTTTGGAACCGGCCTGCGGCTTGGGTCACTTCTTTGGGCTGATGCCCGACGCCATGCGCGCCCACTCCGTGCTGACCGGCATCGAGATCGATGCGGTGACCGCGCGCCTGGCCAAAGCCCTCTACCCCGACGCGGATGTCCGGCATCAGCCGTTCGAGGAAGCCCGGCTCGCGGACGGGTTCTACGACGTGGCCATTACCAACGTGCCCTTTGGCAGCTATGCCCCGTACGACCCTCGCTTCAGGACTTGGAACTTCCCGATCCACGACTACTTCTTCGCCGCCACGCTGGCCAAGGTCCGGCCGGGCGGACTCATCCTGTTCGTCACTTCCCGCGGCACCCTCGACAAGGTTGATGGCGCGTTGCGGGCGTACGTCGCCCAACAGGCTGACGTGCTTGGGGCCATCCGGCTGCCCAACGACACCTTCAAAGCCAACGCGAACACCGAAGTCACCACCGACCTCGTCCTGTTCCGCAAGCGGCTCCCCGGCGAACGGCCCCAAGGCCCGGCTTGGAGGGAGCTGGCGGACCTCACGAACTCCCGCGGGGAGGTCATCCCCCTCAACGAGTACTTTGCCGCCCATCCCGAGATGATGCTGGGCGAGTTGCGGCTTGAAGGCGGAATGTATCAGGCTGGGGAACCGACGCTGGTCCCCAACGGCCGCGATTTGGCAGAGCAACTGGCCGAAGCGGTGGCGCGCTTGCCCAAGGGGGTGTTCTGTCCCCATCTGGCGACAGCGGCTCCGCCGGTCGCCCCGTTGATCATCCCGGTCCCTGAGCACATCAAGCCCAACGCCTATGCCCTCGTCAACGGCCAGCTCACGGTGCGGGAGGGCGACTTCCTGCAGCCGGTGCTGGGGCTTTCTGCGAACGCCGCCCAGCGGCTGCGCGGGTTGATTCGGGTCCGTGACGCTGTTCGGCGGTGCCTCCGGTCCCAACTGGAAGCCACCGACGAAAGCGAAGTGGTTGCCGCCCGGCAGCAGCTCAACAGCGCGTATGACACGTTCGTGGCCAGGCATGGGCCGATCTCCGAACGCGCCAACACCGCCGTGTTTCGCGGCGATCCCGATCTGCCGCTCTTGCTCTCTCTGGAACACTACGACCGGGAGACCCGCCGGGCGACCAAGGCGGCCATCTTCCGCGAGCGCACCCTCCAGCGACAGCGGCCCACACCCGAGATCGCCACCCCGAAGGACGCTTTGCTGGTGACCCTCAACGAACGCGGGTGCGTGGACCTCGATTTCTTGGCCGCCCTCCTGCACCGTCCGCCGGTTGAGTTCCTGCCCGAGCTCAAGGGCGTCCTCTTTCTCAACCCCCAAAGCCGCCGATGGGAAACGGACGACGAGTACCTCTCCGGCAACGTCCGGGCCAAGCTGGCGGCCGCCGAGGCGGCGGCCTTGGTGGACGCCCAGTTCGAGCCGAACGTCGAGGCGTTGCAGGGCGTTCAACCAACCGACCTGGCCGCCACGGAGATCGATGCCCGGTTGGGGAGCGTGTGGCTGCCGACGGAGGACATCCAACAGTTTGCCGAGGAGTTGTTGGGCGAGACCGGCATCGCCATCAGCCATGCTCCCGAGCTCGGCCTCTGGGTGGTCCGGGGCGGGTGGAGCGCGAAGCTCTCGGTGGCGAACACCACCGAATGGGGGACCGAGCGCCGGAGTGCCTTGGAGCTGCTGGAGGACGCCCTGAACCTCCGCACGCCCACGGTCTACGACCGTGACGAGGACAACGACCGTGATGTCGTCAATGGGCCTGCGACCGAAGCGGCCCGGGACAAGCAAGAGAAGCTCAAGGAACGGTTCAAGGAATGGGTCTGGCAGGACGACGCGCGCCGCGAGCGCTTGGTCCGGCATTACAACGACGAGTTCAATACCGTCCGACTCCGCTCCTTCAACGGCGACCACCTGACTCTGCCCGGAGCCAGTTCCACCATCACCCTGCGTCCGCATCAGAAGGCGGCGATCTGGCGCATCCTCCAGACCCCCAACTGTTTGCTGGCACATACGGTGGGGGCCGGAAAGACCTACGTGCTGGTAGCGGCGGCGATCGAAGCCAGGCGTCTCGGCTTGGCCCGGAAGCCCTTGATCGTAGTTCCCAACCACATGCTCGGGCAGTTCGCCGCCGAACTGCTCACGCTCTATCCGGGGGCCAATCTCCTGGTGGCTACCCGGGAGGACTTCGAGAAGGCGAAGCGCCAGACCCTCATGAGCCGGATCGCCACGGGGAACTGGGATGCGGTCATTGTCACCCATGCGGGGTTCGAGAAGCTCCCGCTCGCGCGTGGAACCACGGAAGAGTTCTTCCAGGACCAGTTGCGGGAACTGGCGCTGGTAGTCGAGGCGCAACGCAAGCAGGGCGACGCGCGCATTGTGAAGGCGCTGGAACGAGCTCGTAAACGCTTGGAAGCCAAGCTTAAGGGGCTCTCGGCCGAGGAACGGAAGGACAATACCCTGACGTTCGAGGAACTCGGGGTGGACCGCTTGTACGTGGACGAAAGCCACCACTTCAAGAACCTCTTCTACGTCTCCAAGATGACCCGGCTCGCCGGGTTGCCGCAGACGGCCTCCCAACGGGCCTTCGACATGTTCCTCAAGGTGCGCCATATCCAGCGGATCAACGGCGGTGGCGGGGTGGTGTTCGCCACGGGCACCCCGGTGGCCAATAGCGTGGCCGAGATGTTCACGCTCCAACGCTATCTCCAGATGCCCGCACTGAAGGCATTGAAGTTGAACCACTTCGATTCCTGGGCCGCCACTTTCGGCGAACCGGTCACGGCCATGGAACTGGCCCCGGACGGCTCGGGGTATCGCTTGAACACACGCTTTGCCCGTTTCCTTAACGTACCGGAGCTGATGCAGCAGTTTCGCCAGGTGGCGGACATTCAGACCCAGGCGATGCTGAAACTGCCGGTGCCGGACCTGCGTGGCGGGAAGCCCGCCGTCCTCAGCGCTCCGTGTTCGCCCGAGTTAAAGGAGATCGTGGCCAGTCTGGTGGAGCGGGCCGAGGAGTTGCGCACTGGGCAGGTAGACCCACGGGACGACAACATGCTGCTGGTCACCACCGACGGTCGCAAGGCAGCTTTGGACCTGCGGTTGCACGATCCTTCCCTGCCGGACCATCCCGATAGCAAGGTGAACCTGGCAGTGGCCGAGATCGAGCGGATCTGGCGCGAGACGCAGGCCGCCCGGTCCACGCAACTGGTCTTCTGCGA
The DNA here is from genome assembly GCA_964472515.1 of uncultured Verrucomicrobiota bacterium. Lineage (GTDB taxonomy): Bacteria > Verrucomicrobiota > Verrucomicrobiia > Limisphaerales > J093 > CAYYMW01. The sequence continues at coordinate 2,569 of CAYYMW010000415.1, read as the reverse complement.
TCTCTCGACGCCCACCGGCGGCAAGGGTTTCTCGGTGTATGAGGACATGCGCGACAAGCTGATCGCTCGAGGCGTCTCCCCGGCGGAGGTCCAGTTTGTGCAGGACCATGACGGAGACGCCGCCAAGCTGGCGCTCTTCCAGGACGTGCGGGCCGGCCGGGTGCGCATCCTCTTCGGCAGCACGCAGAAGCTGGGCACAGGCGCGAACGTCCAGGAGCGGCTGATCGCGCTGCATCATCTGGACGCCCCCTGGCGTCCGGCCGATGTCGAGCAACGGGAGGGGCGCATCCTGCGGCAGGGCAACCTGAACGCGGAGGTGCAAATCTACCGTTACGTGACCTCGCAGTCTTTCGACGCCTACTTGTGGCAGACCCTGGAAACAAAGGCCCGCTTCATCGCCCAGGTGATGACGGGGGAAAGCGACCTGCGCCGGATCGAGGATATCGACGGGGCGGCTTTGACTTACGCCGAGGTGAAGGCCATCGCCTCGGGCAACCCGCTGGTGATCGAGAAGGCGGGCGTTAACGCGGAGGTCGCCCGCCTCAGCCGCTTGCATACCCAGCACCAAACGACCCAGTTCAATGTGCGCTCGCGCCTCCGGCACCTGGCCGATGACCTGCCCCGCTTGGAACAGCGTCTGGCGGCCACCCAACAGGACATCGCGCTCCGTCAGGACACCAGCGGTGACAAGTTCGTCATGGTGCTCGAAGGTCAGGAGGTCCGCGACCGGGGTGTGGCGGGCGAGTTGATCCTGCGCCGGGCCGAGCGGATGCGCGGCACGCACGCGGAGCGACATCTGGGAACCATCGCCGGGTTCGAGCTGTGGGTGGCGGACGGCTTGCTGCAAGGGCCGGAGGTTTGGCTCAAAGGAACGGCCGCGCACGTGGCGAAGGTGACCGACACGGCCCTGGGCACGATTCGATCGGTCGAGTACGCGATCCAGAACTTGGACGAAGTCGCTACCGGCTTGGCGCAAGCGCTCCTCGATGCGCGCAAACGGGTGGCTGACCTGAGCTCGCAGATCGGTCAACCGTTCGAGTACGCCGAACGGCTTGCCTTCCTCTCGCGCCGCCAGCAGGAGCTCGAAGAGGCGCTCGATCTGACAAAGAACCAGGCCCCCAGCCAACTCGATGCCGCACCGGAGGACGATGAAGGGCGAGAGGCGTAACCCCACGACAAGTGGCGCGGGCCGCGGACGCCGCACGACGCCACCTCCCTTCCGAAGACATAGGATTCATCCCGGCGTCCGTCCCCACGGCCCGCGCGAGGTTGAGCCCCCTCCTTGGCGTCTGATCGTCAGCCCATTTCTTCGCGGTTTCCCCAAGTGGGTCAGGAAGAAGAGATGCGCAGGATTGGATGAGGGGCGCAGAGACGATCTCAAGCGAACCCGCTCTTTGCGGCGGTTAGCCCGACCCGTTCCGGCAGGGAATGCCAGTGATCTGGAACGCCAAGTGCCCCGACCGCATTGCAGCCAAGGCCGGGCCGCCATTGCAGGTGGCCGTCAGGGGCTCGGAGAAGCCAGGGCACGGGTCGTTGCGCCGCGAAAAGTCGGCCCCTCCCTGAGTAAGGCTGTGTGGAAGTTTGAGTCAACGACCGTTGACTCGGTGGTATGCGGGGCATCGTAGGCACGCCTTCCCAGATGTCAATACCCTCCGTGAGATAGCGAAAAAAACGCGCGCCGGCGTCACTTTTTCGTGCTTTCGGTGAAAGAATCGGCGCTGAGCGGCATATTCTATGATGAACAGGTGTGCCCCGAGGGCAGGGTTAGACGGAACGGGAACGTGTGAGCTAATGAATGGAATAAGCGCGTGACATCTGACAACGATTCAAATCGAAGATGGCAATCGAAAATGATTTGACAAGGCCATATGGATCGGGCAGAAAGTGCGCGACGGATGCATTAGCACAACGAAACAGGCGTTAAGAGCGCCCGCAGAGAAGAAGTGTGCCCGCGGAGCGCAGATGGGTTCGGCGCAAGAGCTTAAGTGTATGAAACACGGAGCATTGGCAGGTTTGGTGGCGGTGGCCTTGGCAGGCACCGTCTGGGCGGAAGACATCGCAACGTCAGACTCGCTGGCCGACGTGCAAACCGAGGCAGTGGCCACCGAAAGCACCCCTGCCGCGGTTGCTGATGCCGCCTTGGCTCCAGCAGCCGAGGCCGCCGCTTCAACGGAGCGAGTGCGCCCCGCGCCCGCGCAATTGGCGCCGGTTGGCCCGCATCATCGGCTGGTGGAGTATGTGACCAACACGGTAGACGCGACTGGTGCCTCTGTCCTCACCACCAACCGTTACGTCGAGCTCGCCACCGGCTTGAATCGTTGGGACCCGGCCACCAAGGCGTACGTCCGCGCCGAAGCCGTGTTCGAGGAATTGCCCAGCGGCCATTTCGTCGCGCGCAAGACCCAGCATTCGGTCATCTTGCCTCCCGACTTGTCAAAGGAACCGGTCGATTTCCTGGCCCCGGACGGGACGACCCGCATGGTCTCCATCCCTTTCGGTGTGGCCTTATTGGATCGCTCCACGGGCCGCAGCGTGCTCTTGGGTGAATTGCGCGCCTGCCAAGGGCGCT
>CAYYMW010000414.1:0-5852 GCA_964472515.1 uncultured Verrucomicrobiota bacterium | reverse complement strand
GCGGCGGCGGTTCCATCGTGGTGGAGCCGGCCACCTTGAAACAGGCGCAGGCCGCCCGCAAACAGGCGGCGAGGTACTGGGAAAAGGCCCCGGTGCCTGCCGGGCGAATCCAAGTGCCGAACCCGGGCGTGCAAGCGCTGGTGGATTCCTCCATCCGCAACATCTGGCAGGCGCGCGAGATCAAGCAGGGCCTGCCCGTCTTCCAAGTCGGGCCGACTTGCTATCGCGGGTTGTGGATCGTGGACGGGGCGTTCTTACTCGAATCGGCGGCGATCGTCGGCGCGGGCCGGGAAGCCCGTAGCGGCATCGCTTATACGCTGGCGCAACAGAAGCCGTCCGGTGCCTTCGAGGTGCTGGACCCGCGTTACTACAAGGAAAACGGCATCGTGCTGTGGACCTGCATCCGCCACGCGCTGTTGACGCAGGACAAGGCCTGGCTCGAGTCGGTTTGGGGCCAACTCGAGAAGTCAGCCACGTACATCACCACGCTGCGCCAGCGCAGCCGCGAGAACGACACCCCGCTCGATGACGGCCTCAATCCGCCCGGCGAGATCGACGGCGGGCTCTCGGGCCACGGCACCGGCTTCAAGCGGCCCGAATTCTCCAACGTCCACTGGAACCTGCTGGGCCTCCGCGCCTTCATCCAGGCGGCGCACTGGCTCAACAAGCCCGACACCGCCGCGCGCTGGCAGAAGGAGTATGACGATCTCTACGCCACCTTCCGCAAGGCGGCGGAGCGCGACCTCCGCAAGGACCCCGCCGGCAACGCCTACGTCCCCATCTTCATGGCCAACGAGGGCAACGAACTGCCGCAGCGGGCGCAGTGGACCTTCTGCCACGCGGTCTATCCGGGGCAGATCTTCGCGCAGGATGACCCCCTGGTGGCCAGCACCATGGCCATGCTCCAAGCCACGGAACGCCAGGGCATGGTCTACGGCACCGGCTGGGACGCCACCGGCATCTGGAACTACTTCGGCTCGTTCTACGGCCACGCCTGGCTCTGGCAGGGACAGGGCCGCAAGGCGGCGGAAGTGCTGGAGGCGTTCGCCAACCACGCCTCGCCTACGCTGGTGTGGCGGGAGGAGCAGTCCCTGAAGGGTGAGCCGTTCAAGAAGGTGGGCGACATGCCGCACAACTGGGCCAGCGCGGAGTTCATCCGCCTGGTCGTGCATCTCCTGGCTTTGGACCGGGGCACCGAACTGCATTTGTTCGAGGGCCTGCCCGCGGAGTGGGTCACTCCCGGCGCTGTCACAGCTCTGAAGGGGGTGGCTACGCCGTTTGGTCCGGTGACGTTGACCCTGACGACCGCCGCCAACGGCAAGTCCGCCAAACTTCATGTGGAACCGCTTTCCGACCCGTCCTGTACGAAACTGGTGGTCCACCTGGACGGCTGGGCGGCCGGCGCCGGCAGGCTGGTGCTGGAGTCCGACCCCAGGCAACCGCTGGATGCGACGGTCGCGCTGGGACGATGAAGCCACCCACCGCTGGGTGATCCGCGGGGCCTTGGCCGCCGCGAAACGAAAGCTCGCCTCAGCAGATGGAACGGCTACGATAGTCCCGCAATGATGCGGTACTCGGACAGCGAACTTGAAGCCCTTCTGGCCGATATTGAGTCCGACTCGGTCGAGCGCAAGGAGGCTTGGAGCGGTGACGCCGCCGACAAGGCCCGGCAAGCGATTTGCGCGTTCGCCAACGATTTGCCCGGTCACCGCCGCCCCGGCGTCCTGTTCATTGGGGTCCGCGATGACGGCACCGCGGCAGGTCTCGGAAATACCGATCCTGACCAACTGCTTCGCACTTTGGCCGACATCAAGACCGACGGCCAGATCCTCCCACCCCCCACCCTGCTCGTGGAGCAGCGGCGCTTGGGCGGCGTGGAGGTCGCCGTGGTCACGGTGCTTCCTGCCGATGCCCCCCCGGTGAGATATCGGGGTCGCGTTTGGATTCGCATCGGCCCGCGTCGGGGCGTAGCCACCGCGCAGGATGAACGCATCTTGAACGAGCGCCGTCGCCACCGGGATCTGCCGTTCGATGTGCAGCCCGTACCGTCCGCGCCCTTGGATGCGCTCAGCCGGTTGTTATTCGAGGAGGAGTACCTGCCCAATGCCTTCGCTCCGGACGTGCTGGAGGCGAACAACCGCACCTTGGAGCAGCGGCTGGCGGCCTGCAAGATGGTGGTTTCCGCCGAGTCTCCCACCCCCACGGTCCTCGGCCTTCTGGTGACGGGGAAGTCACCGCGCGACTGGCTGCCCGGGGCGTATGTCCAGTTTCTGCGCATCAAGGGCACTGCGTGGTCCGATCCCATCGCGGACGAAGCCTTGCTCGATGGCGCTCTGGGCCAGATTCTGCGCCGCTTGGACGAGAAACTCGAAGCGCACAACCAAGTTGCTGTGGATCTGGCATCCGGGGTCACCGAGCAACGCTCCGCCGCGTATCCACGCGTGGCGCTTCAGCAACTGGCACGGAATGCGGTGATGCACAGAACGTATGAGGGGACCAACACACCCGTGCGGGTCTACTGGTTCGACGACCGCATCGAAATCCACAATCCGGGCGGTCCGTTCGGCACGGTTACCGCCGAGAACTTCGGTCAACCCGGCATTACGGACTACCGCAACCCCAACCTCGCTGACGCCATGAAAGTGCTTGGCTTCGTGCAGCGCTTTGGGGTGGGCATCGCCACGGCGCAGGCTGAATTGCGCAAGCATGGTCATCCGGCCGCACGGTTTGAGACCCAGCCATCCCATGTGGTGGCCTTAGTCCACGGCAAGCCATGAGTGTCCCGGTCATCACTTTCTTCAACAACAAAGGTGGGGTTGGCAAAACCTCCTTGGTCTACCATCTCTCGTGGATGCTAGCCGAACGCGGGCATGGCGTGCTGGCCGTAGACCTCGACCCCCAAGCGAACCTGACTGCCGCCTTCCTCGAGCAGGATCGGATCGAATCACTCTGGTTCGATGATTCTCCCGCCAACACCATTTACAGAGCCATCGAGCCATTGACCGGTGTGGGTGATCTGCGGCAACCGACCCTGGTGCCCATAACCGAGCGGCTGCACTTGTTGCCCGGGGACGTGGACTTGGCCGGCTTCGAGGACGCCCTCTCGGGCGTCTGGCCCGACAGTATGGGCGACCGCAACCTCTACCGCCCCTTTCGTATCTTGAGCGCGTTTTGGCAGGTGGCGCAGATGGCAGCCGAGCAGACTCAGGCCACGATCATCCTGGCCGATGTCGGGCCTAACTTGGGAGCCATCAACCGCTCTGCCTTACTGGCTTCGGACAACGTCGTGATTCCTCTGGGAGCCGACCTGTTCTCCCTGCAGGGCCTGAAGAACCTTGGCCCCACGCTTCGTTCCTGGCGGAGTCTCTGGCAGAAGCGTTTGGACAACTGGTCCCAGCCTGCGTTCGCCCTGCCCCAGGGAGCCATGCAGCCGGTGGGTTATCTCCTGCAGCAGCCCAGCATACGGCTGAACCGCCCGGTGACCGCTTACGATCGTTGGGTCAAGCGCATCCCCGCAGTCTACCATCGAAGCGTCCTGAACGAATCCGGCGACACCCCCGTGCCGGATCCGGACCCTCAGTGTCTAGCCATCCTCAAGCACTATCGCAGCTTGGTGCCGATGGCCCAGGAGGCACGCAAACCCATCTTCAAACTGACCCCGGCCGACGGCGCGATAGGGAATCACGCCACTGCGGTCAAAGGAGCGTATATGGATTTCCAAGCGCTTGCCGTGGAGTTGCTACGGCGCGTGGCGGTGCCGTTGCCGAGCGGCAGGGGCTAAGGCTTTCCACTGGCACGGGCGTTTCAGGCAGGCGTTGCTGCGCCCTCAGCAGAAGGCGGTCGCGAGCGGAAGGGGCGGCCCTTGGAGGTGAACCGCTGGAGGTTGTTGGAGCGCCGGTTTCTGGCGGGGACCATTCCCTGACCCGTTTGGCCTCCCGATGGCAGGTGTCGTGCGCCGCCTACAGCAGGTCTTTGAAGTGCTCGGCCGCGGCTTCCCAGTCCACGGTTTCGTCGGGTTTGCGGCCGAGTTTGTCGTAGAGGCGGCGGCGGGCCTTCTTGTCATCCACGGCGATGCAGAGGACATCTTCGGCGGCCTCGAGGGGAACCACGATGACGCCGTCCCAGTCGCAACCGACAATGTCGCCGGGACGAACGAGAACACCGCCACAACCGACCGGTTGATCGACGTCCATCAGTTCGCCGCGGCCCGGGATGATCGTGCGGTCGATGCCCCGGCAGGCGACCGGGTTTTGCTGCATGACGATCTCGTGCACCAAGCTGGTGGTTCATCTCGACGGCTGGGCTCCCGGCGCCGGCCAACTCACACTGGCAGCGGACCCCAAGGAGCGGCTGGACGCAACCGTTCAGCTCCAGCGGTAACGTGAGGGCGGTAGAGTGATCCACTCCATCCGACCTCCGATTCAGCGAAGAGAGACGCCTGGCGCAATGCGATGAGCCCATAGGGGCTGACGCACAGTAAAGCCACTCGCGCCGCGCAACCAACGACCCGTCTGTAGACAACTGCGCGCTGCGACCAGACCAAGCCCAGTCTGAACGAACCGCCCAAGGCGAGCACCCAGTTTCCGCATCACCCCGGCCCTTGGGGCCATCGCCAGACAGCATTTCTGGCAACCTGGCAGGAATAGCTGGGGGCACGGGCCAACCGTCAGCGCTCAAGCCGCCGCACCTGCCCCGGCACCTGGGGCAGGCCGGTGTCGGCGCTGCGCAGGGCGGCGAAGCAGAGCTCCAAGCTCCGCAGGTTTGCGCGCGCGGAGTTGTGCGGCTCACGGCCTTGCTCGATCGCGCAGAGCAGTTCGCCCATCGTACCGAGAAAACCGTCGTTGAACCATTTTCCGTCGAGGACCGGCTCGCAGTAGCCCTTGGACGTTTCCAGCCGCAGATACCCGCCAGTGCAGACGCCGCCCTGGCTGCGGATGACCCCCTGCGTGCCGGTCACCATTACCCGTTCGCCGGGATCGTGGGCGCAGTGGCCGTTGAAGGCGAGGGAGGCGAGCGCGTGGTCGAACTGGAGAATCACCTGGCCCACCAGCGGCGGACGGAGTTGCTGGCCCGGCGCGGGCGTGAGCGCGGCGTAAGCGAGGCGCGCAGGGCGGTCCGGCAGGAAGGAGGCCACGGCGTCGAACCAATGGATGCCGAAATCGTAGAGCAGGAGGTGGTGGACCTGCTCGAACGGGGTGCCGCGGGTCCAGGTGTGGTCCCAGTTGATCGCCAGATCGATCATCGCCACCTCGCCGATCAGACCTTCGCGGATGGCTTCGCGCATGAAGGCAAAGTAAGGCGCCCAGCGGCCGTTCTGGTTCACCGCCAGCACGCGCTGTTGCCTGGCGGCCAACGCCACCAAGCGTTCTCCCTCGTCCAGGTCCGTGACGAACGGTTTCTGGCTGAGGACGTGCTTGCCGGCTTCGAGCGCCTCCCGGATCACCGCCGCGCGCGGTTCGGGATGCAGCGCAATGTCCACCACCTCGATCTCCGTCCGCGCGAGCAACTCCCGGTGGTCGGTGAACACCGCGGCCTTGGGAAAGAACTCGGCCCGGCGCTGGTCGGCCCGTTCGCGATCCACATCGCATACCGCCACGACGCGGTAGCCGCCGTCGCGGTAGGCGGCGAGGTGGTTGGCGGTGATGCCGCCGCAGCCAATGAGCCCGATGGGCGGGCGGTAACGCTTGGGGCGGGGCGGGCGGTACGCGAGGCTGGGGATGGGAATCCGCCCTTCGGGACTGGTGGCGGCCAACTCGTAGTTGCTGCGGGCTTCGCTCATGGGAGGAAGAAGGTGGCGCTGGTGCGTTTTGGGCACGGACAAGGCTCTGCGCTTCGTGACCCGCGCGCCTTGT
>CAYYMW010000413.1:0-5932 GCA_964472515.1 uncultured Verrucomicrobiota bacterium | reverse complement strand
CTTGCGCCAGTTCATGCAGGCGGCCAGTGAGTGTCAGTTTGACCTTGCCGTTGCTGGCCGTGGTGACGGAGAGGTTGCGGGGGGTGGTTTGGGACTTGGTAGACTTCATCTTGATGTGTTCTTTCCAGTCACTCGGCGGCATCGCTAAACGTCCTGAGAAGTCTATAACGCCTTTGGATGCGTTATAGCAGTGCGTTAGAGCGAGGTTTTTAACCGTCCAAGCCAGCGCTGTAACATGCTCGCAATGAAGACTTTGGGAAGATTGGAGCGGGTGATGGGAATCGAACCCACGTGGCCAGCTTGGAAGGCTGGAGCTCTACCATTGAGCTACACCCGCGCCGGGGGCGGACCTGCCCGCTGCGGATGCGGTCCACCCTAACAAGCGCGCTTGCCTTGTCAATTCCGGAACGGTTAACTACCGGCTCATGAATTCGTTGCTGATCGCCCAAGGTCGCGTGATTGATCCCAGCCAGAACCTCGATGGCGTGGCAGACGTGCTGATCGTCAACGGCAAGGTCGCCGCGACGGGGGCGACGGTCGCCCCTCAGGCACCGGCCGGAACGCCCACCTTGAACGCCGCCGGCAAGGTGGTCTGCCCGGGCCTGATCGACATGCACGTGCATTTGCGCGAGCCGGGCCAGACCGCCAAAGAAACCATCGCCACCGGCACCCTGGCAGCCGCCCGGGGTGGCTTCACCTCGGTGGTGTGCATGCCGAACACTTCTCCCGTGACGGACACGGCCGGCACGGTGGCTCTGATCCACGAGCGCGCCCGGGCCCATGCGCACGTCAACGTGTTGGTCGCGGGCGCCATCACGAAGGGATTGGGCGGAGAGGAACTGGCCTCGATCGGCTCGCTCAAGCGCGCGGGCGTGGTGGCGATCACCGACGATGGCAAGTGCGTGCAAAACAACGAGCTGATGCGCCGGGCGCTGGAATACTCCACCATGTTCGATCTGCTCGTCATGGACCATTGCCAGGATTACTCCCTCGTGACCGAGGGGGTGATGCACGAGGGTTATTGGAGCACGGTCCTCGGGCTGCGCGGCTGGCCGGCGGACGGCGAGGAAATCATTGTGGCCCGCAACATCTTGCTGGCGGAGAAGACCGGCGCGCGGGTGCATTGCCAGCACATCAGCACGGCCGGGAGCGTCCGGCTCCTGCGCGAGGCCAAACAGCGCGGCGTGCCCATCTCGGGCGAAGCGTGCCCGCATCACTTTACGCTGACCGATGCGGCGGTGGCCGGCAGCGACGCCTTCTGGAGCAAGGACGGCAAGGGCTTGCTGGACGGGAAGGCGGCCAGCCAGGGGCTGCCAAGCTGGCCTTCGTACGATACCCGCTTCAAGATGAACCCGCCCTTGCGCACGGCGGCGGATCGCGAAGCGGTACTCGGCGGCCTGGCGGACGGCACCATCGAGGTCCTCGCCAGCGACCATGCCCCGCACTGCGACTTCGAGAAGGAAGTGGAGTTCGACTATGCCCCGTTCGGCGTGACCGGCCTGGAAACGGAACTGGCGCTCTCGCTCATGCGCCTGTACCACGCCAAGCGTCTGGATTTGTCCAGCCTGATTGCCAAGTTCACCGTGAACCCGGCCCGCCTGCTGCGGCTGGGCGCCAAGGGCTCCCTCCGCCCCGGCAAGGATGGCGACGTCGTGGTGATCGATCCGAGTGCCGAGTGGGTCTTCCGGCGCGCGGAGACCGCGAGCAAGAGTGCCAACAGTCCCTTCCTGGACTGGCCGCTCAAAGGCAAGGCCGTGGCAACCGTGGTCGGCGGGCGCGTCGTTTGGCAGGACACCCACTGCTCTGCTATGGTATAGGATGGTGTACGACGACTTTGACTCGAATACTGCCAACGAAAACAACTAGCCAAATCCAACCATGAAACGTGCTGCATTGTACCTCGCGTCCCTGCTGCTCCTGGGCCAGCTCCAGGCGGCGGAATTGAACTGGCTCACCGACCTCAACAAGGCCAAGAACGAGGCGCGGAACGCCAACAAGGCGATCCTCATCGACTTCACCGGCTCGGACTGGTGCGGCTACTGCAAAAAGCTGCACAAAGAGGTGTTTATCACCGATGAATTTGCGGACTACGCCAAGAAGAACCTGATCCTCGTGGAAATCGATTTTCCGCGCTCCAAACCGCTGCCCGAGGCCCAACAAAAGGCCAATGACAAGCTGAAGGCCGAGTTCAACATCCGGGGCTTCCCCACCCTGGTCGTCCTGGATTCCACCGGCAAGAAGCTGGGCGAAGAGGTCGGTTACGGCGGCGGCGGCCCGAAGGCCGTCATCAAGAAGATCGACGAACTGCGCTCGAAGTAGGCGGTCGCGCGGCGGACCTCCGCCAGACCAGTCTTGGCTCATCCCCCAAAGGCGGGGGATGGGCCTTTTTTTGCACCGAAGCGCCGGCAGGGCGGGAGTCGTTCCGTGCGCAACGGCCGCTGCCCGCCGACTGACGCAGGCCTTCAGCCCATCCCCCCCCTCGGCTCAAGGAGCAACCGTCTGCCGCAGCTTCTGAAGCTGATCGATCCGGCGGTCCAGGCGTTCTTTGAGCACAGGCAGTTCGGTCTCCAGGCGGCGGCAAAGGCCAATGGCTTCATCCAGACGGCGCGCGGCCTCGGCCTTGCCTCCGCCGGCGGCCGGTGGCGTTGCCGTCGGGGCGGCTTTCAAGGCCGCTTGCGCCAATTGTTCGAGCAGGTCGATCGCCTCCAAGGTTGACTCCTGCAGGGACAACGGTTCCGCCTGTTCGCCCGGGCGAAGATTCTTCGCGTAGGCCACGCGCAGGAAGTGAGCCAGCGCCTGGTCGTACAAGCCGGCTTGTTCGGCGGGAGGACGCAGCCCGGCCTGCTTGCTCCGGACGATGCCCAGGCCCTTCTCGGCCTTGCTGCGCATGGAAATGGGCGCGGCGGACTCGACCACGCGGCGGTAAGCGTCGGCGGCGGCCTCGTAGCGCTGGGTGCTTTGCGCGGGATCGAGCGTCGCGAGTTGCAGGTGGCAATCGCCGATGCGCCCCCAAGCGGCGGCGGCGTACTCGTTCGTGGGAAAGCGTTCCGCCACCTTGGAGAACGCCGTGATCGCCTCGCCAAACCGGGCAAGGCGGTTGGTCCCCTCGGCCGGTTCGAGAATAAACGTGTCGCCCCGAAAGAGGTAGGCTTCGGCCACCAGCGACACGGGGATGGGGGACTGCGCGTTGTAGAGCGGGCCGTTGGTGATCAGCCAGTCGAACGCGTCGCGGGCGTTGCGGTAACGCTGTCCGGCGACCGCCGCGCGTCCGGCCATCAACCGCGCCTCGTACCCAAGCTCGGCGAAGGCGGCGTTGGTGTTCTGGAGCAGTGCCTTGTCCTGGAACAGGAGTTCGGCACGTTCGTAGTCGGCGCGCGCAAATGCGTACTCCGCCATCAGATAGCGGGCCACCGGGGCGTTGGTGTGGTCCGGAAACCGGGTCACGAAGCCGGAGAGAAGTTCCAGGGCGTTGGTGTCGGGGTTGAGTTGATAGCTCAACCGCGCGTGGGCGAACAGGGCTTGGGAAGCGAGACCGGCATCGACGTTGGTGGCGCTCCCGTAGGCGGCCACCCACGCACCGTATTCCGTCCGCGCCGCGGCCCACGCCGTTTCCCGTTCGTAAGTCCGGGCAATCGCCAGACGCACCTCCGGCAGGAGGACCGAATTCGTGAACCGCTTCGTGAAATCGACGAGCAACTCCCGGGCGGCCTGCGGCTGGCCCAGCCGGGTCTTGGCCTGGCCCATGATCAACTCCGCCCGATCGGCGTACTCGCCCCCGGGATCGCTCTGCAGCAGCCATTTCATGGCCAGGTTGGCGCGCTCCGGATCCCCCCCCAGCGTGCTCGCCCGCACCACTTGGTAGAGCGCGCGGTGCGGCAGGGCGTCCTTGGCGGAAGTTGCCAGGGCGGCGTTGGTGGCAATCAGCCAATAGTTGCTGGCGGCCCCGCCAAAATCCCCGAAGTGATACTGGCAGTCGGCCCACTTGAAACGCGCGATGGCCAGATCCATGGGCTCGGTCAAGCCACCCGCCGCCGCCCGGAAGGCGTCCATTGCCTCCGGCCAGCGATTGGTGCCAGCCTCCCAGAGGCACCATCCCCGGTTGAGGTTCGCCTTGGGCGCCAAGGGGCTGGCCGGATGATTGGTCACCAGCAAGTCGAACTGGACCTTCGCCTGCGCCATGGCGTTGCTGATGGCCGCCTGGCCTTCCACCCCGGGAGGCGGTTGTGCCCGGAGCGTGTAGTAGTCGCGCAGGCTGATCTCGCCCAAGGGGAGCCGGGGCAGGTCCAACACCGGGTCGTTGGGATGGCTCGCGACAAAGGCCTCCAGGCGTGCGGCGGCGTCCTTGGGGGGAAACTGCCGGAGGGTGATCTCCACCACCCGTTGCATCGCGTGACGCCGCGCCGGCAAGGCCACGTTGGTGAGCAGGTTGCGTTCGTACGCCCCCAACGCGGCGGCCGGTTGCTGGAGCTTCTCCCAAACCTCCCCGTTGAGGTTCGCCGCCTCGACCAGCAGGTCCGCGCTGACGGAGTTGGTGACGGCGGTCCACAGGTTCGTCGCGTGCGCGATGGCTTCCGGGAACTTGCCTTCCAAGGTGTATAACCGGGCCAGCAGGAGATGATAATGCCAAGCCAGGTCCGCCGGGAGCTTGCGGTCCGCCAGTGGCGCCAAGGCGGCTAGGGCGCGCGCATTCTGCTTCTCCATCCAAAGGCACTCGCCGAGGAGGAGCCGTCCACGGAACGCCCATTCCGCCTCGGGCTGGGCTTGGGCGCTCTGGGCGAACGGCGAGTCGGCGGGCTCCAGCAGCGCGATGCAGCGGGCCCGGTCGCCCGCGAGGAAGCGCGCGTAAGCCTCCGAGTAGGCGGCTTGGAGCCGCCGCGGGGAACCGGCATGCTGCCGGGCCACCACCCCGAAGGCATCGGCCGCCCCGGGGTAGTCCTTTTGCCGGTACTTGGCCTCCGCCAGCCAGAAGGCGAACTCGTCGGCCAACTTGCCTGCCACGCCGGCCTTCTCGGCCAGCAGCGCGCCGGCCTCGGCAAAACGGCTCAGTTGGAGCCGCGCCTGCGCTTGGAAGAGGATGGCCTCCGCCTGCCGCTCCGAGTTGGTGTATTGCTGCAGAAACTGACTGGCGTCCTTTTCGACGGCTTCGCTGAGGCCGTCCTTGAACTGCTTGCTCAGCGCCTCAAACGCGCTGTCCTCCTCCGGGGTGGCAGCCAGGCACCGAAGCATCAGCCCCGGCAGCATCAGCAGGAACAGCAGTCTGGCCATGGTAAAACGGAAGCTCATGAGGCAGCGGGAAGGCGGGGAGCCAGCACCTGTTTCAGATAGCGGCCGGTGTGGCTGGCGGGACAGGCCGCCACCCTTTCGGGTGGGCCTTCCGCCACGATCATCCCCCCCCCTGCCCCGCCTTCGGGGCCGAGGTCGATGATCCAGTCCGCGCACTTGATCACATCCAAATTGTGCTCGATCACGACCAGAGTATGCCCGGCGGCGCGCAGCTTGAAAAGCACCTCCAACAGCCGGGCCACGTCCACAAAATGCAGTCCGGTGGTCGGCTCATCCAGCAGGTAGAGCGTGTGGCCCAGTGATCGCCGGCTCAGTTCGGTGGCCAACTTGAGCCGCTGGGCTTCGCCGCCGCTCAGAGTGGCCCCCGATTGCCCCAGCTTCAGGTAACCCAGGCCCACTTCCGCCAGCGTCGCGCAGGCGTCGCAGATGGGCGAGACCGCGCGGAAGAACGTGACCGCCTCGTCCACGGTCAGGTTCAGCACGTCCGCAATGTTGAGGCCCTTGTAGGTAATCTCGAGCGTCTCGCGATTGTACCGCTTGCCGCCACAAGCCTCGCAAGTGACGAAGACTGGCGGCAGGAAATGCATCTCGATCTTGATCTGCCCGTCGCCCTGGCATTTCTCGCACCGCCCGCCGCGCACATTGAAAC
>CAYYMW010000412.1:0-5957 GCA_964472515.1 uncultured Verrucomicrobiota bacterium | reverse complement strand
ATCGGCCAGGGTCTGGAACGCGAGCCTTTGGTAGGCCGCCGCCAGCGCGCTGGCGATGCCGTCGTTGGGGCCGGCCTCCTGCTGGGCCAGCAGAAAGGCGTCGATCGCCTCCTCGAAGCGCCGTTGGAGCAAATGCTCGTAGCCGCGAAACGGGATCGACCCCTGGGCGGCGAGCCCGGGTTTCGCCGGGAGGTGGAACCGGTGGATCGCGTAAAGAAAGAAGAGTGCGCGCACGCGCTCGTACAGATTGTCGCTCTGTCGGCGGAAGGCATCCAAGACCCGGCTTTCGGCCAGCAGGTCTGCGAGGCTCAGGGCGGCGCAAAGTTCGTCCAGAGACTGGTTCCGGACGGCGGCCTCGGGGGAGGTGATCAGCGGGAGAAGACGTGAGTTCATGGCTGGACGCAGCGCGTGTTCCCGGTTCAACGCGACCGGCTGGCCAGCAATTCCACCAGGCCTGAGAGCACCTCCTCACGGTCGTTGCCCTCCAGCGCAAGCGCCATCTGGGCGGTCAGCAAGCCGTACTTCGCGCCGATGTCGTAGCGCCGTCCGCGCAGTTCGTAGGCGAGATACCGCTCGGCCCCGGCGGCCTTGGCCAGCGCGGTGGACAGATGCACTTTTCCGCCCCCGCCTGCCTGCGCCACCATCGCCGCGAGGCTCTCCATCACGCTGGGGGTAAGCACATGCATGCCGAAAAAGCACAGGTAGTAGCCCGCGCGCAAGCCTGGTACCACCAGGCGTTGCTCGGCCTCGGTTGGCGTCGGCTTCTCCGCCACCGCTTCGACCTTGTAGAGTCCCTGCCGTCCGGGAATCAACCGCCCGCCCACCGTGCCGTAGTAAGGCAGCTTGCTCTCGTGGGTTGCCTGCACGGCGGAAACCACGCAGGATTCCACCCTGGCGGCTTCCACCAATTGTTGCGCGCAGGAGCGCGGCTCACGGCTCACGTACAGGTGATCGCCCACCAGCAGCAGGAAGGCCTCATCCTTGACAAAGTCCCGCCCGCAGGCCACCGCGTGACCATAGCCCAGGGGCGCGCTCTGTTCGACGAACTGCAGCCGCCCGGCGTGTTCGCCGGCCGCCGTCCGGAAGGCCACTTGGTCGCCGGGGACGACCACGGCACAAATGTCCTCAATCCCCGCGCTGAGAATCTCCCCGATGAGGATGCTCAGCGCCGACTTGGTCACGCCGTCCCGATCGACCAGCGTTTGCAACGGGAGGGTGCGCTGGTTGATCCCAGCTGCCGTGATGACTGCTTTTTTGATGTCCACAATAACCTCAATTTGCGCGGTTGCGACCGACTCCAGAATTGTCGTCAGCGTGACAAAACCGCGCCCCCGCGTCAACGCCCGCGCCTGACATCAAACCGGCGCGGTGCCTCCACAAATGGACGGTGACCGAGCCTGACGGGAAGCCCGACGCACCTGGCGCTGAGGCAACGACCACGTCGCCCGGGGGGCGGGCGGTGCTGCACCCGGCAGGATGGCGCCGCCGCTTGAATCCACCGGCAACTTCGGGATGCACTGCACCGGCGCAACCCGGCGTGGAGGGCGGCTAGGGCCAGCGGAGGATCAGACTGCGAAAGCTCCTCTGGCGTTCGTTCGGGAGCGCCTTGCAGTCGCACTTGCCCACTTTGCGGGTGCCATCGTCGCTCAGCAGTTGGACCCTGCCCGCCCGCGGATCCGGATAGACCAGGATCGCCTCCGGGTTCAGGTCGCCGAAGTCGATGCCCTTGAGCGTTTCCAGCCCACCCTGCTTGGGCCGCCAATAGTGCAGCGCAAAAGCGCCCTCGGAAGCATACGGGCCGGCGAGGATGAGGTACCCGTCCTTCCACGCCGCCAGATCGCGAATGCCGTTGCCCCCCAAATCCAGTTCGATCGGCGCGCCCAGCCGCGCCCGGGTGCCGCGCACCATCTCGGCAGGGTTTTCGAGCGGGACCAGCAGCGCCTTGCCGTGTGGGATGGGGTTGCGAAACCCTAGCAGCAGGCGGCCGTCGGGCATCGCCGCCAGACCTTCGATGTTCAGCGCCCCCGCCTCTTTGGGCGCCCGCGTGGCGGCCTTGCGCAAATCATAGCGGCGCAACGCGGGTGCGGCGCAAAGGTCTTCCAGTAAATTCCAATAGGGTTTGCCGACCGGCTGAACCGTCACCACGGTTCCGTTGGTCACCACCGCCGTGCAGAGAAAAGCCTGCCGCAACGCGCGCACCTGACCTCCACGGTTGCGCCCGTGCGACGAGCACCAGTAGATGCGGTCGTCCACCCGCGCGGCCGCCTCAAGATCCGTCTCCTTGGGCTTTCGCTTGAGTGTCAGAAACCGGTTCAGGCTGATCCGCTCCAAGGGCATGCCCGCCTCTCCTGTTGAGTAGATCCGCAGGAAATTGTCCTCGTCGCAGGCCACCACGAACCGATCGTTGCCCAAGGCGACCCCGGCCGAAGCGTCACACAGGCCATGGAATTCCGCCGTCCGCTCCACGGTGATGGCCGGCTCCGCTGCCCTTGCGGCAAGCGACAGCATCACCGCACAAAGGGACACCGCCAGGCGGCATCGGATATGGCCGGCCGCGCTCACTGCGAATTGGAAGTCGTTTTTCACCATGCGCTTGGGGTGATGCGGAGCCGGGTCCTCTCGACCCGGCACAGCCGGAAGAAAGCAGAGCGCATGCCAGACCTGCCCGCAAGCGGGTCAATTCTGCGGCTGCGCGGCCAAGGCCTCGCGCATGATCGCCACGCCGTGGGAAGTGCCCAAGCGATCCGCCCCGGCATCAAGCAACGCGCGCGCCAAGGCCAAATCCCGGATGCCCCCGCTTGCTTTGACGCCAAAGGCCGGTCCCACCGCTTCGCGCAGCAGCCGCACATCCTCCACCGTTGCCCCCGCCCGGCCGAAGCCGGTGGAGGTCTTAACGAACTTCGCCCTGCTCTCGCGTATCAAAGCGCAGGCTTCGACCTTCTCCGCGTCACTCAACAGACACGTCTCGATGATCACCTTGACGGGGCGATCATCCGCCGCTTCCACGACGTCGCGCAACTCCCGAAGGACGAGACTCCGCGCTCCCTCCTTGAGCCAGGCGGGATTGATCACGACGTCGATTTCGTCGGCGCCGTGATCGACGGCCACTTCGGTCTCGTAACGCTTGGCGTCCGAGTCGGCGTTCCCGAGCGGGAAGCCGACCACGGCCACCACCTTGACGTCCGAGCCGTCGAGGAGGGTTTTGACCAGCGTCACGCGGCTGCCCATGACGCACACGGCGTGAAATCGGAACTGAGTCGCTTCCGCACAGAGGCGCTCGAAATCCACCCTGACGGCCTCGGGCCGGAGCAGGGTGTGTTCGATGCAGGCCGCCAAACCGCTGGGCGGAAGCGCATCCATGCCTCAGGCCTTCAGCATCTCGGCCACCAACGCCTTCTCCTCGCGCAACTCCTGGGCTGTGGCGTCAATCTTGGCCTGGCTGAAGGGGTTGATCGGCAGCCCCTGCACGATCGAGACCTTCGTCCCGTCGCTGCGCACCGGGTAAGAGAAGATCAGCCCGGGCTCGATCCCGTAGCTGCCGTCGGAACAGAGGCACAAGCTGTGCCATTCGTTGGCGGGCGTGGGTTCCACAATGGAACGAACGCTGTCCACCACCGCATTCGCCGCGCTGGCGGCGCTGGACATGCCGCGGGCGCGGATGATCGCGGCGCCACGCTGCTGCACGGTGGCGAGGAACTCACCCTTGAGCCAGGCCTCATCGGTGATCACTTCGCTGGCGGAACGGCCCCGGATGACGGCGTTGTAGAAATCCGGATACTGGGTCGCCGAGTGGTTGCCCCAGATGGCCATCTTGCTCACCTCGGTAATGTCCACCCCGGCCTTGATGGCCAACTGGCTCTTGGCGCGGTTCTCGTCCAGCCGGGTCATGGCGAAGAAACGGTCGCGCGGCACCCCGGCGGCGCTATTCATCGCGATCAGGCAGTTCGTGTTGCACGGATTGCCCACCACCATCACCCGCACGTCGGCGGCGGCGTTGCGCTGAATCGCCTGACCCTGGCCCACGAAGATCCGCCCGTTGATGCCCAGCAGGTCCTTGCGCTCCATGCCCGCCTTGCGCGGCACGCTGCCCACCAGCAAAGCCCAGTTCACGCCTTTGAAACCCTCGTCCAGACTGGCCGTGGGCACCACGCCCTTGAGCAACGGAAAAGCGCAATCGTGTAATTCCATGACGACGCCTTGCAGCGCGGGCAGCGCCGGCTCGATTTCGATCAGATGCAGGATGACGGGTTGGTCGGGACCGAACATCGCCCCGGAGGCAATGCGGAAAAGAAGGGCATAGCCAATCTGACCCGCCGCACCGGTAACCGCCACACGAATTGGATTCTTGCTCATGGACATACTTAAGTTGCCTAATTACTGACTGGACTATAGAAGCGCGGTTTGCCGCCGGCAAGCGTCAACCGGCGGCGCGAGTCCTGGCCTCGCTCGCTTCAACATTCTGCCTTCGCCCGGGGGGCGGGCAAAGGTTCGCCTGTGGACGCAGCTTCGATGCCAACTATTCGGCCTCGATGCTCAGGGCGTGCTCGACCGGCTTCAACGATCCCCGCACCGCCTCCGCCAAAGGGGCACGCACCTTCTCGGTCAGGGCTGCCGTCGCGTCGGCGTCCGTGCGCCCCTCCGGACCGTGGAAGAGATCCTTGATCTGGCGGGTTTCGTAAGCCTGCTTGGCCTCCACCGCCCGGTCGACGCGGCCAAAAGCCTCGCTGAAGGGATTCTCAGGAAAATCCTCAGCCAGATTCACCCCCGCCGCCAACTGCGCCGCTGAGTAACTGCGGGTGGTCTTGCCCCAGACCACCTTGTAGCGATCCCCTTTCCCGGCCTTCACGACCAGCCTCAGCCGGTTCAATTCCTGGTTGAAAGGCACCAAGGCCATCCCGGCGCGGATCGAGTTGTCTTTGTCCACCGCCCCGGCGGCACAGAACGGATAGCGCGAACTCACCAACCGCAACTCCTTGCCATCGAACCCCTGCACCTGATGCCCGCCTGTGGCCGTGGCCTGCTTGGCGCCCAAATCGACCGTGATGGTGCCCAGATCGCCGTTCAACCCCATCCCCTTGAGAAACGCATAGGCCATGATCAACTGGCCGGACCAATCGGGATGGACGCCATCCTTGCCCGCCACCGCGAAGTCGGCCCCAAAACGCTGCTTCGCGTCCACGTCGGCACGCAACATCGGCCAGAACACATCGGCAAACGCCGTCCCTTCCCTCGCACTCAGATTCACATCCAGGTTGCGGAACTCGCACAGGCTCAGGTTGAGATCCTCCACCGTGCCCTTGGCTTCCTTGACCCAGTGCGGCACCTTGCCGACACATCCGGGAGAGCCGACCACCACCCGGACGCCCGCTCCCTTGAAGGCCCCGACGATTCCCTCCATCGCCTGCCGATAGCGTTCGCCCAAAGCGGTTTCGTACGCGCGGTAGCCATGGTCGTTCATGCCATAGCACAGGGTTGCCACGGTGGGATGAAAACGCAGGCAGTCGTTGGTCATGCGCCCTAGAAATCCGGGTGCGGTCTCCCCGCTCCAGCCGTACTGGCGCACCACCACCCCCAATTCGGGCATGCAGGCCGTCAAGTAGGTTTCGATAATCCGGGAGTACATCTTCTGCTCGGTGATCGAATCGCCGCAGATGGCCAACCGGTCTCCTGGCCGCAGCAGCAACGGGCCGGGCGCCGGGGCTTTGAGGGGGCGGAACCGCGCCAAAGCGGGGTCGGCAGGTTTGGGCTCATACTCTTGAGCCACGCTGCGATCCAGGGTAACCAAGCAACTCGCCGCCAGCAGTGCCGCAAGCAACCACCGGCGCGAACTCATTGACGATGCACGCATCATGAGCGGGCATTATCGACTGGGCCGGGACGGCCGGTCAAGCTGGTTTGCCGACTTGTAATTCCTGTCCTTCGCCCACCGCCAAGCTCCGCTCCCCACCTCCCGGGTC
>CAYYMW010000411.1:0-5982 GCA_964472515.1 uncultured Verrucomicrobiota bacterium | reverse complement strand
ATTGGTTGCGGGCGCAAGGTGTCAAGGATCGGAAGCCCGTCCACTACTTGCGCAAGTGCTTTGGGTCCTTGGCGGTGGCGGACCACGGGATCTTCGTTGGCTCCAAGCTGCTCGGGCACGCCAGCATCACCATCACCGCCAGCACGTACGCAGGCCAAGTGGACGAGTTGCCGGCGGTGAAGTTCTAGCATCACATGGTGGTTCTGCGTCGTCGCGATTGATGGAGTCTTGGCCTTGGCAGGCACAACCGTTTTCACCGCAATCCTGGGCTCGGTCCTGCCGGCTGCCCGTCAATGACGTTCCAAGGAGGAAAGCACTGAGGCGGGTTGGCGGAGTCCAGATCAGCCGTAGTAACGGAAATCCTCTCCGCGTGACTCCCGTTACTGCGCCGAAAGGGCTGGGCGTTCTCGCCCCCCTGCGATCAAGGCACTCAACCTGTTGGTGGCCAAGGAACTAACCCCAACCAGTCCTCTTGTAACTCGCCCAGTGGACTGGCCCGTGCGTTACAAGAGGACTGCCTGGCGCAACACCCTGCGTTTGTGGGGCTTATTTCCATGGTCACGGGCAGTACGTTACCAGAGGACATCGTCGCCACCACTCGCCAACTGTTACTTCGAGGTCGCAACATTCTGGGGGGGGCGGTCTCCCGGAAGCAACGTCCATAACCAGCCAGCCTCGATCATGATCAACAAACATCCGCTGCGGTCGGACCGGCTGCGGCAAATCCCCGCCAGCTTCAGTTGGGTGGACCGCCGCCTGGTCCTCCATTCCTACCTGCGCCGCGCCCAACCGCGGGCGTGGGCGCTGTATCTGTTTCTGGTCACCGTGGGCGATGTCCACGGCTTGAGCTACTACTCCGATGCCGCCGTGGCCCGTCACCTGAACCTGGACGCACCCGCCTTGGCGGCGGCCCGCAAGCAATTCCTCCAAGCCAATCTCATTACCCATCAAGAGCCGCTCTACCAAGTGCTGGCCCTGCCGGAGGACCTGCGCGGAACCGTGGGCTCGACGGCCCCGTGGACCGGACAAGTCTGCACCATAGCCGCCAATGGCTGGACAAGCTGGAGAAGCACCCTTGACACCAAACGATAATCGAGTATACATAATCCATGCCCTGTGGCATTCATAGTCTTGGGACGTAGCCGCCAGTCCGCAAGTGTCTCATGATTAATGGTTAAAGCTGCTTATATGCCGATTCCACTGGTCAAGTCGCTCCGGGAATATATCCGTGACACACTGTTGGACCGCATCGCCTGCGGCGAACTGCCACCCGGCCAGCGTGTGATTGAGGCCGCTCTGGTGAAGGAGTTTGCGATCAGCGCCACCCCCGTCAGGGAGGCCATTCGGGAGTTGGTCGCCATGGGCGTATTGGAAGCCCAGAACAACAAAGGGGCATCCGTCCGGCAGATTCGCCTGCACGAAACCATCGAGGCGTTCGAAGTCCGGGCCGCGTTGGAGACGCTGGCCGCCCGCGCCGCCACCCCCCGGTTCAAAGGCCGGGGCCAAGAACTGAAGCGCCTGGCCGACGCCATTGTCGAGTCGGCCCAACGCAGAGACTTCGCGGCCTTTCAAGAGCGCAACCAGCAATTCCATCGCACCATTGTCGAAGCCGCCGACAACGGCGTCCTGCTCAAGACGTGGGACTCGTTGTGCTTCCAAGTGCGCACGCGGTTCACGATGGACTACCTGCAAAACGCCGACCCGGTGGCCATCGCCCGCGAGCATCTGCCGATTGTGGAGGCGCTGGGGAGTGGCGACCCTGACCTCGCTGCGTCGCTCCTTGCGTCGCACTCGAACCATCTTGTCGAGTTCCTGAAAACAGAGCAGCGCCACCGCGAGGTGACCTCCGCTCCAGGCCAGAGCCTCGGCCGGCAGGCGAAACCGGATTCCAGTCGGCTTAAGCCAACCGCCCACGAGTAACCCATGAGACCATCCATGAACCGTCGCCATTTCCTCAAATCCTCCTCGCTGGTGGCCGGCGCGGTGACGCTGCCGCACATCGTGGCGTCACGCGTGCTGGGCGCCGATGGGGAAACCGCGCCCAGTAACAAGATCACCGTCGGTTGCATCGGCGTCGGCGGCATGGGAACGGAGAACATGAAATCGTTTCTAGGCCAGCCCGGCTGCCGGGTCGTTGCCGTCTGCGATGTGAGCGAGAGCAAGCTGCAAAAGGCCAAGGAACGGGTGGATGCCCAGTATGGCGATCAAGGCTGCGCCATGATTGCCGATTGGCGCGAGTTGATCGCGCGCAAGGATATCGACGCGGTGATGATCGCCACGCAGGATCATTGGCATTCCCTGATCGCCGTGGCCGCCGCCAAGGCCGCCAAGGACATCTACTGCGAGAAACCGATGGGGGTTTCGCTCGAGGACGGCCAGGCGATTCGCGAGGCCGTCCGGAAGTACCAGCGTGTCTTCCAGGCCGGCACCTGGCAGCGTTCGGCGCGCGATTTCCGCTATGCCTGCGAACTGGCCCGCAATGGGTACTTCGGCAAGCTACACACCGTGGAGGTGGCCACCGATGGGACCAAATACACGGCTGGCTACAAGGGCCCGCGCGATCCTCAGCCCGCGCCGCCCGTGCCCGCTGGCTTCGATTGGGAGATGTGGCAGGGCCCGGCGCAGCGACACCCCTATCATCCGGCGCGGACCAGCGGTGACTGGTTCATGATCTCCGACTATTCCCGCGGCTGGACGGTGAACTGGGGCGTCCATCACCTCGACATCGCCCTGTGGGGCTGCCCGGAGCTGGGCACGGAACCGTTCGAGATCGAAAGCCGGGTGACGTGGCGCAACGAAGGCTTTACCGACACCGTGAACGAATGGGATGCCACCTACGCCTATGCCAGCGGGATGAAGCTGATCTTCAAGGACCAGAAGAAACTGCCCACCGGCTGCCGGTTTATCGGGGACAAAGGCTGGCTGCGGGTTGATCGCCAATGGGCCGGTCATCCCGGGCTCGTGGCGTCAGATGATTCGCTTCTGGACATCAAGCTCCGTCCGGAGGACCTGCGCCTTCCTAAGTCCCAGAACCACGCGGGCAATTTCCTGGAGTGCGTGCGCTCCCGCAAGGACCCGGTTTCCGATGTGGACGTCACCCACAAAGCCTCCTATCTGGGACTGCTGACGGAGGTTGCCGGGCGGTTGGAACAGAAGCTCAAGTGGGACCCGAAGCGGGAGCAATTCATCGCCAATGACGAGGCCAACCGGCTGCTGCACCGGCAGAAGCACAACGGCTGGACACTCTGACTCGACGACGCATGGCCAGGCAATCCCCCGCCTCGACCACTCGTCTCCAATGGCACCTTGGCAAACACACTCCAAGCAACCCATGAAATCCCGCTTCTCGATTCGACTCGCACTTCCCGTGCTGGCCTTTGTCCTTGTGTCTGCAAGCGCACTGCCATTGGCGGCGAGGGATGCCTTTCAGCAAAACACCCGCTTGGGCCGGGGCGTGAATCTCTTGGGCTGGGATGCCGTTTGGCAGAACCGGGCACGGAGACAACTCAAGGATGTCCACTTCAAGCTCATCCGGGAGGCGGGTTTTCAGCATGTCCGCATCAACCTGCATCCCTTGCGCGACGGCAAGCCTGACGCCCAAGGAGAGCTGCGCGACGAGTTTTTCCAGACGGTGGATTGGGCGGTGGATCAGGCCCTGGCCAATCAATTGCTGGCGATTCTCGATTTTCACGATGACCTGGCGGTTTCCCCCGATCCAGCGGGCAAACGGCAGGAGTTTCTCGCGGCCTGGGCCGCCATCGCCGAGCACTGCAAGACCAGGCCTGATACTCTCCTGTTCGAGATCCTGAACGAGCCCGCGCCCAAGTTCACCCATGAGTCCTGGGATGAATACTGGCGGGCCGCGCTGGCCGTCATCCGCAAATCCAATCCGGAACGCACCGTCATCATCGGCCCCGCCCAGTGGAATGGAGTGGGCGAACTGGACCACCTCAAGCTGCCGACGGATGACCGCAACCTCATCGCTACGGTGCATTACTACAATCCGTTTCCTTTCACCCACCAAGGGATACCTTGGACGGGACAAAAAGACAAGACCGGCGTCACTTGGGCCGGAACCGAGTCCGAACTGAAGGCCGTGGAAAAGGACTTGTCGAAAGTGGTCCAGTGGTCGAAAGAGCACACTTGTCCGATCTACATCGGCGAATTTGGAGCCTACGAAAAGGCGGACATGCCTTCGCGAATAGTGTGGACGGCCCATGTCTCGCGCCAGTTTGAAAAGCAAGGCTGGAGCTGGGGCTTCTGACAATTTGCCGACAACTTCGCGATGTTCGACATCCGAAACCAGGAATGGGTGGAACCCATCCGCGATGCCTTGGTTCCGAGGAATTAAGAACGCCAACTCAACCAAGTAGTTTATGAAGTTCAGAATTCAGCTATCCCTGCTGGCCTGCCACCGACATTGCCCGTCGCCGCAGGCGCTGAGAGCAACTCCACCCCGTCTAAACAGCCGCATGGATTGCACCTTCACTCTGGGGCTGACGTGCGCCTGGCTGATGGCAACGAATCTCTTGGCGGCGGAACCTGCCAGTCCGGTCACGAGCGGACACGCGGCAGATTCGCCGGCCAAGCTCTCTCGCCTCAAGGTGAGTGACAATCGCCGTTTTCTCGTCACCAGCGACGGCAGACCTTTCTTCTGGCTGGGCGACACGGCGTGGGAGTTGTTTCATCGCCTCAATCGGGAGGAAACGGAACAATATCTCGAGGATCGGGCGAGGAGAGGTTTCAACGTCATCCAAGCTGTCGCGCTGGCCGAACTCGATGGACTGACCGTTGCGAATCCCCAGGGCCACCTTCCCCTCCTCAACAAGGACCTGAGCCGGCCCGACTTCAAGGAGGGGCCTGACAATGACTATTGGGACGATGTCGAATGGACTCTCCGTCGGGCAGAAGAGAAGCGCCTCTACATCGGGCTGCTGCCGATGTGGGGCAAGTACTGCCCGGCGGACACGGGCAATTGCGAACGCTATGGCCGGTTCATCGGCGAGCGGTTCAAGGATCACGAGAACATCATCTGGATCCTTGGCGGCGACAGACCCGCCCCCTCCAAGCGGGAGCAGGATGCTTGGCGAGCGATGGCCAAGGGGATCGCGATCGGCGTCTCGGGGCGGGAGGACTACGACCGTGTGCTGATGACGTACCACACCTTTGGGCCGGACGCCTCCTCCAAGTATTTCCACGAGGATGCCTGGCTCGACTTCAATGGGATTCAGTCGAGTCACGGCAATGCCATCCTCAACTGGAAAATGATCGAGCGCGACTACCAGCGGCAACCGACCAAGCCGGTGATTGATCTCGAGACCTCGTATCCAGGCATTGGACTCAACAACATGGTGCCTGGCAACGAGGACCACGCGCGCCGCTCGGCCTACTGGGCGGTGTTTTCCGGCGCGTTTGGCCACACCTACGGAAATAACTCGATCTGGCAGATGTACGCGCCCAACCGGAAGTCCACGTTTGGCGTGAAAGTCTTCTGGCAGGATGCTTTGGATGCCCCCAGCGCAACCCAGATGGGCTACTTGCGTGGTCTGATCGAGTCCCGCCCGTTCCTGAAGCAGGTTCCCGATCCATCGCTGCTGGCCAGCGGCCCGGGCGAGGAAATCGAGCACGTGGCAGCGCTGCGCGGCGACGGCTATGCGATGGTCTACACCCCCTCCGGCAAACCTTTCACCGTCCGTCTCGACAAACTCGATGGCAAGCAAGTGAAGGCGTGCTGGTACGATCCGCGAACTGGCAAGGCCAATGCGATTGGCCAGTTCGACAGGCAAGGCGATCGCGAGTTCGTTTCTCCTGGCACGCCGGGCGTGGGCAACGATTGGGTGCTGGTGTTGGATAACCCGGGCAGAGGCTTGGGCTCGCCGCGCACAGCGCTGGAACCTTGCGACTGGCAAGGCATGGGAGGCTTCGACACCCACAAGTGGGCAGGATTTCTCCTATGCAACAACCGCTGGGGGGGCGGGAACG
>CAYYMW010000410.1:0-6010 GCA_964472515.1 uncultured Verrucomicrobiota bacterium | reverse complement strand
ATCGCATTCATCAAATACTGGGGGAATCGCGATCCGATCCTGCGCATCCCTGCCAATGGTTCGATTTCCATGAACCTGCAGGGGCTGACCACGCGCACTCAGGTGACCTTCTCCCCCGACCTACCCGCCGACCAGCGGCTCCGCATGGTGCGCGACGGCGCGGACCTGGTGAAGCAAACGGAGGAGCAAAAGCTCATGCTCGCCGCGTTGGGCAGCATACCGTTGCTCGAAGCCCTCGACCCGATCCTGCCGTTGCTGGAAGTCGCGGCGGTGAAGGATGAAGCGGGCGCGGCCGCCGCGGCGATTGCAGATCGGCTCATGCAGGGCGATCAGGCGGGCGCCAACGCCCCGAAGCTGGTCGAACCGTTGACGAAGGTCGCCGGCGCCGTGGGCAACGCCGACCTGGCCAAGCGGGCCAACGCGCTGCTCGAGAAGGCGAAGAAGGGCGGCAAATAGGCTCGTCTGACAACAGCACTTGGGGCGCGGAAGAATCCTCTTCCGCGCCCTTTCTTCTTGCTGGGAGAGCGGTCCGAGGTGCCCGCGCTTCCAGCCGTTCCGCTTCCCCGGCAGTCCTCGCTCACGGGTGCCCGGCCTCTTCTCCGCCGCTCCAACGCTTGCTTGCCATGGGCGCGTTCTCAAGTCCCCCCTTCTGGGAGGGACGGCCGGCAACCGCCCGGCGCTCCGGGCGTCTCAACCCCCATGCCTCCTTCCCCAAGTGGCATAGGCTATGCCCTTCGGGCCTTCACCAGAGCCATCGTGTTTTGCCGTGTCAATCGCTTTGGGATCGGTTAAGAGTCGGACAGCGCATGAGAATTGACCGACTGGAAATCGAGAACTTCAAGAAGTTCGCCAAGCTGGCGCTGGACTTGCATCCTCAGTTTACCCTGCTCGTGGGCGACAATGGCTCGGGTAAGACCAGCCTGTTGGATGCCTTGGCGGTCGCGGCGGGAATCTGGCTGGTGAAACCGCCGGACAGCACCCTGAACAATAGCCGTCGCAGCATTCTCAGCTCAGAGATCCGGCTGGAGCCGGTCAAGCAGGGAGATCGCCTTCAATTTATGGAGCGTCGGCCGGTGGTCGTGCGCGCCAAAGGCAAGATCGGCGACCTTGCGGGGCTGGAATGGACCCGCCAGATACGAAGGACGGGGAGCAGCACCAGCAACGCACAAGCCCAAGACGCCATGGCTGCCTGCCAGATTGTCTGGCTTTCGGCGGAGGCCATCAACCCCAACGTACCCTGCCCTGTATTGGCGTACTACGGTGCTGGGCGGGCTTGGCTGCCCTCGAACTATCGGACGCCCAAGGTGAAACCGAACGGCCCCGCCCGTCGCTGGGCTGCGTTCTACGATTGCTTCGCCGAGCGCATCCGGTTTGCCGAACTGCACCAGTGGTTCAGCCGCGAGACCACCGAGCGCGGTAATCGGAGCGGACGGTGGCGGCCAGGTTTTGAGGTGGTAAGGCGCGCGGTGCTCCACTGCGTTCCCGAAGCCGACGATGTTTGGTTCGACCCTGACCGTGACCAGATCGTCCTTTCCCTCCATGGGGAGGTCCAGCCCTTCGACAACCTCAGCGCCGGCCAGCGCATGATGCTGGCGTTGGTGGCGGACCTCGCCATCAAGGCCGTGACCCAGAACGCCTACCTCCTGCCACCGGACGAACTGGGCGCGGAGGACACCCCGTGGCCACGTGTGCTGGCCCAAACCCCGGGCTTGGTCTTGATCGACGAACTTGATGTTCACCTCCACCCACGCTGGCAACGTCGCGTGGCCAGTGACTTGAAGGCCACCTTCCCGGCCATGCAGTTCGTCTGTACCTCCCACTCGCCGCAGGTCATTGGCGAAGCGAAGCCCGAGGAAATACGCGTCCTCGGCGAGAACCTCGTCACCACCCCCCCTCGGTCGTACGGCATCGATTCCAGCCGCATCCTCGAAGAGGTGATGGCGGCCGCTCCCCGCAACGAGTCGGTGGGTGGACTGCTCGCCGAATTGTCAGGCCGGGTGGACCGCGAGGACTTTGCAGGCGCTCGCGAGCTGCTTGGCAGGCTGGAGACGGAATTGGGAGCCGACGACCCGGAGATCACCCGAGCCCGAACCCTGCTCGCCTTTCTGGAATCCAAGGCATGAGGACCATCAGAAAGGGGGTGGAACCGCCCAGCCTCACCAAGCACCGCTGCGCCGCGCACGCGGATTACGACAACTACCAGGACAAGGACACTCTGCGCGAGTACCTGGTGCGCGAACAGAGGGGGCTGTGCTGTTACTGCATGGGGCGCCTGCGCGCGGACGCTGAGAGCATGAAAGTCGAGCACTGGCGCGATCAGTCGAGCCATCCAGCCGAACAGCTTGACTACCGAAACCTGCTTGGGGCCTGCCTGGGCGGAGAAGGGCAGCCTTTCGCACAGCAGCACTGCGACACCAGGAAGGGCGACCGCCCGCTCTCGCGCAATCCAGCCGATCCTGCACACTACGTCGAGCACCTCATTCGTTACGGGACGGACGGGACCATCGCGTCAGACGACGCGGCATTCGACGAGGAGTTGAACCAAGTGCTGAACCTGAACCATCCCTTCCTGAGGAACAACCGCAAGGCCACTCTCGATGGCTTCCTGGCGGGCGCTTCGCGCAGACAGGGAAACTGGGACCCCCGCCTGCTCGAATGCTGGGTTCGTGATTGGCAGGGCAACGCCGACACGAGCGAGTTGCCGCCCTTCTGCCAAATCGTGGTCTATTGGCTTCGGAAGCGATTGGCGCGCGCCTGACCATATCAATCCGGCCTCCCAATCTCCAATCAACCCGGAACGAGTTGTGGCCGCCATTGGGCTTCGCCGCTGCGGTTCCCGCGCCGCTTTTCCCTCGACTTTGCCTTCCTACGGCAGTAGACAAGCTTACGTATTGCCGATGCTGTGAACCGCCAAAACCATCCGCGCGTGAGAAGTGTCTGCCGCTGCATCCTGGGCCTGCTATTGGCTGCCGGTTTCTGGCTTGCGCGCGCCGATGGCAAGGTGTTCGCGCCGCCCGAGGCCAAAGCGCAGGTCAGGATCCCCTCGCAATCCGCCCTGCTCTCTTGGAGCAACGGCATTGAGACGCTGGCCATCGAAACCCGGTTCATTGGGCAGGGCACCAACTTCGCCTGGGTCGTCCCGCTCCCAGCCGTACCGGAGATTCGGGAAGCCACCCGGGGCCTCTTTCCCACCCTGCGGGAGCAATTCCAGCCAAAGGTCATCCACAACGTTACCCCGTGGTGCCTGGGTGCGCTTTCGCTCGCCGGGTTGGCCGTTCTGACGCGACGGGTGCCTCGCGTTAACATCCTGTGCGGTGCCTTGGATGTGCTGGGATACGCGCTTCTCTTCGCTCCGCTCGGATGGTTGTTCCTTCCCGCGATGCTGGTTTCGACGATTCTGCTCTCGGCAGTCATTATTAACGACCGTCTCAAGGGCCGAAGCGGAAGGGAGATGTTCTGCCAAGCCTTGGCCGTGGGACTGATCCTCCAGTTGTTCTTCGGCATGCTGCTGCCCGCTTTGGGCACGGCGGGCAGCGAACCCACCGTGGACGCCAAGGGCGTCCGGGCCTTGGCCACCCAGTCAGTGGGTGCCTATGACACCACTACTCTGACGGCCAGCGATCCGGACGCCCTTCACAAGTGGCTGGATGAGCATGGCTACGCGTTGCCGACGAACGCGCAACCGCACCTGGCGGAGCACCTCCAGCGCGGCTGGGTGTTCATGGCGGCACGGCTTCGGCCACAGCCGGAAACCAACATCGAGAAACTGGTTCACCCCCTCATCTTCAGGTTCAAGGCCGAAAAACCTGTCTATCCCATGCGGCTGACTACCGCGGGAAACGGCCCGCTCGAAGTCGAACTCTTCGTCCTCGGCCCGCAGATGGCCACTGCCCCGGGCTGGCGCATCGAACGGGCGGCCTTGGCCGAGTATCCCGGCGATTCGAGCCAAGGTCCAACCCGGGTGACCGTGTCGCCTCTGCAGATACGCCATCCGCTGTTCCGCGAATGCGCCAGCGGCCAGCCCGTGGCCACCAAGCTGGTCTTTGCCGGCGCCTCCCAGGTCGAGGATGCCTTCCTCGATTGGGTGCCGTTGAAGGAGCGGCTCCTCACCCTCTACAGCTATCGAGGTGCCGCGATCCGCAGCCTCAACTGGGCGATCTGGCCGCTTATTCCGCTGGTCCTGATGGCTTGGTGGCGTCAGCGCCGCCAAGCCCCTTGGAGCCGTGCCTTCGCGAAGTGGGTCCTCGGCTGCACGGCGGCCACGGTGGTGATCTTCTCGGCCACCTACTTCTCAGTGTCGACCGTGCCGGTGACCTTGCACAAAAACCGACGTCCTCTACTGCGAGCGGTCCTGCTTCGAGGTGTGGGTGAGCAACTCAGGTCAGACATGAAGGACCTGCAAGCCAAAGGTCGACCTGCCGATCTCCAAGCGGCGCGTGAGACATTGGCCAAGGTCCTCTCGTCCGAAGCGTGGCATCGGCTCCAGCCGCCCCACGAAGAAGACTCGCCTGGTAACTACACGCTCCGGCAAACCACCAACGGCGTCGAGTTCCGCTGGTACGATGCCGAAGGCGGCGAGCACCTGGTCGAAAGGTAGGTGACACTGTGAACCTCGCGGATCCTGCGACCAGTCTGCCGGGGTTGACCGCCATGGAAAGCACCCATGGCCTGATGCAGCCGTTTTCCAAGCAACTTCCCGTCGTCCTGGGGGCCAAGATCGGAGACCGGTCGGTGTTCTGGCTGGGGGACGGCGCAAGGAAGCGTCTGCCGACTGGAAGTCGGCGGTACGGCAGGTTGGAAACCTGCGGTACAACCCGCGGGGATGTCGGCGTACCGCAGGCCTCTGGCCTGCTGTATCGCAGGCTTCCAGCCTGCGCTACGAGAGCACGTTACTCCACTCCTTCCCCCACCGCAGGCGGGTGATCTGCTGCGGCCTAACGCCAACAACGCTCAATGCCACCATGCAGCATCTGCTCACCCTCCTCGAAATGCTGCTGAGCGCATTTCTTCTTCATTTCGCCATCTTGTGGTTACGGCGTGCCGCCAACCGGAAAGCCAAGAGGATGAACGAGGTGGTGTGGTTGGAGTACCCGGCCGCCCTGAAGCTGTATGCTGGGTTCTTTGTGATGCTCGTCGGGGCGATCTTCGTCAACTGCTTCAACTTGCCGGGGGAGAATCAAACGGGCTACCGCATATTCTTGTTGTCACTAGTGATCTTCGCTGTGATCTTCGCCATGGAAATCCTGTCTGTGAAGGTCGGCTTTGACGCTTCGCGGATCTACGCTTCTTCCTGTTGGCACGCCGATCAGACGGTCGATTGGGAGGATGTGGAGTCAGCCTCGTTTTCCCAAGCCATGCAGGGCTGGGTTATCCAGACGAAACACGCCGGGAAGATACACGTCAGCGACTACCTCGCTGGGCTTTCTGAGCTCCTTGCTGAGCTAAGAAGACGGGGTATCGCCAGTTACTGACTCGATCTGGGCAAGGGCTTGCCGGGATTCTGCGACAAGTGGGCGACGATATAAAGCTCACCCAGCGCGGGCTGAGGCAGGTACAATGACGAACTCGCCCGAACTTGTGTGCCTACGGAGGCATCGCCCTTGAAATAGGCGATCACGACTGAGGTGTCCAGCAGGACATCACCATTGGCTGGCATCGATCCTTTCGCAGTTCGTGGAAACCGCCCGCTCCAACTCCTCGGCTTCGGTGGCAGACAGACAGCCAAAGGAACGCTCCAGAGCCTCGCGCCGCGATGCCACCCTCGCCAACTTCAACTGGTGAATGTACCCAGCCGCCTCGTCCAGCTTGGCGGGCGGTAGACTCTTCAGTTCCTCAACCGCTGCTTCCAGTGTGCTCATGACACTACCAACCTACCCGTGTGGGGCTTGGTGGCAAGCGTCGAGCGCCCTCGGTGGGATCTCCACTGTCCTCTGCGGCGGCCCACGGAAATCACCTCCACCCAGTCCATCCAGTCCACGGGACATTGGCTTCCGCCCAGGCTTCCTGCCAC
>CAYYMW010000409.1:0-6013 GCA_964472515.1 uncultured Verrucomicrobiota bacterium | reverse complement strand
CTACAAGTGGGACCTCGCCAAGATGTATGCGGCTCAGCCAGATTGGGACGCCCATTATGCCAAGATCGAGGCGATGATCGGCGAGTTCGCCGCCAAGAAGGGGACCACCGGCGCTTCCGCCGCCTCGCTCCTCTCGGCCTTGCGGTTGGCCGACCAAGTCGGCATTCAGTTGGAGAAGCTCTACGCCTACGCCGCGATGCGGCGCGACGAGGACATGCGCGTCCCCGCCTCCCAAGCCCTGCACCAGCGCGCGCAAACCCTTTCCATGAAGTGGGACGAGGCCGCCTCATGGTTCCAGCCGGAATTGCTCCGCATCCCCGAGTCGCAACTACGCGAATGGCTCCAGCAAGCTGACCTGAAGGTCTACGCCCACTACTTCGACAACCTGCTCCGCACCAAGAGCCACATCCTCTCCGCCCGGGAGGAGGAACTCCTCGCGATGGCCGGCAAAGCCACCGACGCCTCCACCGACGCCTTCGGCCTGCTCAGCAACACGGAACTGCGCTGGCGCACCGTGAAAGACGCCGAGGGTCGCGAGGTGGAGATCACCAGCTCCGCCTTCGGCCAGGCCATGCAGTCCAAGGACCGCCGCTACCGTCAGGAGGCCTTCACCGCCCTCTACGGCAGCTTCGGCGACGTGAAGAACACCCTCGCCAGCACGCTGGCCGGGGCCATGCAGCGCGATTGGTATTACAGCAAGGCCCGCGGCTACGAGTCCTCCCTGCACCGTGCCTTGGACGCCGAGAATCTCCCCCCGGGTGTCTACCACAACCTCATCGCCACCGTGAACGCCCATGCGCCGCTGCTCCACCGCTACGTGGCGCTCAAGAAGCGCGTGCTCAAGCTCGACGCCGTCCACTTCTACGACCTGTACGTCAACCTCGTCGACGTCCCCGAGCGCAACTATCCATTCGAGGAGGGACGCGAGCTGGTGCTCAACGGGGTGAAACCCTTCGGGCCGGACTATGTGGCCGTGATGCAGCGGGCGTTCGATTCCCGGTGGATCGACGTCTTCGAGAACAAGGGCAAACGCAGCGGCGCGTACAACATGGGCACCTACCTCTCCGCCCCGTACGTGCTGCTCAATTACAAGGGCACGTTCCACGATGTCTCCACCCTCGCGCATGAGCTGGGCCACGCCACCCAGAGCTGGTTCGCCAAGGAGAACCAGCCGCCCGTGTACTCCGGCTATCCCATGTTCACCGCCGAGGTCGCCTCCACCGCCGCCGAGATCGTGTTCAAACAGTCCATCCTCGACCGCACCACCGACCCCAAGGAGCGCGCCTTCCTCATCAACCAGATGCTCGAAGACATGCGCGCCACCATCTTCCGCCAAACCCAGTTCGCCGAGTTCGATCTCGCGGCCCACACCCTGGCCGAGAAGGGCGAACCCATCACCGCCGAGGCGCTGCTCAAGATCTGCCACGACCACTACGTCCGCTATTACGGGCCGGACTTCGTCATCGACCCGCTGCTGGACCTCGAGTGCCTGCGCATCCCCCATTACTATCGCGGCTACTACGTTTA
Organism: uncultured Verrucomicrobiota bacterium; assembly: GCA_964472515.1. Taxonomy (GTDB): domain Bacteria; phylum Verrucomicrobiota; class Verrucomicrobiia; order Limisphaerales; family J093; genus CAYYMW01. The sequence continues at coordinate 4,486 of CAYYMW010000409.1, read as the reverse complement.
CCGCTACGCCGACAGCTACTGCGCCGCCGCCGCCATCGCCAAGCGCATCCTGCAACAGGAGCCCGGCGCGCGCGACCAGTGGATGAAGTTCCTCAAGACCGGCAACAGCATGTACGCCATCGACATGCTTAAAGTCGCCGGCGTGGACATGACCACCCCCAAACCCGTCGAAGACGCCCTGGCCCTGTTCGAGAAACTCCTGAACGAGTTGGATGGGCTGCTGAAGTAGGTGGCCCCGGGGAGCGCGCCCGCCCCCGGGCGCAGCATCCGGCGCCCCCGCCGGATGCTCTCCCCCTGCCAGGGCTCCGCAGGGCCAGAAGATCGATTCGTGGGCAACGGCGCAGCGTTGCCCTACCGACCAGGCCCGCGACCACAACTGCCCTGCCGCGCTGACTTCACGGTCCCAGTAAACCCAACGGGTTTGTGGCGCTCAGCCCAACGTTGGCTTGTCCGCAAGCCTACGTTGGGTTACCCGCCCCCACCAGCCATCACAACCTCGAAGAGGTTGTGGCTCGATCAGATCACAGAATGCCGCGTTGACTGGAAAGAGGCGCAATCCCCTTGGGATTGGACCTGCCGAGGGTTTGAGGATTCGGGCGAATGGGCAGCATGGTTTCCGCCGCTGGCATACCACTCTCGGGTGTATGCTAAAGGGTATGAAGACGACGGCCGAGCTCTTCGACGCTTTCCTCAAGTGCCCCACGAAATGCTACCTCCGCTCGACGGCGCAAACCGGCTCAGGCAACGCCTACGCGGAATGGCTGCTATCCCAACAGGATCGTTACCGCGCTGAGGCAACGAAGCGGTTGCTGGCGGCGGTGCCGCAAGCTGATCGCGCCGCCGCAGCGGCCGTCGCTGGGGATCTCAAGAAAGCCACCTGGCGGCTGGCGGTGAATCTGCCCTTGGAAACCGGAACGATGGAATCGACGCCCCAAGCCGTTGAGCGAGCGCCCTCCCCAGGCCGGGGCCAAGCGGCCCAGTTCACTCCAGTTTGCTTCACTTGCTTCAACAAGCTCACGAAGGACGACCGGTTGCTACTTGCGTTCGATGCGCTGGTGTTGTCCGAAACGACGGGGCGAAAGGTCGCCGTAGGCAAGATCATCCACGGGGACGACTACGCCCCGCTGAAGGTGAAAGTGGGCGCCCTGCTCGGCACGGTGCGCAAGCTGGCCGACAAGCTGACCGCCATGCTCGGCGCAGGAGCTCCGCCGGAACTCGCTTTGAACCGGCACTGCGGAGAATGCGAGTTCAGGGATCGATGCAGGGCTTCCGCAATCGCCAAGGACGACCTCAGCCTGTTGTCGCGGATGACGGAGAAAGATCGTAACAAGCTCCATAGCAAGGGCATCTTCACCGTTACGCAGCTTTCCTACACGTTCCGCCCACGCCGCCGACCCAAGCGTTTGCGCAACAGGGCGGAGAAGTACCACCATGCCCTCAAGGCGCTGGCGATTCGCGAGAAGAAGATCCACTTCGTCGGCACACCCGAAGTGAAAATCGAAGGGACGCCGGTCTATCTGGATGTGGAGGGATTACCAGACCGTGACTGTTACTACCTGATTGGCGTACGGGTCGGCAACGGGAAGTCCGCCGTCCAGCATAGCCTGTGGGCCGATGACCCCGCGCACGAGAAGACGATCTGGAGGAGATTCCTCAGCCTGCTTGAGAGCATCGACAGCCCGGTCCTGATGCACTATGGACATTACGAGACGGCGTTCTTCAAAGCCATGAGCGAGCGCTACGGTGCCCCAAGAAAGGACTCCGTCGCCGCGGGAGCACTGCGCTCGGCAGTCAACTTGGTGTCCTTGATCTTCGCCCGCATCTACATCCCCACCTTCTCGAACGGTTTGAAGGAAGTCGCCGGTTGGCTCGGTTTCAAATGGACGGCACCAGATTCGACCGGGCTGCTAACCATCGCTTGGCATGAAGCGTGGGCAAGGTCGCGGAGCGGCACGGAAAAGGCCCGCCTGATATGCTACAACACTGAGGACTGTGCCGCCTTGGAATTGGTCGCCACGACGGTCATCGGGCTTTGTCGGCGTGGCTCCACTTCGAAGTCGGGCAATGAAGCAGGCACCGTTGATGTTGCCTCCCTGAAACGTGAGCACCCATACGGTTTCAAGCGGAACAGCTTTGCCATTCCAGAGCTGGACGCCATCAACAAGGCGGCGTACTGGGACTACCAACGAGAGCGGGTGTACCTACGAGCCAATCCAGGCATCCGGCGAGCACTTCAGGGAACTCGCTGGCGCCACTACATTCGTCGACCCAATCGAGTGGTGCAATGTCCCCGACCACCCCAATGCCCGCATTGCGCCGCCGCTGCCGTCCAAAAGTGGCAAAAAACCACCAAGCTGGTCCTCGACTTGAAATTCACCCTCGGGGGGGTCAAGCGATGGATCACTCGTTACGATTTTGATCGCTACAAATGCACCGATTGTGGCAAGACGTTTTCGCCTGCGGCGTGGGCGTGGAGGCGGAGCAAGTACGGTCCTTCACTGCGGGCCTACTCCATCTATCAGAATATTGAACTCCGCATGCCCGCGGGCAAGGTGAGTCAGAGCCTCAACAAGCTCTTTGGACTTCAACTGCTACCTTGCATCGCCGAGCGCCTGAAAGTGGCCGCCGCTAAGATGTACACCCAAGGGTACGAGGCTCTATTGGAGCGGTTGAAGCACGGGACCCTGATCCACGCTGACGAAACAGGAATCAGCCTTAAGAGCGGGACTGGCTTCGTCTGGGTGTTTGCGAACATGGGTGAGGTCGCGTACGTGTACTCCGAGACCCGCGAAGCCACGTTGGTTCAAGACTTCTTAAGGGATTTCAGAGGAGTCCTCGTCTCGGATTTCTTCGCTGCCTACGACGGGATTGCCTGCCCTCAGCAGAAATGCCTGATCCACTTGATCCGCGACATCAACGACGACCTCCACAAGCACCCTTACGACGATGACCTGAAAAGGATCGCGCGAGGATTCGCGGAGCTCTTGAAGCCGATCATCGAAACGGTGGATCGGTTTGGGCTGAAGCGCCGCTTCCTGAAGAGACATCTTCGCTGCGTGGGCCGCTACTACCGCGGACTGTCGCGTAGCGACCCCTCGAGCGAGGTTGCCCTCAAGTGCAAGGAGCGTTTGGAGAAGAACCGAGAGAAGCTGTTCACGTTCTTAAGCTTCGACGGCGTGCCGTGGAACAATAACAACGCCGAGCACGCCGTCAAAGCCTTCGCTACGCTTCGACACGTCATCGCCGGGGTGACGACCGAGAAAGGCCTGCGCGAGTACTTGGTCTTGTTGAGTCTCTGCGAGACATGCAAATACCAAGGGTTGGATTTCCTGGACTTCCTTCGCTCGGGGGAAACCGACATCGACGCCTTCGCCAGGCGACGGACCAAGCGGAGAGCACTGGCATCGAGCGAACCGTTTTGACCGGCCTTTGACAGAGCCGGGTGCGCCAGCTTTCGTTTGAACCGGGCGAGCCTGCATCGCCTCCTGCCCCTTCACTTCGCCCATCTCCCTGCGGCGAATTCGGCCACCGAATCGTTCAGCGGACACACGCTCGCCTTTTCATTGGCCGGGTAGCCGCTGGTGCCGGGATAGGCGATCCACGCCCGGTCGAGGTTCAGGTCCGCCAACGCGCCGTGGAGCGATTTGGTCATCGTCAGCCCGTCGGCAAACCCAACGGGTTTGTGGCGCCCAGCCCAACGTTGGCTTCTCCTGAAGTCCAGGTTGGGTTACCCGTCCCCATCGACCCTCACAACCTCGAAGAGGTCGCGGCTCGATCAGATCACAGAATGCCGCGTTGACCGCATAGCGCCGCTGCGCCTCCGGCCTGACTCTACTGCCCGTGTGGTCTCACTTGCGTCCGGGGCCGTTTGTGGCCTTAATCGGGCATGCCATGTCGCCGTCTGCACTTCGGACCTGCCTGCCGGGCGGCCCTGCTGGCCGTCGCGCTGGCGGGCCTGGTTGGGCTATGGGCCTCCTGCGCGGCGGAGGAAATTCCCGCGCCGCAACCGGTGACCACGGCCGTCGGGCAGTTCGAACCGGTCGAATTCCGCCTCAACGTACCCGGGGATTACGCCCGCCCCTTCGATCCCGATGAGGTGGCGGTGGACCTCGCCATCACCGGCCCCGACGGCGCCCGTGTGGTGCAGCCCGCCTTTTTCGGCCAACCGTACGAGCGCCAGCGGCTCACCGAGGGCGGCCGAACGCGGGATTGGTTCTATCCGAACGGCCCGGCGCGCTGGCAGGCGCGGTTCGCTCCCACGGCACCGGGCACGTACCAGGCAAAGCTGGTCGTGCGCGACCGCCGGGGCACTCGTGAATCCGCCGCCGCCTCGTTCTCCTGCACAGCCTCAACCCGTCGCGGCTACGTGCGCGTCAGCACCCGCGATCCGCGCTTTCTCGAGCTGAGCACCGGCCAGGCCTTCTTCCCCCTCGGGCAGAACCTCGCCTTCATCGGCAGCGGCCAGTACATGACGCTCGCGAAGGCG
>CAYYMW010000408.1:0-6021 GCA_964472515.1 uncultured Verrucomicrobiota bacterium | reverse complement strand
GGCGGATGGCGGCGTTGAAGGTGCGCGAGGCCGACTTCGAAGAGACCTTTGTCCACTCGGGCGGCCATGGTGGGCAGAACGTGAACAAGACCAGCACCTGCGTCATGCTGCTGCACCGGCCCACCGGCGTGCAGGTCAAATGCCAGGCAACCCGCCAGCAGGGGCTCAACCGCTATCTGGCCCGGCTTCTGCTGCTGGACAAGCTGGAACGCCAGCGTCAGGAGCAAGCCGAGGCCGAGAAGGCCCGGATTGAAAAGCTCCGACGACAGAAGCGCCCCCGCAGCCGCCGTGCCAAGCAGCGCATGCTGGATAACAAGTCCCACCACGCCGCCAAGAAGGCCGCACGCCGTAGCCCGCCTTCGGATTGATCCCCCCCCGGCGGGCAGGTTGCATCAACTCAGTCCAGTGAATCGACCGGGGCCTTGCCGCCCAGGTCACCTGCCCGTGAACGCCAGAACGCCGGCTCCGCACCTGACAGCCAGGGGCTTCCGTGCCTCAGGTGCTGGCGGACGATCATCCGCTCGCTGGCTTCCAGACCGAACTTTGACTTCTGCATGCGGTGGTCCCTCGCGACAAACGCCGCGGCTAAGGCTTTGTCGTCATCCGCGAATCTGGACGCTCCAGCGCGGCAACGCCACTCTGGACGCCCACTCGGACGGGTGACTTCTTGTTTTGCAGGGGGGCGGACGGTCTGTATAGTCCGGCCCTGCGATTTATGAATAGCAACGGACCTAGCAAAACAGAACTCTGGCAACGATTTCAGGAGCGGTACACGCGGTACAACGACCTGCGCCTGGCGGTCGATTTGAGCCGGGTGGACTTCCCGGCCAACTACTTCGAGACCATGGCCGAACCGATCAGGCGGGCGTTCGACGCGATGGAAGCCTTGGAAGGGGGAGCCATCGCGAACCCCGACGAGAAACGCATGGTGGGCCATTACTGGCTGCGCAACCCGTCCCTGGCCCCGAAACCGGATATCCGGGAGGAGATCGAGGAGACGCTGGACGCGGTGAAGGCGTTTGCCCGGGACATCCACCTGGGAACGCTGGCCGGGGCGCACGGGCCGTTCCGGAACCTGCTGGTCATTGGCATCGGCGGCAGCGCCCTGGGTCCGCAGTTCGCGGCCAATGCGCTGGGTCATCCGCTGACCGACCGGATGCGGGTGTTTTTCTTCGATAACACGGACCCGGACGGCATGGACCGCGTGCTGGTCACGCTCGGATCGGACCTGGGACGGACGCTGTGCATCGTGATCTCGAAGTCCGGCGGCACGAAGGAAACGCGCAACGGCATGCTCGAAGCGCAACACGCGTATGAGCGGGCCGGGCTGCATTTTGGCGCGCACGCCGTGGCGGTCACGCAGCACGGCAGCGAGTTGGACCGGTTCGCGGAGAAGAACGACTGGATCCACCGCTTCCCGATGTGGGATTGGGTGGGCGGTCGCACCAGCGAGACCTCGGCCGTGGGGCTGCTCCCGGCGGCGCTGCAGGGGTTGGACATTGACCAAATGTTGGCGGGAGCCCGCGCGTGCGACATCGCCACCCGCGAGCGGAACCCGGCGCATAACCCGGCCGCCATCATCGCCCTGATGTGGCACTTCCTGGGCAACGGCAAGGGCCAGAAGGACATGGTGGTGCTGCCCTACAAGGATCGCTTGGAGTTGTTCTCCAAGTACTTGCAGCAGCTCATCATGGAATCGTTGGGCAAGGAGAAAGACCTGCAGGGCAAAGTGGTGAACCAGGGCCTGTCGGTCTACGGCAACAAGGGCTCCACGGACCAGCATGCCTATGTCCAGCAGTTGCGCGACGGGCTGGCGAACTTCTTCGTGGTGTTTGTCGAGGTGCTGCGGGACCGGCACGGCGGTTCGTTGCTGGTAGAACCGGGCGTGGCTACGGGCGATTTCCTTTCCGGGTTCTTCCTCGGCACCCGCGAGGCCCTGTACGAGAGCGGGCGGCAATCGGTCACGCTGACCATTGACGAGGTGTCGGCGTACACGGTGGGAGTGCTGATTGCGCTGTTCGAGCGCACGGTGGGCTTCTATGCGACGCTGATCAACATCAATGCCTATCATCAGCCCGGTGTGGAAGCGGGCAAGAAGGCGGCGGGCAAGGTGATCGCGCTGCAGGGCAAGATCACAGCCGAACTGGCGGCCCACAAGGGGCAGGCCCGCACCGCCGCGCAACTGGCTGCGGCCGTCGGCCAGGCCGAGGAGGCGGAGATCGTGTTCAAGATTTGCGAGCACCTGGCGCTGAACCAGGGACGCGGCGTGCGGCGCGTGAGCGGCGAGACGCCCGCGACGGCCACTTACGACGCCGTCTGAGCACGGGTTCGAACAATCTCTGACAGGCGCGAGCGCCTCCGTTGTCCTTCGGGAGCGGAGGCGCTCGCTTTACTTCCCCCTGCTCTGCTTTCCTTGGCGTTCACTACTGGCTGCCGAGAGCCAGCGAAAGGGAGATCTGTTCCGGGCGTGACGGACGAGCCTCGCGCCAGTCGATGGCGCGGTCCACGACGCGGTACATCTGCTGAAACCACCACCGGGCGCCGCTGGAGCGGCGCTCGCGGGAAGGCAGCGGACGGAGCGAAGCTGGGGCGTTGAATTGCAGTTCCATTTGGTCTCGTTGCATAACTCGTTTCTCTTTTTGCACACGACCTTAGCAGCAGGGGTAGGACATCCGCAGTCATAGCTGGAAAGAAGTCCGTCTTTTTGTGCCTTGCACAGGGAACGCGATCAACCGGCCGGGACGACGCGCTTGCCCCGGAAGCGGGCCCGGCGAAAGAGCGTTGGAAGAGGGCTCGGGACAACGGTTTCCGTGGGACAGCACGCAATCTGACTGAATGCCTCACAGTTTGAGGTTGACATGCCTCACACTTAGAGGCATGGTGATCTCATGAAGCGCACCAACCCGGCTTTCCTGAACGGAGTCCCGGAACTCCTCGTGCTCAAGCTGCTTTCGCACCGGGAGATGTACGGCTATGAAATTGTGAGGCTGATCCAGTCTCGAACGGGCAACTCGCTGTCGTTCGGCGAGGGGTGCATCTACCCGTATCTCCATTATTTGGAGCAGCACAAGTGGGTCAGCAGCCAGCGGCGGGAGGTGGACGGACGGAGCCGGCAGTACTACCAACTGACGCCGCAGGGCCGGGAGCGCTTGGAGGAACTGGGCAGCGAATGGAACCGCGTGACGAGCAGCGTCGCGCTCATCTTGGAGGGACAGCATGCATAAGCACGAGACCTTGGAGCAACTCAGCCGTCACCTGAGGCGGGGTGGGTGTCCCGTCCCACAGGCAAAGCGTCTGCTGGAAGAGACCCGGGACCATCTTGAAGATGCCACCGAAGCCGGGCTGGAGGCGGGACTGGACAGAGCCTCCGCCCAGGAACAGGCAGTCCGATGCCTCGGCGACCCCGTCCAGCTGGCGGGAGAGTACTTGCGCGCGCTGAGAGCGACCTCGTGGTGGGGACGCCACCGGTTGATCGGCTTCTTCCTGCTACCTGCCCTCTGCCTGCCGCTGTGGTTTGTCGGGTGGATCTCGCTTGCCTACGGATTGGCCAGGCTGTTCGGACTAAGCGTGGCAGGGATTCCCGGAACGGAGCCCGACGTTGAACTGGTCCGTGGAACGGCCTATGCGTTGTACTACAGTGGGATTCTGTTCGTCCCGTTGTGCTTCTGCTGGCTGGCCTACCGGAAGGCATGCGGTTGGACGGCAATGTGGCTGAGTTGCGCCAGTTGCGGCCTCCACGCATTGGTGCATCAACTCTCGATCGGCCCGCACCATCTGAGCTGGACCTATAACACCCTTTTCGCGCCCAACTGGTTTGGTCTCCTGGCGCCACTCGGCGCCGCGCTGTACGTCTGGGCAGTCGCGCATCTGCCCGCAGCCCCAGGCGCTCGACCCGGCCTCGTGCCAACGGGGCGGTTCGCCATGATAGCGGTCATTTGCCTGCTGCCGCTGGCGCAAGGGTGCGCCTCCAAGCCGAAACCGCATCAACGCGGTTGGATCGGGGGTGAGTATAAGGTCGCTTGCACTCCAAGGGTCTTTGCGCCACCCAAAAGCGTTCAGTCGTTTCCGAAGGAGCTGGCAAAGCGGCAAACCTCTGGCTTGCTCATCACGGCTTTGGGCACCAACACGCCTGCCTACCTGGCAGGACTGCGCGCCGGGGACTTGATACTTGCGGTCGATGCGACCCCCGTCACCAAGCCGTCGCCATTCCGGGAACGGATCGATGCAGCGGTGCCGGGAACGCCGCTCAAACTCACGGCGTATCGCGCGGGTGAGACGAGTGAATACACTCTGGAGGTGGGCAAGGAGACCTACGTCAATTGGCGCGCGCTGATGATCGGGACGCCGGTGCTTCGAGGCGCGCATCTTTGGCCGCCACCGGATTTCTCCCTGATTGCCGCGGGCTTCCGCGCACACCCCGAGCGGCGCGAGCTTGCTTCTGCGGAGAGTCAGTACGTTATGGAGTGCGGCCGCAGGAACACACCGGCGGGCAAGACGGCGTCGCTCACAAGCGGTGAGGGGTGGACGTGCTGGATACCCATTTTCCAAGTTTCGGCCTACAAGGAGATCCTGAGTCAGGAACTGAGCAGCCAGGCGGTGGCCAGTCGGTAACGCCGCGCCCAACCGTGGCGCGGCTTGACGCCGCCAACGCCCCGAACGGTTACCGCCGGCGCGGGTGCTTGAAAAGCTCCATCTGAGGATCGCGGAGCAGGCCGTAGTGCTTGAGGAGGCGGATGGTCTGTAGAATGTCCGACTTCTGGTAGTTCCGGGTCGCCTCCGTCAACGCCACGAGGTCTTCCAACACTGCTGGGAAGGGCAGCACGGCGTCCACTCCCCTGCTCTTCACGAAATCGAGGCACTGTTGCCGGGTCGTATCGTCCTGGGGCAGCGAAGGCGCGATCAGGACGCGCAAGATTGGTGTGGTCACCTTGAAGAAGCGCGCGGCCTCACGGAGCGCTGCGGCTTCCGCAAAGCGGAAGACCTCCGGTTCCTTGGTCAGCGCGGCCACGGTGAAGCTGCCGCTGTGCCGGCCGATCACCCCGACCACAGCGCGTTCGAGGCGGCTCACATCTTCGGCCGCAAGCGTGAAGGGCAAAGCGGCTTCGCCGGGCGCGGGCTCGGGGTTGGCCACGTAAAGGTCGACCTCCTCGTCATCGCGCAGGTTGGAGGATTGGTACTTGCGTTGTTGGCGCACCAGGAAGCCGCGCTGTTCGAAGAACTCGCGGACAATGGCTTCAGTGACCGCTGACATGGTGACCTCCTCAAGGTTGCAGGGAATCGAGCGTGGCGTTCAGGGTGGTCTCGGGGACCTTCTGCCCCCAGATGACGGAGCCCAGCTTGCGCGCCAGCACGAACTTGATTTCACCGCCACTGACTTTCTTATCCAGGCGCATCGCCTGGCTGAGCTTGAGTCGTTGGGCGCGGGTGAGCTTCACGCTCACCGGCAACCCGGCCCGGGCGAGCAACGCCTCGATGCGCCGTCCCTGCGCTTCCGGGAATTGCAGCAAGTGGGTGGAGAGCCGCGCCGCCGCGACCTGCCCGATTGAGATGGCCTCGCCGTGGAGATAGGTTCCATAGCGGGAGATGGCTTCGAGGCCATGCCCCACGGTGTGCCCGAAGTTCAAAATCGCCCGCAGGCCGGATTCGGTCTCATCCTGCCCAACCACGTCGGCCTTGATCTCACAGGAACGGGCGATGGCTGCGGATAGAGCCGCCGGCTGGCGCGCCAAGAGGGCGTCCATCTGACGCTCCAACCGGCCGAACAAGGGCGCGTCGTAGATCACGCCGTACTTGATGATCTCGGCCAGACCGGAGCGATACTCCCGGTCCGGCAGGGTGTTGAGCGTGGCGAGGTCGCAAACGACAAGCTTGGGCTGATGGAAGGCGCCGACGAGGTTTTTGCCGGCCTTGAGGTTGACGCCCACCTTGCCGCCAACCGAGCTGTCGACCTGGGCCAGGAGCGTCGTAGGCACCTGCACGAACGGGATGCCGCGGAGGTACGAAGCCGCCACGAACCCGGCC
>CAYYMW010000407.1:0-6083 GCA_964472515.1 uncultured Verrucomicrobiota bacterium | reverse complement strand
GAATCCCACCGCCCCACTCGCAACCGCGCCGCCCCACTCGCAACCGCGCCGCCCCACTCGCAACCGCGCCGCCCCGCCCACATGCCGCGCGGCCGTGACCAAGACGACACTACGGGAGAGGCTTTTTCCCGACGGCTCGCCCTTGGGCCGCCCCTCGGGCGAAAGATCAACTCGTAGACCGCCTCAACCTAACACCCATCAAACTCACCATCAATGTATTACGAACACACCGACCCATCCCAAGAAGTACGTGTAATCGCCGCCCCCTAGTGCCCAGCGCCCATCATCATCCCCGGCAAATCGCTTTGTGGGGAGGCGGTCGGGTGGTAGAATGGCACTCGTTCTTCGATTTGCCGCGTATGAACACCAACCCCGACTCCAACTCCCCGTTGCCCGTTCGTTCACCCCTCCGCACCCGGACCCTGGCCCTCCTCACCCTGCTGCTGTCGGGCCTTGGCTTCTCCCCGCTGGGTCAGGCGCAGCGACCGCCTCAGGAACCCATGTCGGAAACCCGTTTCCTCCCGGAACAGATGGGTTACCAACTCTTCTGGAAAGACGAGTTCGAGGGCCAACAGTTGGACCCGACCAAGTGGCAGGTCCGAGGCGAGGGCCCGCGCGCCCTGGGTTTCGTGTCTGCCAAGGCGGTCAAAGTGGAAAACGGGTGCCTCAAGTTACAGGCCCTCAAAGAGGACGGGCGCATCCTGCTCGGTGCCGTCGGCACCCAGAACACGTTGATGACCAAGTACGGGTACTTTGAGTGCCGGGCCCGCCTCCAACGCTCGTCCGGCATCTGGGCGGCCTTCTGGATCCAGTCTCCCCGCATCTCGCAAGGCGAGGACCCGGCGACCTTCGGCGCCGAGATCGACATCATGGAGTGCTTCCGGAAGCTCGGGACGGACATTGTCTCGCACAATGTCCATTGGGCCTACGGCCCGCACCAAAAGACGACGCACGGCATGCAGAGCCACCGCCAGGGTGTCGGCGAGGGTTTTCATACCTTCGCCCTGGAATGGACCCCGGACCACTACGCGTTCTTCGTCGACGGCTACAAGTATTACGTCGTCACCACCGCGATCTCGCACATCGACGAATACTTGATCCTCAGCATGGAGATCCCATCGAACCCGGATGAGTTGAAACCCGCCGTCTTCCCCGATGTCTTCGAGGTCGACTATGTCCGGGTCTACAAGCAGGCCAAGCAACCGTAGCCGCCCCCCAAGCCAGACGACCAAGGCCGGACAACCCATCCAACCGTGCCGGGTGGAGCCCCGGTCAAAGGCCTCCTGTCTCCTTCGGGCTGGAGCCTCGATCTTCGAACTTTCAGTTTTCCGAAATTTTGGCGATTTCCCCGTTGACGGCGCGACGAGGTTGCCCGTATTTTACCGGTCCTCCGATGCGGGGGCGTAGCTCAATTGGTTAGAGCGCTGCCCTGTCACGGCAGAGGTTACGGGTTCGAGCCCCGCCGCTCCCGCCATCTTTTCTTCTACCTTTTCAAGCCCTTACAGGGCTTGAGGCTTTTCCGCGTTGCGGCTCGGACAAGCCCCGGCAACAGACCTAAGACCCCGCTGAACACCGCTGATCTTCCCACTCCGGCCAGGTGCGTTTCAACCCCGGCTCACGCTCCTGCGGTCAACTTCCTGCCGGGCTTGGAACGGGAGCGCAATCGATCCTGCCTGTGACACCCAGGTTGGGAGCTACTGCTCGGACGGTGGGATAGACTACACGGCGGGGCGAGGGATGGGGCCGGACGGCGAGACGCGAGCGCGGGAAGATACCCGCAGCGGTCTCTGACCAAGCGAGCAACAACGCCGTCCGGCCCAAGACCCGCTCCCCGCAGGGCCGAGCTACTCGTGCTTTTGTGCCGGCTCCGCCCGCCTGCCGTCCGCGCCATGCCCCTCCAGCTTCGCCGATGACCTTCCGGCCAGACTGGGCTCGGCGCGGTGTAGGCTATCCTGCCGTCCGAGCAGTAAGATGACGAAGTGGAAGGTGAAGCCGACGGGCGACTCATCGATCGAATAGTCCGAAAACTCCCGGTAACGCAGGCTCCGTTCCCAGATCCGGCAAACCTCGTCTTTGGCGCGCCCGAGCGAGATGCCATCCCGCACTTGGCATTGGGCGATCAGCATGCAGTCATCCTCCCCCGTTTCGGTCACCTGCACCCCATCGAACAACTCCGAGGAATCCAGAAAGGAATCGAGGTCAATCGCGAAACCTCGCAAATCGTGGCCCGTGTTTCGGAAGCCGTGGCTCCTCAAGCTCTCTCCGAAAACTCTCCTAACGCCCGCAACGCGCGCCTCGGTGACCCTTGCCCATTTACTGCAACCGCTGCCGCACCTCATCCAGTTGTTCCAGCGTGATGCAATCGATGTGTTCGTCCAGGGGGTAGCCAGTCCGGCCCGGGTAGACCACCCACAGGTGATCAAGTTTGAGATCCTGCATCACGATGCGCATGGACTTGGTGACGCGCGGCCCGTCCTGGTACTTCACCTCGAAGCCCCAGCGTTTGCCCTTGGCATGCACCAGCAGGTCCAGCTCCGCCCGGCTCTGCGTCGCCCAGAAGTAGGCATTCCGTTCGCCGGCCCAGGACAGGATCTGCTCGATTACAAACCCCTCCCATGATGCCCCCAGCTTGGGATGCCCCTGCAAGGCGGCCCAATCTGGAATCCCCAGCAACGTGTGGAGCAAGCCGGAATCCCGGAGGTAAACCTTGGGCGACTTCACCACCCGCTTGCCGGCATTTTCAAACCACGGCTGCAACTGCCGCACCACGTAAGCGCCGCACAGCGCGTCCAAATACCGCCGGGCCGCGTGATAGCTGACGCCCAGCGACGCGCCAATCTCCGCTCCGTTCCAAGTCTGCCCGTGGTAATGAGCCAGCATGCTCCAAAACCGGTACAGGGTCGCCGGTGGCACCTGGATGCCCAACATCGGCAGATCGCGCTGCAGGAAAGTCTGCACGAAGGCTTCCCGCCACTCGCGGCTAACCGGCTCGGTTTTCGCCAGGAACGACTTGGGGAATCCGCCCCGGACCCACAACTCGGTGCGCCGATCATACCCCGCTTCCGCCAGGGTGAAGCCGCTCATGTCCACGAAATGCACCCGGCCTGCCAGCGTCTCCGAGCACTTCTTCATCAAGTCGGGCGAGGCGCTTCCCAACAGCAGGAACCGGCACGGCAGCGGTTGGCGATCCGCCAACACCCGCAGGAGCGGCATCAGGTCCGGCCGCTGATGAATCTCGTCCAGCACCACCAAGCCTTGCGCCGCTTCGAGCACCGTCATGGGATGCGCTAACCGCAGCAGGTCGCGCGGGCTCTCCAAGTCGTAGTAAGTGCCTGCCTGCTCCTCGCTTACGCGTCGAGCCAGCGTCGTCTTGCCACATTGACGAGGCCCCAGAATCAGGGTGACCGGGCTGTGCTGCAGTCCGCAGGCGACTCTCTGAAGCAGATTCGGCCGAGCAATCACGTCGTTTATGGAAAAATAGACATTCTCCGTCCATAATGCAAGAAAGTCATTTCGACCCTTATTCTACGGGCCGATTTCTCCTGACACCCCCGAACCCCCGAGCAAATCCGTCAGCCTCCTGTAGCGCCACACCTCACGCCGGTCCTTGAAAATTGGAAGCTCACCTTCCAAAATTCAAGAACCCCGTTTAACGCCTTGAATGATAACGGGATTCATCCTGACATCATTCGGATCGGCTTGCGGGCAGGGCTGGTGGCCCCGTTCGGCTTCACGCACCCTTCTTCGAGCGTTCGACGATTTGCGGCCAGTTCTTCTCGAACTCGCCCACCAGGGCTTTGAAGGCGGTCTTCTCCGCGTCGCGACGGGCCCGATCCGCCGTCTCCCCCGATTCCCAGGCGTTGCTGAGGAGCTGCCGCCGTTCGTTGGCTTCCAAGGCGGCGTAGATGAAGCCAGTCCGGGTGTCCATCAGCACCGCGGCAGCCGCCACGCGGACGAAGACCTTACGCGTGGGCGAAAGCCCCAGGGTCACCACGTTCAGGGCCACCGACGCATCGTTCTCGTGGAAGGAGGTGTCGAACGTATAGAGCAAGACCATGTCGGCCTTGAGCCGGGCAGCGGCTTCGCGGAGGACGCGGTCGGACTCGAGGCGGGGAGGCAGCAACAGCCGACTGATGCTCACCAAGCCGCCGACCTCCGGCAGGCGGGCAATGCGCTGCATATCCGCATCCTCCTCGACCTCCCTCACGGTAATGACCGAAAAACGTCCCTGCCCGAACACTCCGCCCTCGCATTCGGTGTTGTAGTTGCGATAGCCCGACGCCTGGACCCGCACGGCGGCGATGCTTGCCGGGAAGACCACTGCGGGCTTCGCCGCGAAGCTCTCCTGCATGGTTGAGCTCGAGATCGCGCCCAGGTCGGCCCGACCGCTGGGCGGGATGTAGGTGGCACAGCCGCTGAAGAGCCCCAAGCCGGCCAGCAGAAGCAGGTACATCAAATTGCGCATAGGATAAGTGGTTGGCTGACGTGTACGGAGTTGGACCATTCCCGGCGCGCGGCGTTCGACCTGCTCACCCATCGGGTCGCTCGTCGGCCGGCCTCTGCCGTCGCCGGATAGTCGCATTGTGGGTGCAAATGATGTCATTGCGCCTCAAAAACTCAGCAGCAACTGCCAGATGTACATGTTGCCAAGGCCTTCGATGTCGTTCCAGACCTGGCGGAACATGTCGCGGTCACCGGTCAGGTTGGGGATTTCTGCGAGCTTGGCCTCCCACGGGAAGCACGCGCCAGCGGGCACGGCGGGTGCGGGCCTGCCCGCCATGCCGGGCACTTCGTTGCGGCTGGCCACCGAGCTGGGGAGGTCGCTCGGGGGCAAATCCGTCGGGTCGGCGTAGCTGCCGGCGGAGTAACCGCCCAACTCGCGGCCGACCTGGGTCATGACCTTCATGTTCTCGACGTTCGTGTCGTCTTGCATGATGGCGCCGGCATCGAGGATGTACCCGCCCTCTTTGCCAACTTCCTGCACCACGCGGGTGACGTAGTCGCGCACCTCGTCCGGCTTGCCGAAGCTCAGGAGGATGTTCGGGATGCCGCCGCTGATGGCGAACTTGTCATGCAGGCGGCGGTGGACGTCGAAGACGTCGTCCTGGTCGCAATGGAAGACGATGCTGCGGTCGGGCAGTTCGCGGAAGGACTCGAGGTGGTGCTTCCACTTGCCCTCGGCGTAGAAGAGGGTCTGGTGGCCCTGCTTCCAAAACTCCTGGATGATGGGCTTGAGGGTGGGCCAGTAATGGGAGTCGTACTGCTTGGGACTGATGAAGGGGACGCAGCCGCGGTGCATCCAGAAGCCGATGGGAACCTGGCGGGCGGGGTCGGCGGTGGTGCAGCCCACGTGGCAGAGGTGGGGCATGAGCGCCTCGCACGCCGCGAGCACCTTCTTGGGCTGCGTATGCATGTCCATGGTCAGGCCCACATAACCGCGGAGCTTGTCGGCGATGATATCGAAGGGCGCCTTGAAGATGCCCGAGATGGCCGAGACCGCGCCGCACTCGGTGCGCAGGCGCTGCACCTGCGGCCCGAAGGCGTAGAAGTAGGTGAGCATGGCCATGGCGCTCTTCACCAAGGCGAGGTTGTTCCGGTAAGTGGAGGGCTCGCCGATCTTGTTCACCTCGGTGGAGACGCGTGGGAGCCAGACGTTGTAGAGGAAGCCGGTGGGGTCCTTGATGAGTTCGTCGTACTCATCTTCCTTCATGAACGCCTGGTCTTCGGCCGGCTCGATGTAGTTGAAGCCGCTGGTGTGCGGGATGCCGATGCCCGGGATGCCGTAGTAGCGCAACCCGGCGACCTGCGCCAGGCCGGTCCAGACGTAGACCATGTTGGGCACCACGGCGTCCCAGTCGAAGTCCTTGGCGGTCTTGACCGCGGCCTCGAAGGCGCGGCGGTAATCGTGGGAGACCTCCTGGCAGGTGTAGCCCGCGTACCGGGCGGTGAACTCGGCCACGAAGGGGCGGATGGGGATGCGGTCCGGCTTTTCGTTGCGCATGGCGGTGACGTACCGCCGCAACCGTTCCTGATAGAGTTGTTCCGTGTTCATAGCAGGCTTCGCCCCCGGGACCTTCCCGCCC
>CAYYMW010000406.1:0-6086 GCA_964472515.1 uncultured Verrucomicrobiota bacterium | reverse complement strand
GTCCAATACGGCCAGCACGCGGGTTTCCAGTTGTTCATCCGTGACGGCCTCGGGCTTGAGCCAGATGGCGCAGGCCGCCAGCAGGCCCAAGCCCACCACCAGGGCCGCGATCTGGAAGCTGCGGCGGTCCAGGAAACGCCCGAGCAAGATCGCGCACCAGGAGCCCGCCACCGCCGGCAAGACGATGAACAGGCCGATCAAGACGACGGTCACCACGTAGAAGTGCCAGGGCACCTGTTGGGTCAGCCCGTAGGCGGCGAGCAACGGCGCGATGAGGAAGAGAAACGCCCAGGAAGCCAGCAGCGCGGATTCGATGAACTTCCATTGGAAGATCGTTTGGGCCGGCACGGGCAGCGCCAGCAGGAAGGTGGTCTCCCGGTTGCGAAAGAGGTTCGTATAGGCGATCACCAGGTTGCTGAAGAGCAGCAATACGAACAGGAAGGCGAACAGCAGGAACAGCATGCGTTCGACCAGCACCGGCCCAAGTCCCGGGAAGGTGCCGGCGAACTTGAGCCCCTTGTAGAAGATCAGGAAGGCCAGCCCGGCGTAGCCGAGAAGAAACGCGCCGATCAGCGAACTCAACAGGCGCGATTGCTGCCGCACGGCGAGCAACCGGCGCCACGCCTGGCGGGCGTTGGTGCGCAGCAAGAGCCAAAGCAGCCGGGCCTCCCCGGCCGGTGGGTCGCCGCCCGGCGGCACTGGAGACGACGCGGGATTCATGTTTGTGCGAGCGGCGGCGCCGCCACCTGCTCGTTGAAGTTGGCCTCCTGTTCCGTGAGCCGCAGGAAGGTCTCCTCGAGCGCCCCGGCCGTGCCGGTCTGGCGGCGCAACTCGTCACGCGTCCCCACCGCCACCAGTCTGCCGTGGTGCATGATGCCGATGCGGTCGGCCATCTCCTCCGCCACGCTCAATTGGTGGGTCGAGACCAGCACGGTGGTGCCCCGCAACGCGCATTCCTTGAGGATGTCTTTCAACACCCGCGCGTGGTGGGGGTCAAGCCCCACCATCGGCTCGTCCAGGACAAAGACCTCCGGCGCGTGCAGCAGCGCGGAGACAATGGCGACGCGCTGTTTGGTGCCATGAGACAGGCCTTCGATGGGCTGGGCAAGGTAGGGTTCGAGGTTGAAGCGAGCGACCCATTTCCGGGCCGCCTGCTCCACTTCGGCGGGCGGCATGAGGAAGACCTCGCCGGTGAAGCGGATGAACTCCCACGGCGTCAGTTTGTCGTAGAGAAAGGGAAAGTCCGGCACGTAAGCCAGCCGCCGCCGCGCCTCGAGCGGGTGGAGCTGCACATCGTGCCCGGCCACCTTCACCGACCCGGCGGTGGGGCGAATCAGGCCGGTGATGAGTTTGATCGTGGTGGTCTTCCCCGCCGCATTGGGTCCCAGGAGCGCGAAGAACTCGCCGCGCGGGATCGTGAGGTCCACGCCATCCACGGCCGCCAGCTCCCCGAAGCGCTTCACCAGTTGGCACAGTTCGATCATAAACCCTCACCAAGCTACCAGTTTACCATCGCTTCGTTCTCCATGGTGAATCCGTTGGGCAACTCCACCCGCAGGATCTCCCCGACGCGGCTGACCAGCACCGTGGCTTCATAGCGGTCGAGCACCCGGGTTCGCAACCGGTAGACCCGCACGGGGGTATGGCCGAGCTCCATCCAATCCTGTCGCGCCTCCCAGACCAGTCCCAAACCCGCCCGGCTCGGGCCGCCCGGCGGTTCGCCGATCCATTCCGCCAGGGAGCCCGGGAGCCCGGCGGCGGCCAGCCCAGGCAGCCAGGCTTGGAGGCTGGCCAATTGCGCGAAGGTATAGCTCTGCTCGCCCGGATGCCCGGTCCCCTCCTGCTTGAAGGTGATGGTCTCCTTCGCGGCGTCCGCGCGCACCTCCCATGAGGCAGGGCGCATGCTCAGTCGTCCGCCCACGTTTCGCCAGACGTGGTTGGTGTCAAAGGCGGCGTGTCCCTGAAAGCGGATGGGGAGGTTTTCAGTGTCCAGGCGCACATTGCCTTCCAACTCCACCGTGTAACCGGTCAACCGTTTCACCCTCCCTTCCACCACTTCTTCACCCGAACCGGTGCGCGGAGGCAGGTCTTCCTCGTCCACCTTGGCCACCCAGCGGCAGTAGCCGATCTGCCGGCCCTGGTGCAGCACCCGCATGGCCGAGTCGTCCGGCGCGGTCAGGATGCGTTGCCACACCGCCATCAACGGCACCGGGCTGCCGGCCTGGCGGTTCCGGGCCACTTCCGCCCGCCAGAGCAGGACGTTCATGACCGCCCAGAACCCGCCCACCAGGATGAAATACGTTCGTTTCACGTCGTCCAGGTCCGTTCGAGGCCGGTCCGGCAACCGCCCTGCCCGCACCTCGACCGGTCTGTTGATTAGACCTTGCCCGGTCGGATCTCTCCCGCCGGGCGGCGGACCACGCCTTCAACTTGGCCTGCCGCGAGGCAAACGCAAGCTCTCCCTGCGCTCCGGGCTCGCCCCGGCGCAAACCGGCGCTTGTCGCGCGGCGTGGCTTGGCGTAACGTGGCTTGGTCAGCAGGCGCCCCGGAAGGGGCTTATCGGCAGGTCGGGATGCCGCACGAACGAGCGGTTCCTGACGGCCGGCACGGAGCGTGAAGCCATGCCGGTCCAGCGGTTAGGCACTATGTCTGAAATCCGCCCAGAACCCGAATCTGGCCCGGCCCCGGGGGCCGTCCAGGCAACGTTGACCTCGGGGAGGCCGGGGCTCTCGGCGGAGGACCGGCAGGCCTTGCTGAAGCTCGCTCGACAAAGCGTCGCGCGCGCCGCCCGGGACGGGGAGGTCCCGGAGTGCGATGCCGCCGGCATGGGACCGGCGCTGCTTCTGCCCGGCGCCTGCTTCGTCACGCTCCGCGCCCAGGGACGGTTGCGCGGTTGCATCGGCACCCTCACCGCCCACGAACCGCTCTATCTGGCGGCGGTTCACAACGCGCACAGTGCCGCCATCCGCGACCGTCGTTTTGCGCCGGTGGCTCCCGGGGAAGTTGCCGGTCTCTCCCTTGAGATCAGCGTGCTGACGCCGGCTCGCGAGCTGAGCTTCAGCTCGCCCTCCGACCTGCTCGCCAAGCTCGAACCCCACCGCCACGGCGTTGTGCTGCGCAGCGGAGGTTTTTCGGCCACCTTTCTGCCGCAGGTCTGGGAACAACTCCCCGACAAAGAACAGTTTTTGAACCACCTCGCGCAAAAGGCGGGGTGCCAAGCTTCGGCTTGGCGGGAACCCGGCACCCGGGTTTCGGTTTACGAAGTGGAGGCTTTCGAGGAGCCCGCCACTCCCTCCCCAGCCCCGGGCTGATCCTTTTTATGGCCATTCTTGTCTTCGATATCGAAACGACCGCCCTCCCGCTCGAGACCTACGACGAAGCCCAAACCGAGTATCTCTTTCGCGAAGCCGAGCGCCTGCCGGACGAGGCCGCGCGCGAGGCCCGCCGGGCGGAAATCCGGCAGCAATTCAACCTCTGGCCGTTGACGGCCCAAGTGGCCTGCATTGCCATGCTTAACGCCGAGACGGGCCGGGGCCAGGTGCTCTTCCAAGCCGCCGATCCCGAGGAAGGGGGTGACCTCGACCCTTCCGTCGGTCTGGTCGCCTGCTCGGACGAAGCGGAGTTGCTCACTGCCTTCTGGGATGTCGCCCGGCGCTACGAGCAGGTTGTGACCTTTAACGGGCGGGGTTTCGACGTGCCCTTTCTCTACCTGCGCTCGGCGCTGACGAACGTCACGATTTCCCGCAAAGACTGGCTGGGTTACCGGTACACTCCAGAACCGCATTGCGATCTGGCCGAACAACTTACGTTTTACGGCGTCAGTGGCCGCGAGGGCGCCTCGCGCCGGTTCAACCTGGACTTCTACTGCAAGGCCTTTGGCATCGAGTCCCCCAAGGCCCAAGGTGTAACCGGCCGCGACGTCAATACGCTGTTGGCCGAAGGGCGGGCCCGGGAAGTGGCTGAGTATTGCCTCAGGGATGTCCGGGCCACCGTGGAACTCTATCGCATCTGGCGGACCCGATTGGCGGGCATCAAGTAGACGCTCGAAGAGCGAAGGTCGATTGGCGCTGCGGTTCAACCCGCAGCGGGATTCCACCAGCAAGGTCCTTTCCCTTGGATCGCTTCCGCCGCGCGGACACGGATCTCCTCCATCTGCTGCCCATCGAGCGCATGGAAGTCCTGGAGCGCTTCGCGGACGGCCTCCTGTTCATTCGGGTAACTCATCCCCAGGAGAGCCACGTCCGGATTCAGCGTGAGCGTATAGTGCAGACAATCGCGCACGCTCAAGCGGGGCAGGCCGGATTCGGCGGCGGGCTCCCGGCCACCCGATCCGAACTTGCCCCGGGGCCGTGGCTGCAACGGCTGGTTGTAGCCGGTGGTGTCTCCCAGCAACTTGCCCGCGCCAAATGTCTTGAAGCACACCGTGCCGATTCCCGCTTCGCGGGCTTGGGGCAGGATCTCGGCCCAATAGCGTCGATCCACGTAAGGGCCGATCGGGAACATGACGACGTCGCACCACCCGCTCGCCAGGGCGGCGTGGAGCACTTCCGGATGATGGCTCGAAACGCCACGAAAGCGTGTCTTTCCCGCCGCCTGGCAATTCGCCAGTTCCTCCATTCTGCCGGCCGCAACGCGCTCCCAGTCCGGCAGCGTCGACACCCCGTGAAAGACGAACAGATCCACGTGGTCCAGGCCCAGCCTGCGGAGGCTGGCTTCGACCTGGGGAGCCACCGGACGGTCCAGGTGATCGATCTTGTCGATGACAAACATCCCCTCGCGGCGCCCCTCCAGCGCGGCGCCCACGATCTGCTCGCTGTACCCGTCTTCGTAAGCGGGGGCGGTGTCCACGAGGTTCAAGCCGAGGTCCATGGCCCGACGGAGCGTCCGCACCGCGTCGTTCAGGGCCACCGCGCGATCAGCCAAGTCGCCAATCCCAAGCACCGAGGCGCAGAAACCGGTTTTGCCGAGCGGACGTGTCTTCATGGGGGTCATGACCTGATCGGGTGAACGGCGCAGTTCGCGAAGCGTTCTTACGGCTGCAATATGAGGTGGGATGAAGTGGGTGTCAACGGACGTGGACGTGCCGGATGGGTCGGGAGCGCCCTTGAAAATGAGGCTCTGGCTGGTCCTTGGGGCGCAGGTGGCGCTCCCCGCCCGATACAGGACCAGATACCCCTTCGCACCAAGGCCTGCTGAAGGCGGGCTCCTCAGGTTATTCACCCAGCCCGTCATGGCACTGATCGACAGCGATCAGCCCGCCTACAACATGCTGTTAATCAGATGGTTCGGGTAATGGTGACTTTCCTGTTTACACCCCGGGGGGGGGTGCTAGTATCCGCCCCCTGACGACAAGCGAGCATGAAGAAGATCGAAGCCATCATCAAGCCGTTCAAACTCGAGGACGTTAAGCAGTCCTTGGCGGATATCGGCGTCGAAGGTATGACGGTGACGGAGGTCAAAGGTTTCGGCCGACAGAAGGGACATACCGAGATCTACCGCGGGAGCGAGTACACCGTCGATTTTCTGCCCAAGATCAAGGTGGAATTGGTGGTGGCGGACAACCTTGCCCAACCGGCCGTGGACGCGATTGTGAAAGCTGCCAAGACCGGCAAGATTGGCGATGGCAAAGTCTTCGTAAGCCCGATCGACAACGCCGTGCGCATCCGCACCGGTGAGACGGGTCCCCAAGCGGTCTAGCCATTGCTTCTGCCACGTTTTATTGCTCCATCAGGCCCTGAGACCGATCCGGCTCAAGGTCGGCGCTTTTTTCCCGCCCAACACTCCTTAACCACCCAACAACCACACCTCCTTTGTCCATGAGTACCCCCAAACAAGTCCTTGATATGGCCAAGAAGGCCGGGGCCGTGATGGTCGACTTCAAATTTGTCGACACCTTCGGCACCTGGCAGCACTTCACTTGCCCCATCGGCGAACTCTCCGAAGAGGTCTTCGCCGAAGGCCTCGGGTTCGACGGCTCCTCCATCCGCGGCTGGAAGTCCATCGAAGCCTCGGACATGCTCGTCATGCCCGCCCCGGACACCGCCTTCATCGATCCCTTCTGCGCCGCCCCCACCCTGAGCCTCACC
>CAYYMW010000405.1:0-6114 GCA_964472515.1 uncultured Verrucomicrobiota bacterium | reverse complement strand
GGCACCCAGCCCAACGTTGGCGAGTCCGCGAGCCTACGTTGGGTACCCCGCCCCCCCGTTCCCCATCAACCCGGAACGGGTTGTGGCTCGTTTGGACTGGAACGGTAGCCCGTTTCAAGGCAGATTCCAGCCCATGCCGCAGTCCCTTTCCGCTGTGTTTGTGCATGTGGTCTTCTCCACCAAGGAACGCCGACCCTGGCTTCAAGACCCCAGCGTGCGTGCCGCCTTGCACCAGTACCTGGGCGGGATCAGCCGGGAACTCGACTGCCCGACGGTCCTGGTCGGCGGGATGCCGGACCATGTGCATCTGCTGGCGCGACTCGGCCGAACCACCACTCTGGCAGAATGGGTGAAGGAGCTGAAGCGCGTCTCGCACCTCTGGCTGGCCAAGGAGGATCGCGCCCACACGCTCTTCGAATGGCAGGGGGGATATGCCGTGTTTTCGGTGAGTCAATCGAGGCTGGCGGCCGTGGAGGAGTACATTGCGCGCCAGGAACACCACCACCGCAAAGTGGGCTTCCAAGATGAGCTGCGGGCCTTGCTGCGGCGTCACGGCCTCGAATTCGACGAACGGTATGTGTGGGCCTGAGCCACAACCCGTTCCGGGTTGCTGGGGTAATTAACGCCGAATACCCAACGTAGGCCCGCGGACGGGCCAACGTTGGGCTGAGCGCCACAAGCCCTTCGGGCTTGCCGAATCGCCAGGCAAACTGGCGCTTGGAAACGGGCTTGGCGGAGCCGATCTCCTGCAACCACGCCCGAGGCAGAGGTGCCACGCTGTACTGGATGCCGCTTTTTCAGCTCGCTTGGGCCCCGAGATACACCCGCTGGACCCGGCCGGTGATGCCGGTGAAAACCTCGTAAGGGATGGTGCCGAACCAATCCGCCACTTCCTGCGCGGCGATCTCCCCCCGGCCTTGGTGGCCCAGCAGCACCACCTCGTCCCCGCTGCGCACCCCGCGCAGGGCGGTGACGTCCACGATCATCTGGTCCATCGTCACCCGGCCGAGGATCCGGCAGCGCTGGCCCCGAATCAGCACCTGGCCGCGGTTGCTCGCGGTGCGGTGATAGCCGTCGCCGTAACCCGCGCCGACGATGGCCAGGCGGGTCGCCCGCTTGGTGGTGTAGGTGCAACCGTAGCTCAACGAGGCGCCCTTGGACACGCGCTTGACCAGCGTGACCCGGCTTTTCCAGGAGAGGACCGGTTTCAGGCGGCGCGCCAACGCGGCAGGCGGGGTGCGCTGGCCGGTGGGCAGGACGCCATATACCAACAGACCCGGACGCACCAGGTTGAACCGGCTCTCTGGTTCGTGGAGCAACCCGGCACTGTTCGCGGCGTGGATCAGCGGAAGGTCCAGGCCCAACTTGGGCAACCCCTCCACCACCTGACGGAAGGCCGCGAGCTGGTTCCGGGTGTAACGGACGTCATCCTCGGCGTTGGCGAAGTGGGTCATGAGCCCCTCGATCGTCAAGTGCGGCAGCCGGGCCATGCGCCGCAGCAGCGACAGCGCTTCCGCCGGCTTCGCCCCGAGCCGCCCCATGCCGGTGTCGAGCTTGAGATGAACGCGGCAGGTGCGCCCGAGCCGGACGGCGGCCTGGGAAAAAGCCCGGGCTTCCTCGAAAGCGGAAACGGTGGCGCTGAGGCCCTCCTGAACCACGGTGTCGACCTCGTCGGGCAGGCAGGCGCTCAGAAGGAGGATCGGCCACCCGGGGCCGACGGCGCGGATGGTTCTGGCTTCGGCCAGGTTGGCCACGCCGAAGATGTCCGTGCCATGCTGCATCAACTGCCGGGCGATGGCTTTGAGCCCATGGCCGTAGGCATCCGCTTTGACGACGGTGAGCACCTGCACCTCGGGTCCAACCCGGTGCCGGATCCAGAGCAGGTTCTGTTCGAGGGCGCGCAGGTCGACCTCGGCCCAACAGCGGTAGCCGGGGAGGGCGGGCGCCACCGGGGCAAGCGCCGCCGCGCGGTGTGGTGAACGAGCCTTGCCTGGGGTTGCGGGCATGAACCGGGCCGCTGCGCTCAGCGGGTCACGCCCCGCTCGCTTGTGCGGAAGAAGTTCAGCAAGTGGGCGATCTCCGGCAGGGCCGGGATTTCCGCCTCGACTTTCGCCAGCGCGTTGGGAATGGAAAGCCCCTCCCGGAACAGGATGCGAAACGCCTTCTTAAGGGCGGACTGCGCCTCTTCCGTCACGCCGTTGCGATCCAGGCCGATTTTGTTCAAGGCCCTGGTTTCGGCCGGATTGCCATCCACCAGCATATAGGGAGGGATGTCCTGGGTGACCTTCGAGCACCCACCGACCATGGCCAAGGTGCCGATGCGGACGAATTGGTGGATGGCCGCCATGCCGGCCAGTACGGCACGATCCTCCACCACCGCGTGCCCGGCCAGTGAAGCCAGGTTGGACATGATGATGTGATTGCCGAGCTTGCAGTTGTGCGCCACGTGGCAGGTGGCCAGGATCAGGTTGTGCGAGCCGATGATCGTGGCTTCGCCGTCGCCGGTGGCGCTGTGTACCGTGACACACTCGCGAAACACATTGCGGTCGCCGATGATCGTGCGGGTGATGCCGCCCTTCCATTTCAAATCCTGGGTCTTGAGTCCAAGGCTCACAAACGGAAACACCTCGTTGCCTTCGCCCAGCGTGGTGTGGCCGTCAATGACGACGTGCGAGTGAAGCCGGCAGCCCGGGCCGAGGATGACGTCGGCGCCGATGGTGCAGTAAGGGCCGATCTCGCAGTCGGAGGCGATTTGGGCGCGCGGGTTGATGATGGCGGTGGGATGGATCATGGAAAAGTGGCAGGGCAGGCGGCGGCGGGCCTCAACTGATGTGGTAGACGGAGCTCTGGACACGGTTGCCGACCCGTTCGAGCTTGCGCCAGCCGCTGTGGTCGTTGAGCGTGACCCAGCGGCGTTCTTCCTTGCGGTAATGCCAGTCGCGGTCGGACTGGAAGTAGATCTGCACGCCCCGCCCTTCGAGGATGTTGTAGATCTGGCTGTCGTGGTTGTTGAAGGCGTCGAAATCGGTCACCGCCCGCTGGCCCATCTCGGAGTAGAGTTCGTTGAGCTGGAGCAACAGTTCATGGGCGCGGGGGTCGAGCGGCCGGGCGTTGAGGCCGATGCGCTGGGCCTCGCGCAGGGTGATCGGATAGCTGTGCGAAGGATAGCCGGAGTTGAGCTGCTGGCTGATCCGCGAGGCTTTGCGCGCGTCCTTCAGGTGATAGGAGAGGATTTCGCGGCAGAGCTTGACCGAGAGCGAGCTGATCCGGTGCACGGCGCCAATCACCAGGGGGTGAATGTAGGGGAAGACGGCTTGGTAAGGATTCACCGTGCGCCCCCCCTTGGTCTGCTCCCAGAGCCGGATCACCCGCATCAACTCGTCCTGGCTGACGCTTACCCGGTCGTTGTCACGATCCAACGGCGAAAGGGGGTGGGACAACGAGGTGTCCACGGCCGAGAGGTGGGCCAGCGGACCCATTTGGATTTCATCCGCGCCGAGCGCGAGCATAGTGGCGGCGGACTGGCACTCCAACGGCACCACGGCCACCAAGCGGCGGGTGAACTGCCGGAGCAGGTTCACCATCATGAGGGAAGCCTGGCCCGAACCGCCCTCGGATTTCACGAAGAGCGTGATCCGGGCCTGCGGGCCAAGCCGGCGAAGCACGCCGTACATGCCCACCACGTCGTTCTGGCAGACCGAGCCGTTGTTGGAGTTCCAGTAGGCCAGGAAACCCGGTCCCATGTGGCGCTCGAGCTGCTCCACAATCTTCTGCGTGCGCGAGAAGAGGACCGGCGGGCGCTGGATGCGGCGGGCGCGCCGCCGGGGAGTGACCGGGGCGGCGGTGGAGGAGTCCTTGGGGTTGGACGGCATGGCGGTGAGCGGGGTCAGGCGTCCACCAGCATGAAGGTTACTTCCGCCTCGCTCACGGGTTCGCCGTTGACCGAGCAGACCCCCTTGGCCTTGCCGATTTTGCCGCGCGACTTGGTCTGCTCGACCTCGATGATCAGGGTGTCGCCCGGGCGCACGGGCTTGCGCCACTTGACGTTCTCCGCGGACATGAAGTAGGCGATCTTGCCGATGTTCTCCGCCTGCTTGAGCATGATGATGCCCGCCACCTGCGCGATGGCCTCGAGTTGGAGCACCCCGGGAAAAATGGGGTGGGTCGGAAAGTGCCCCATGAATTGCGGCTCGTTGATGGTGACGTTCTTGAGCGCCTTGATGCGGTTGCCTTGGATCTCGAGCACGCGGTCCACCAGCAGGAACGGATAGCGATGCGGGAGCACCTTGAGCACCTGGTCGATGTTCAGGGTGCCGCCATCGACCACCAAGTCCGGCGAGCCGCCGCTCGAAGCGGCCTTGGCCTGGGGCGGCGGGGCGAAGGTCTGGGCCGCCACCAGCGGGCGGCGCATCTGTTGCTGGATCAAGCGGCCCAGTTCGCAATTGGAGGCATGCCCGGGCTTGATGGCCACAATGTGCGCCTGGAGCCGGCGGCCGAGCAGGGACAGATCGCCGAGGATGTCGAGAATCTTGTGCCGGACGAACTCGTCGGCGTACCGGAGGGGTTCGGTGGTGAGGACGGCGTCGTCCCGGATGACCACGGCGTTTTCCAGGCTGCCCCCCTTGATCAGGCCGTTCTTGATCAAGTACTCGATCTCCTCGTAGAAGCAGAACGTGCGGGCGTGGGCCAGTTCGGTCCGCCAGGTCTCCGGGGTGACCTCCAGCGAGTAGAACTGGGTATGCCGGCCTTTGCGGTCGGCGCTCGTGCAGGAAATCCTCAACCGGTCGTGCGGAAACGCCGCGATGAACGAGTCGCCCGCCTGCAGTTCGATCGGCTCGGTCACGGCAAAGGTCTCCCGGGGCTCGCCTTGGGGCGCCAGCCCGGCCGCTTCGATGACGCGCACATACTCGCGGGCGCTGCCATCGACGATGGGCGGTTCGTTGGCATCCAGCTCGATGACGGCGTTGTCCACCCCGCACCCGGCGAACGCGGCCAACACATGCTCCACCGTGTGAAGCTTCACCGCGCCTTTCGCCAGCGTCGTGGACCGGTTGGTGTCCACCACGTTCTCGAGGCTGGCCTCGACCTCGGGCCGTCCGTCAAGGTCCACGCGCCGGAAGCGGATGCCGCTGTTGGGCGGCGCTGGCAGGAAGGTCATGGTGACCTTGTTCCCGCTGTGGAGGCCGACGCCGGAGAAAGTGACCGGGTCCCGCAATGTCTGTTGTTGCAGCACGGGACCGATTAAAGCAAGCGGACCTGCCGATTGGCAAGCGCGCGGACAGGCTCCGGCGAGCCTGGCGATCGCCGATTTGCGAGGGGGCGCTTCCTCCGCGGAGCCCGGCCTGGGGGAAGACTCGAACCGCCTTGTGGAGGGGAGGGTTTATGACACAAACTTCCGTTTGCCAAGCCCCGGCCATTGTGCTTTACTAGCCCCGTGCATCAGGAGAGACCCGGGCGCAGTTCGGGTCCGGCTTCCTGGCTTCGGAGAAGGCCAAGGTGCCCTGAGCGGTCACGGGTGTGACTGATCGATGTGCGGGACAGTTCCCGAATCTAAAACTTCTCCGCGGATGATAACCGCCTCCTGATGTGGAAGGCGGCTTTTTTGTCCGGATTCCTGGTGCGTTCAGCGGTATCGAACGCATATGATACAGTCGTTGCAGCCTCAACTGGCCGTACGCCTTACGCATCCTAATCCGAACCACCATCTCTGGAACAACCACGGGACTTGGTGGTGCCACTATACCCTTCACCTGCCCGACTACACCAAACGCCGGGTCCGGGTATCCTTGGGCACGAGGCAGATCGAAGAAGCCCGTCTGAAGCGGGATCAACTGCTCTCCCAAGTCGACGGAGACAACCAACCGCTGGAACTCCGCCAGGTTGGTTGGCAGGAGGTCGCTTAGACCTTGGCAAACGGCACGTGTGACCCCGGCCACCCCGGCCCGGGGCAGGATTGCGTGTGCCTGGAAGCACCGCAACCTGGGGCTTCGCCAGAGACAGCGGTCTGCCGCTCGTGGAGGCTGGCGGGCGCTGTCACGGGGCGCCGAGGGGGGCCCAGACGGCTTCGGAAAGCCTGGAGAAAAGGAGACACGCAGCCCAGGTCAGTGGATGGGG
>CAYYMW010000404.1:0-6134 GCA_964472515.1 uncultured Verrucomicrobiota bacterium | reverse complement strand
CTACCGCAAGATGACGCTCGTGAGCGACTTCGCAAAGCTCATCGAGACGGATATGGCCAGCGACGCGTTCGACG
Source organism: uncultured Verrucomicrobiota bacterium (assembly GCA_964472515.1). Lineage (GTDB taxonomy): Bacteria > Verrucomicrobiota > Verrucomicrobiia > Limisphaerales > J093 > CAYYMW01. The sequence goes on along the minus strand of CAYYMW010000404.1, from coordinate 6,060 downwards.
CCGTCTTCTCGCTGGCCCCGAAACCGGCGGAACCAACTCCCCCGCCCTCCCTCGCGCTGGCCGACCAACACCTGGTCATCCCCTGCGACGCCGCACAGGCCTCGGCCATCGCCCGCGCCCGCACGGGGGCTAGCTACATCATTCAAGGCCCGCCGGGGACGGGGAAGTCGCAGACCATTACCAACCTCATCGCCGACTACGTGGCGCGCGGCCAGCGGGTGCTGTTCGTCTGCGAGAAGCGGGCGGCCATCGATGTGGTGTTTCATCGCCTGCGGCAGCAGGGCTTGGACGAGCTCTGCTGCCTCATTCACGATTCGCAGACCGACAAGAAGGCCTTCATCCAAAATCTCAAGCAGACCTACGAGCAGTTCCTGGCCACGGCGGACCCCGATCCCGAAGCCGCCCGCCTGCAGGCCGCCACGCTGCGGGCCATGGAGCAGGAACTGGCCATTCTGCAGAAGTTCTCCGAGACCATGCGTGAGGCCAATGCCCACACCGGGATCGCGGTGCGCTCGCTCCTGCACCGGTTGGTGGCGCTGCCGGCTCCGGACCTTGCCCTGCCCCCGGAAGTCGAGGAGGTGCTGCCAGAGTACCCCCTCTGGCTCCAGCACGGTGAAGTGGTCGGCCGCCTGCACTCCGCCCTGGCCGAGTCGGGCGAGGAACTCTGCTTCGCCAGACACCCCCTGCGGTGGCTGGGACACGGAGTATTGCAGGCCGACCGTCCCGTCGAGGCCTTGCACGCCCTGCTCGATGAGGCCGAGGCTTCGCTGGACGCGATGGAAAGCGCGTTGGAACTCTCCGGTCTGCCCGACGAACTGTGGGATACCTTTGCGGAAATCCGGGCGCTGGTGGAGTTCGCGGTGCGGGTCCGGCCGCTGGCCGAACGCCGGCTCCTTGCCCTGCTGGCCAGCAGCCCCGCCACGGCGGCCTTCCAGGAGCTGGGGGCAGAGCTGGATGCAGCGAGTCAGCGGCTCGCGCAGGCGAAGCGGAAGACCGCCGGTTGGCGGGAGCCGCTCTCGCCCGACGACACGCAGAGCGCGCTTGCCCAGGCCCGGACCTTCGAATCCTCGGTCTGGCGCTTCCTGCAACCGGCCTTCTGGCGCCTCAGAAAGACATTGCAGGAACGTTACGACTTCTCGCAGCACGCCGTCCCGCCTACGTGGAGCAAACTGCTCGGCGACCTCGCCGCGTGCCACGAGGCCGAGGCGGCCATGCACGCGAGCGAAGCGCGGGCGCGCGAGGAGTGGCGCTGCGAGGACGTGCCGGCCTTCCGAGCGCTGGTGGCCGGACTGCGCAGCGACCCCCTCCTCACGCATCCTTCCGTCAACGCTTTATTGTCGCAACTGGTCGTCTCGAACGAGGCCGGCGCCCTCATCGAGTCGCTGGCCGGCGTGCAGGAGCGGTTAGCCCGGCTCGACGAAACGTTGCGTTTCCTGCTGGCCGAACACGAGCAGTTCGACTTCGCCGAACTGACCCGGGTTTTGGCCGCGCTGCGCGGACTGAGCGGCCTGCTGGCGGAGTTGACTCCCCTGCTGGGTGAACTGGCCGGCTTGCCCGCCGAGTTCAGCCACGCCTTGCGACGCGTGGAGGTGCCTCTCGATGAGTTCGAGGGAGCGGTGGGGCGCAAGAGCCTCAACCAACTGTACCGGCAGGACCGGGCGTTCAATCGTTTCGAGGGGCGCCTCCTGACCCGCAAGATGGAACAACTGGAAAAGCGGCACGCGGAATGGCTGGCGCTGAACGCTCGCTGCCTCCGGGCGGCGGTGCGTCGGAAGTTATTGGAGCATGTCAACGTCTCGTCGCTGCCCGCCTCCCAGCTCTCCCCCGACCAGAAAGCCTTCAAGAAGGCTTACGCGGCCGGCCGCCGCGACCTCGAACACGAGTTCGGCAAGACCATGCGTTTCAAGTCGATTCGCGACCTCGCGGCAGGCGATACCGGCCGGGTCATCCAGGATTTGAAGCCGATCTGGCTCATGAGTCCCCTCAGCGTGTCGGACACCCTGCCGCTCGACCCGGAGTTGTTTGACGTCGTCATCTTCGACGAAGCCAGCCAGATCCCCTTGGAAGAAGCCATCCCGGCCATCTACCGCTCCCACCAAGTCATCGTCGTCGGCGACCAAATGCAGTTGCCACCCACCACGTTTTTCGCCGCCGCCCGCACGGAGGACGAAAGCGTGATCGTCGAAGACGGGGGCGAACGGGTCGAGGTGGACCTGGATTCGGACAGTTTTCTGACCCAATCGGCGCAGAATCTTCCCTCGACCCTCCTGGCGTGGCATTACCGCAGCCGTTACGAGTCGCTCATCAGCTTCTCGAACGCGGCCTTCTACGCCGGCGAACTCTACACCATTCCCGACCGCCAGCGGGCACTGGCGAACCGCGGCGAACTGCTCGTCAACCACTGCGCTCAGGGGGCCTCGAACGTGGACGCCTTGCTGGCCCGGAGCATCAGCTTCCATTACTTGGAGAACGGGGTCTACGAGGAGCGCTGCAACCCGAACGAGGCCTCCTACATCGCCCACCTGGTCCGCGGCTTGCTGCAACGCCAGACGAACCTGAGCATCGGCATCGTCGCCTTTTCCGAAGCGCAGCAGACCGAAATCGAAGGCGCCCTCACGCGGTTGGCAGCGGAGGACGACGCCTTTGCCGCCACCCTCGAAAGCGAGTATGTGCGCGAGGAAAACGACATGTTCTGCGGCCTGTTCGTCAAGAACCTCGAAAACGTGCAGGGAGACGAGCGCGACCTGATCGTGATGAGCGTCTGCTATGGCCCCGACGCCCACGGCCGGATGCTGATGAATTTCGGCCCGATCAACCAGCGGGGCGGGGAAAAGCGCTTGAACGTCATCTTCTCGCGCGCGAAACACCACATGGCGGTCATCAGCTCCATCCGCCATCATGCGATCACCAACGACTTCAACGATGGCGCCAACAGCCTGAAGCGTTTCCTCGAATACGCCGAGGCGGTGTCCAAAGGCGAGACGACCGGAGCGCGGCGCGTGCTGGAGAGCCTCAATCCGCTCAGCCGCCAAGCCCTCGCGCCGTTGAGCACCGGCGACGCGGTGGTGGCCCAACTGGCGGACGCCTTGCGTGCGCGCGGGTACGCCGTGGAGTTGCAGGTCGGCCAGTCCCGTTTCCGCTGTGACTTGGCGGTGCGCAACCCCGCTGACGAACTCTACCAACTCGGCGTCCTCGTGGACACCGACGCTCATTACGCCAATCCAAACCTGCTGGACCGCTATCTCACGCAGCCAGCCATCCTGCGCGCCTTCGGCTGGCGGTTTGCGCTGGTGCTGACCAAGGACTGGTATCACAACCCGGACGACGTTCTTGGCCGCCTGGAGAAGCTGCTCCAAGATCGGCCGCCGGCTGAAGAGCCCGAGCTTCCAACCGAGGCGGCGGTTGAACCGGATGCCCCAGTGGCGCCCCCACCCTCCGCGCCTGCCACTCCCGCCTCGGCCCCCTCGGAATCGGCCCCTGCCGCAGCGCGACGCCCGGAGACCGTTCGTTCTCCGTCAGGTTCACCTCCCGCTGTTGTCCCCGGCCAGGTCCGCCACTTCGAGTTCATCAGCGATACCTCGCGGAAGTTCTGGGAGATCGCGGTCACGGGCAGCTCCTGCACGGTGCGTTTCGGGCGCATTGGAACCGCGGGCCAGTCTCAGTCCAAGTCGTTCGCTGACGAAGCGACTGCCTGGCTGGAAGCGAACCGCCTGGTCACCGAGAAGCTCAAGAAGGGGTACCTTGAGCGGACGGGGTCCTGAAACCGGCACGCACAAGTTGGTGGAGGGGTGAGAAGGCTGGGTGCACGGCGATGGTCCCAAAGCTCGCGAGCGTTGAGGCAATGCTGGCGGCCCAATGGTACGTCAAGCCTGTCTGCGAGACCTTACTGGATCCGGACGTGCTTCAGATTCAGCCGCTTGACGTGAGGAAGCCTGAACCACAGACTTCCCGGCAACGATAGTCGATATCAACATGAGCGAGATTTCGTTGTCAGTGCGGCGTCCGCAGTCTGCGTTGGTCGTAGTGGACATCCAGGAACGCTTGGTGCCCGCGATGTTCGAGCGGGAACGCGTCGTCCAGAATGCCGTTCGCCTGGCCAAGGGCGCCGCGGCGCTCTCCCTCCCCACGTGGATCACCGAGCAGTATCGCAAGGGCTTGGGAGTCACCCTGCCGGAGATCGCCGCACCCTTGCCCAAGGTGACGCCACTGGACAAGGTCAGCTTCAGCGCCTGTGGCGCTCCAGGCTTCACCGCCGGGCTCCAGTCCGCCGGCATCGAGGATGTGATCCTGTGCGGCGTCGAGTCGCACGTCTGCGTGTGTCAGACCTGCCTGGACCTCCTCGAGAACGGTTTCCGCCCCTTCGTGGTGGCGGACGCGGTATCCTCCCGCACGCCGGAAAACTGGCGGGCCGGGCTGGACCGCATGCGGGCCTCCGGCGCGGTGATCGTCACCACGGAAATGATCTTGTTCGAATTGGTCCAGCGCGCGGGCACTGACGAGTTCAAGCAGGTGCAGACGCTGATCAAGTAGGGCGCGCGTCAGACTAAAGGCCCGTTTGGGCCTCCAAGCTGGCGGCCAGGTATTGCTCGATGCGATCCACCATCCGGTGTTCGTGGAAGGTGGTCATTACCTCGTTCTGGGCGTTTTCGGCCATCTGGGCGCGCAACGCGGGCTGGAGCGCCAGATCCTGAATCCGCTGCGCCAACTCGGCCGGATTGCCGGGGGTATAGGTCAACGCCGTCTCGCCATGCCGGAAGATCTCCGCCCCCACGCCCGCGACGGAAGCCACTACCGGCAGGCCGCTGGCCATGGCCTCCAAAGGGGCTTGGAGTTGTGGCTCGTCCCACTCGGAGGTGTGGAGGAAGGCGTCGTACTGGCCGTAGATCGCCGCCGCGCCGCGATCCATGGTGGAGGCCGCCAGGAATTCGACGGAAAGCTGGTGCTTCACCACAAAGGACCGCATCTGGGCCATGAACTCGGAGGAACCGCTGCCGTAGACGCCCAGCGTCGCCGGCAGCTTCGCGGCCTTCAGAAGGCGCAACGCTTCCAGGGCGGTCAGGATGCCGTGCTCGAGGCTCAACGGCGCGACGATCAGAAAACGCTTCAGCCCCGCGTTCTGGGGGCGGAGCGGCAGGGCGAACTTCTCCGCCGGAATTCCCGGATAGATGACCTCGCCATGATCCACCGCGAAGCCCGCCCTCCGCGTGGCGGCTTTGAGGGCCTGGCTGGCGAAGTAGCAGCGCTCGAAGAGCAGGCTGCGCACCAGCGGCGCCTCCTCGTTCGCGGGAACGTCCGGCGACTGATAAAGGTCTTTCAACCGCCGCCCCCACGTGCGGAGGCGGGTGGGGACGGTCTGATCGAGGCGATCCCGCTGGCCGGCCAGTTCGAGTACCCCGCGCGCCAGGGCATTCACGAAGGGGGCTCGCTCCCGATTCCACCATGCCAGCCACGGATCGCTTCGCAGTTCGTCGGCCACCCATCGGTCCGCGACGTCGAACACCAGCGGCAGGCGGCTTTCCCGCAGTCCCAGCAAGAGCGACTTGCCCAGACCTTGGAGGCTCCAGACGTGGATCAACTCCGGACGGAACTCCTCGATATTCTCGCGCAGCACCGCCTGGTTCGCGGCCTCGACCCGGCGGAGCGCCAAGTACCCCTCCACGGCGGGATGATCCAGGAAATCGGCCAGAATCAGGCGCCGCTGGATCTCGGCATCGCGCTGCTCGCTGCTCAAGCCGTGATTGGAGGTCAGGACCCGGACGCTGTGTCCCCGTTCTCGCAGAGCATTGGTCACCACTTCGCAGCGTGCGTCGGTGCCGCCCCCGAGGTAAGGCGGGTAGAGATGGGTAACGACAAGGATTCTCATGGTTGGAGGCGGCAGTCTGGAGCCACGGCACACCTGGACCCGGCAGGTCGGGACAAGCCCGGCCAACTGGTTTGCATGCCGCAGTCTTAGCCGCAAACCGGCACGGAAAGCAAGCCTTGTGCGGGCTGGCTACCTTGGCGCCGAAGCAGACCCCACCCGATCCGGCAACGCCGCCACGCGGTCGCCCACCCGGATCC
>CAYYMW010000403.1:0-6158 GCA_964472515.1 uncultured Verrucomicrobiota bacterium | reverse complement strand
CGGATTACAGGTTCGGCCAAGTGATGCGAGCCAAGCGGATATCCAACTGATTCCGCCCAGCGTAATACTGACTGCCGGGGGTAAGTCTCCGTCCATCCGGCCATACCACGAAGGCGTGTGCCTGCGTGCCAAATGCGCCGCTGTGTTCGCCCATCCAGTGTGAATACGTATAGGCAGTAGTAAGCTCCGAGGGCCACCAACTGTACCACCAGTCGAGATTCACCATGTTTGGAGGCCAAACCGGGTCGTAGTGGCCTGCGACTGTGTTCTCCGCAAGCGACCCGGGATAGACCGGTGGGAAGCTCTCGGTGCTGATCCGGAAGACTTGATTGCCCCAAGTGACGGTTCCGTTGGTGGCAATTGTCGCCCAACGGCCATACAGCTCGATCAGCGAATTGGCGGTGTCGTTGCGCCGGTCAAACCAAGCCGCCAGCAGTTGCTGCCCGTCCGGCCTGACGGCCAGCACCGGCGCCCATTGGTCGTTGCCGACCGGATTCCCATCCAGGGAGTCGATGCGTTGCGGGCCGCTCCCCAGCCAATTCTGCCCGCCATCCGTGGAGTAGGTGAAGAACACATCGGCCTTATCGGTGGCCGAGCCCCGGTCGGTGAAGGCCACATAGACGTGCCCTGGCTTCGCAGGGTTCACCGCCAACTCCGGGACTCGGTAGGCGTCGAAGTAATCGTCCGTGCTCGATGAGTCATTGCGGAGCAGCTTCAGTCTCTCGTCGCCAATCGAGGCGAGTTGGCAAATCACTTTGGGGTCGGTTCCGAGGAGGTTCAGGTTCTCGCCCCGGTCGCCCACGGCCCGCATTCGCAGCGAGAACTGCTGATTGGTGCTCGCCTGCGTCCAGGCGACATAGGCCACATGGTCAGGGCCAACGGCCACGGTCTGCATCGTGGCGCCATAGCCAGCTACGGTCTTCTGGGTCCAGTTGGTGGCGGCCACATTACCGTCCTTGGCCACCATCAGGTACACGGTGCCATTGGTGCCTTCGAGCGTCCGGATGAGCAGGTAGACATCGTGGTAGCAGGTTTGTCCGGCGGGCCAGTCGTCCACGGCCAGCCACGGGTAGTCGGTGTTCGCAATGTTCGTGTGGACGGTGTCGCAACGGACGAAGGTCTGGCCGGCGTCCGTGGACTTCCACAAAGGCACGCCTCGGTACGCCACCGGCCGCCGCTCCGAGGTCCCGGCGAAGTAGATGGTGTCCGAGACGCGGTCGATCGCCAGCACGGGATCGCCGGCGTCACCCCAGGACAGGGAGTCCGGCGAGATCGGTGCGGGCAGGGGCGGCTGGCCCCGATCCGCAAAGCTCGATCCGCCATCAACGGAAACCGCCCAACCGACCATGCGGTTGACGATCTCTTCCGACCCGCTGACCGCACCGAGACCGTAGACGCCGAGATTCGTGTCCCAGAAAGCCACCGTCACGCCCTGGTCCTTGGCCACGACCTTCGGCTGCCATTGGGTGTTCTGCTCGTTGCCGTAGTCCTGAGCCGGGTCGTTGACCAAGATGTTGAACTTGAGCTCGAATTCCTGGAGGTCCCCCAAGCCGTTGCCGGGGTTGGTGTCGGTGCTGTTGAAGTTCCATTCCCCGGAATCGAGGTCGCCGTCGCCGTTCGAGTCTTCGAGGTAATCCGCCAACCCATCGCCATCGGTGTCTGCTGCTGCGCCGTTTACCAGCGCCATGCGGTGCCAGCCGATATCGACGGTCGAGTTGGTTTCCTTGGTCTGGCTGGCGAGGGTGGTGGAGTGGTAGAGGCCGGCTAGGGAGGCGCTGCGGCTCCCGGCGTTGAAGAGGTTGGTGGAGAGGTGGTAGTAGCCGCCCAAGGGGCCGTTGGTGTAGGTGAAGCCGTTGGTCAGGACCACGTTGCTCCCCTGGGTGGCGGCGAACTGGGCTTGTCCTATTCCGAGGAAGGCATTGTGGCTGTTGGTGATGCCTCCAGGGTAGTCGTAGAAGCCGTTGTCGTGGAAGGTATTATCGCGGAAGGTCCAGACTCCGGATGAACCGCCGTTGAAGCGCTCAAGTCGGTTGGTGCCGGCCCAGAAGAGGTTGTTGTAGGCGCTGATGTGCGGCCACGCGTAGTAATGGCTCTGCACCCTCCGGAATAGGTTGTTGTACAACGAGATGCTTGTGCCAGTGCCGCCGCCGAATTCCGCCCTCTGGTTGCGAAATTCGCAGTCACGCGCGGTGAGCGAACCGAGCAGAAACCAAGCATTCCCACCGTAGACGTGGTAGCCGTAGTTGGCCAGGCCATCGAAGCGGGTGAACCTCAGGGCTACGGTCGGCGCGGGACCGACGTAATTGTGCCCAGGCCCGACGATGGCGTTGGGTTGATAGTTGGTGCTGCCCCAAGCGAGGGACTGCTCCTGAAGGAGGTTGTAGCGGAAGAGGCGCACCGGGTTCAGGGGGGTGCCTTCGGCTATCAACGCGCCCCCGTTTTCCAGGACCAAGCCGGCATCGCCGAAGGTGGCGATGGCGGTGCTGTTCGTCAGCAGCAGCGTGGCCGCATTGGTGATCGTCACCTGGCAGGCGGCCACGTCGATGGGTTGGTAGTGATACCCGCGATCCGGCAAGCCGGTGTTGCGCGGGACCCGCAGCCCCAGCGTCAGCTCGCAGTTCACAACGACGTTGCTCATCACAACGGGAGGGTAGGTGGTCAGGGACTTGAGCTCGGTGGCCAAGGTAGCGTTGATGTTGGTGGTGCCGTTGCCTCGGTAAGTGCCATTCAGGTGGTAGAACCCGCCCGCGCCCACGGTTTGGAAGATCCGGTTGCTGTAGGACTCGGTAGTCGTGTAGTTCTTGCCCACGTTCATGTTGCCGTCGCCGGACACGTTCACGAGCAGGCTGTTGGTCAGGTACAGGGTGCTGGTGGTGCCATAATTGGTGCCATTATAGTCCCACGCCAGTGTAGTGCAACGATGGGCGGTGAGATGCTCCACGCGCCCGATGAGGCTGTAGCCGTAGATGGCGTTGGTGGCGTCGTGAATCAGGACGTTGCGCAGGTTCAGGTTGGCGAAGGCCGAGTTGCCGTAGCCGTTGGCCTGCACGGCAGTGCCGCAATGGACGAACTGGGCGTGGCTGACCGTGTTGGCCGTGCCCGCCGAGTAGTCGAAGAAGAAGAGTCCTCTTCTGAGGTGGGCAAAGCGCAGATGGTGCAGGTTTTGCCCCGAGAGGCGCAGTTCCAAGCCGGCACTGGCGCAGTAGTTGGTCCACGGGTTGGCGGTGGAGCCGGGGATGGATTCGCCTACCGTGTTGTCGTCTTTCGAGGTGAACACCGCCATTTCGTTCGCGTCCATCAGGCAGGCCACCGTGCCACTGCATACGATGCCGGCGGTGGGCGAGTTGGTGGCCTTGACCACGGCTCCGCCTTCAATGACCAGCGACGAGCTAACATTAACGGCATCAGATACATAGTACGTGACATCGCCCCGGAGCGTGAGGGTCGAAGTGCTGCTCAACAATTGATAATCGAGGGTGGCTCCCGGACCACGGAGCGAGGCGTAGGTCCTGGGTTCAGATGAAGCGCTGACCAGCCGGCTTGCTCCCAGGTTCAGTCGGCCTTGCTCGAAGCGCGGGGCGTTGGCTTGACGAAGGAGTCTGGGCTTTGGCAAGGAGGCGGTGCGGCGCACCTTGCTCTTGATGGAATCCAGCCGCGCCTGGTCAGGCGAAGGCAGCTTCTCCATCAGGGGCGCCAAGTCCTCGTAGGGAATGCTCTCAATCAGGAATTGCCGGCCGTCGAGTTTCTTCCATTCTTTTCCAACGCGCGCAGGTGTGCCGTTTTCAGCGTCCTCCTCGGCGAAGGCTTGTCCCGGCCCCATCTGCATGCCGCCAAAATCGATTACCGCATCGGCCAGCATTTGCCCGGAGGGCGTGACCGAGGTTGTATCGGTGAGGGCAGGCGCCGGAGGTTGGAAGAACTCGGTCATCAGGAACACGCGCGCGTTCTTGGGATCGAGGTCGAGCGCCTGGAGCAGTTCCGGGGTCAACTGCTCGCGCAGCACCAAGTCTTGCTCCACCCCATCTCTTCGCAGCCGATACCTGAGACTGGCTTTGATCGTGTCGAAGGCATCCTCGATCCAAGCGTCGGTTGGGGAGGAAAGGACAATGGGGGCTTCTTCCTTTGGTTGTGCCAGCAGGTAGCTCTGCCCGGTGGCGGGATCGATCACGCCAATGCCCAGGACGGACGAGCGCAGGTGCAGGTTGTCCGGCCCCCACAACTCGACCGCTCCCTCCGCGCCGAGCTGCGGCGAGAGAATGAGTTGGTGAGCGGTCTTGCGGGCGATAACGTGCCCGGTGTCAAGTTGTTCCCATTGCACTTCGGCGGGGACGTAGCTCTGGGTGGCATCGTCCCAGCGGTTCAGGCCCGTCGCCAACTCCTGCCAGCGATGCGTCACCGGCTTGACCTCTCCCGGAAGATCAACTTCCTCCCGAACCACTTGCATCACGCGATGATGCGGTCCTGCTTCGATGATCTTGCTCTCCTCAGCCCCAGCGAGGCCTCCCAGAGCCACCGCCATCACGCTTGCCACCCACCCTGCTTTCATATTCTCGGTATCGTTGACCCAGCTCGCATTTTGCGGGCACACAACCCTTCTATGAGCGTTCTTGACGCTGTCTTCTCAGTGCTGATTTTTCCTAACGGTTTCTTTTCTCCCTCAAGCGCGGGCTTTCGTCAACAATCAATTTTAGTCTGATTAATGAGATGCCATGTTGCTGTGTAAACACGTTCCTAGCTTATATGCCCCATTAGGACCATCGACCATCAAGCCCTCCCAAGGCTTTCGCCCAGAGCAGGCCGCTGGTGGCGCTGAGCCTGGTCAGTCGATCGGACCTGGGGACAACGCTGCGAGTGACCGGCACCATGGGCAGCACGGTGACTCTGCTCTACTCGGATGACCTCAGCGCGTGGGCAACGCTCGAAACGCGACCAGCAACCACAACCGAAAGCCTGGAGTTTGTGGACCACACGGCCTCTCCCAACGGCCAGCGCTTTTACCGGGCGGAACTGCGGGCGGCCCCGTAGGCCGGCCCGGGCTGATCGCCCAGGCACAACGGGCTTGTGAAGAGCAAGGAGCCTGACCCGGGCGACGAACCCGGGCTCGATTGCGGGGACTTGGGGGTGTCGAGCCGGCCTATCCTTTGGCGTAGCCTTGGGCGCGGAACCAGGCGACGGCGTCGGCCAGGGCCTGGCGCGGCGGGGTCTGGGGCAAGCCCAGCTCACGGATGGCCTTGGACGGGTCGAACCACATCTTGTACTTGGCCATGCGCACACCGGCGAGGGGAGCTTTGGGCGGCTTGCCGGTAACGCCGGCGATGGTCTCGCTCACATGCGCCGCCGCCAGGGCGACCCAGTGGGGAATTCGCATTTTGGGCGCGGGGACGCCCGACACTTCGGCCAGGACTTGAAAGGCCTGGGCCATGGTCCAGTTGCCCTCGGCATGGCCCAAAATGTACCGCTCCCCCACCCTGCCCTTTTCGGCCGCGAGGACATGCCCCGCCGCCACGTCACGGACATGCACCCAGTTGAGGCCGGTGTCCAGATAGGCGGGCATCTGGCGGTTGAGAAAGTCCACGATGACCTGCCCCGTGGGGGTGGGCTTCACGTCGCGCGGGCCGACCGGGGCGCTGGGATTGACGATGACGAGCGGCGCGCCCTTGGCGGCGATGTTGCGGGCGATTTCCTCCGCGCGCCACTTGGACATCTTGTAGTCGTTGCTCATCTGCTCGGAGGAAACGGGGGTGTCCTCGTTCGTGGGGCTGACCCGCCCCCGGTACTCCTGCGGCAAACCGATGCAGCCCACGGTGCTGGTGTAGACGATCCGGGCGCAACCCGCGCGGGCAGCCGCTTCCAGCACGTTGCGGGTGCCATCCACGTTGGCCTCGTACATGGGCTGGTAGTCCTTCATCCAGAGCTGGTAGGCGGCGGCGACATGGAAACACCAGTCGCAGCCGGCAATCCCCCTGGCCACGCTAGGGGCATCGGTGATGTCGCCGGGAACCGCCTCATAGTCGAGCCCGGCCAGGCCGCGCAAGTCGGCGTTGGGACGGAGCAAGGCACGGACCTGATGGCCGCGCGACACCAGTTCATGAACCAGATTGGCGCCGATAAACCCCGATGCCCCGGTGACGAAGCATTTCATGGCAGCACCTTAGCGC
>CAYYMW010000402.1:0-6168 GCA_964472515.1 uncultured Verrucomicrobiota bacterium | reverse complement strand
CCTGTCGTCCGCGCAGTAAGCTGCCGTTTGGCTCCAGGCCCGGACCTCCGCACGACGCCAACTTATCCACGACCGTGCGCCGTCCGACTCCCCTTCCCTACAGCAAACCGCTCCGCAACAAGTAAGCGGGCGTGCAACTCCAAGCGTGGCAGTAGCTGTTAACCAGAGCGTCGCCGTAAGGGGAAAGCTGCGCGTTGGCCGGGTCATAGACTTCCCAGAAGGTATCCGCCCCAGCCTTCACCATCCCGCCCCAGTAATCCTGGAGCAACTCCAGCGCTTCGGCCTTCAGGCCACAGCGGAGCATCGCTTCGACGAAGTGGTGATACAGGTAGGGACCGCCGGGCCGCACCGCATCGTTCATTCCACGAACGGCCCGCAAAGCCGTCGCGGCCTCGCCCGGCGTTGCGATCTCCGCCAATGCCATCCAAGCCTGTGTAGCCCAGGAAACCTGCCGCTGCGGTCCGCTCACAAACACTCTCCTCGCGGGATCGAGGAACGCCGTCCGGGCGGCCGCAGTCATGCGGGCAAGCCGCTCCGAATACGCGGCCGCCTCGGCCTCGGCGCGGGCCGCCCGTGCAAGTTCCCGCGCTTGCCGCAGGGCAAACACGAAGATCGCGTGCATGGCAGCCGTGCGATCCAAGCCGTCCTTCCAGTCCACGAACACCCACGATCCGGCCGGAGCGGCAAACAGCCCGTCGGCCCCAACGCAGCCTCCCAGAATCTCCATCTGGCGGCGCACCACGGGCCAAAGGTCCCGCGCCACCGCCCAATCCTCCGCCGCGCGGGCATAATCCAGCACCGTCGCACCGTACAACACGGCGTAGTCGATGATATATTCGTGCCCGCGCGAAGGGTGCGGATCCTCGAAGACACAGGCCGCCACCAACCCATCTTCCCGCGGCATGGCGGCGAACAGGTAGAGACAACGCTTGACCAGGTCGAAGTTCCGGAACGTCGCGTAATTCGTCAGTGCTTGCAGGCGCAGGTCGCCGATCCATAGGCGGCGATCCCGCTTGGGGCCGTCCTCGAAGACGGTCTGCATGCAGTTGCGCAGCGTCGTCAGGCTCACCTCATCGATGCGGCGCAGCAACTCCGGGGTGCCGGCGGGCAGCGGGCGCTGGTTGCGCCCCGCCGAGGAAATCGCCGTCGCCGTGGCCTGGTCCAGCCGCACCGAGAAATTCGGCGAGGTGGCCACCACCTCGATCTTCGCGTACCGGAACGCGTACCGGCGCGGCAGGGTGATGCGGGCGGGCAGCACATCGATATTGATCACCTCGTCCTGCAACCAAGCCCGGCTAAGTCCGCCGCGATAACGGTCCAAAGGCTCGGCAACCTCGGCCGGCACCTCGCCAAGGGTGATTCTCAGCCGGGTGGGCGCATCCACCCCGCGACCCTCACCGGTGACGCTAAACGAGAACCGCCCGGCAAGATGGTCCCCAAAATCCAACACCACCGTGTCACCGTCGCGCAGCAACCGCTCGCGCAACCCGGCAGCCGGGGACACCACCTCCATCTGCCAGCGCAAGAAGCGGTTGGCATCAGGCAACGGCTTGACGATGCTCACGGCAGGTCTGTCCGTCCCGGTCAGCTTCGGCTTCAGCTTCTCCGCCAAACGAAGCCAGCGCTGCCGATCCGCTGGGCGGACCACCCCAGGACCTTCCGCCCCCCATGTCACGGACGGTGCCAGGGCTGCCATGGAGGCTGTCTGCAAAAATAACCGCCGGTTCATAAAGCGAGCTTAGCGGTCATCCCTGCCCCGGGGAAAGCCCGCAGTTCAGATAGCGGTTCCCGAGCTCGATCCAGCTCCCCATCCCGGGCCACTCTCCGCTCACCCGTAGACCGTGCGAAATGCGAATCCACCCTCCAACTCATTGATGTAATGTGTTGTTCTGCAGACTGTTGGTTGAGGCGCGTGCATCCTCACCTTCGCCCGGCGAAAACGCCGACCGCGTCCTCCCGGGCGGGCTTCGTCCCGCTCCAGGCTTGGAGGCGATCAACCTGCGGCGAAGACAGCACCGCCCCCAATTGCACGAATCCAGGCCTCACCCCTAAAGCAATGGTGCCAGACTGCCGATCAAAGAGGCGGTTGTAGGTGGCGGGTCGTTGCCATGAGGCGACGGCGTACACAGCTCCGCTGCCGTCAAGACAAGGCATCCGCCAGCCGCGTCTGGAGGGCGAAAGGTTCGGCTCGCCGGTCATCCGGGCAAGCATCTCGGCCAAAGCCTCTTGCGCGATCAGTGCATTCCATGCGCCGCTCTCCCGGCTATCCCATGATCGACGACAGCGCGAACAAATACCGGTTCCCTGAGACGGGCCTCCGCCAATCCAGAGGCGGAGGTAGCTGGTCTTTGCCGCCATCGCTTGGCGAACGTCTGCCAGACAACCAAGTCCAAACTGCTCACCTTGGAGCCTCCCTCGGCGTCCCGGTCACCTACCGCCTCGAGTGGCCGTCATGAAGCCGGTATCGCCCCCTAACTGGCTCCGCCGAAGCCGGGTGGCCGCAGTCTGGCTGGCGGTACTGGCGCTGCTGCTCGGTCTTGGCTGGTGGGCCGGCCGACTGGCCGAAACCGGCGCCGATGTCGAGATGCGCGAGCGCTTGATTCGGCAAACCCTTGACATCGCCCGTGTGCTCAACCCGGAGTTGGTAAGACGACTCACCTTCGCCAGCGAGGACAAGGACTCCCCGGCCTTCAAGGTGCTGGGTGAGCAATTGACTCAACTGGCCAAACGCACCGACTGTCGAGGCGTCTACACCCTGGCCCTGCGCGAGGAAAGATATCTCTTCGGGCCGGAAACCTACCCGGCGCAAGACCCTCTGGCCAGCCCGCCGGGCACGGTTTACCAAGCGCCCCCCCCGAGGCTTCGCGGCGTCTTCCGCACCAAGCAAGCCGCCACGGTCGGTCCTTACCGGGACGAGTACGGGGCCTTCGTAACGGCGTTTGCCCCGGTCATCGACCCGGAGAACGGCGCCGTCCGCATGGTGGTGGGAATGGATGTCCTTGCCGCCGATTGGCAGGCGCGGCTGACTGCCGCGCGCCAGGCGCCCCTGGCGGGGGCCGCCGCCACCTTTCTCCTCCTCCTGAGTACGGCGACGGTGGTTCGGCTGCGCAACCGGCACCGGACGGCGGCAGACCTGCATCTCAGACGCTGGATTGTCGCCCCGGTGGCGGTGACGATGCTGGCCGGCACCGCCATGTTCATCTCGGCCCAAATTCACGAGTCTCGCGAGATCGCCCGCCGCGAAATGCAGCGGCTCCGCGATCGCGCAGGGAGCGAATGGAACCGCCTGGTGTTCGGGGAAGCCCAGATGCTTAGGGCGCAGTTGGACCAACTCACCCGCGATCCGGCCTTGCGGGAGGCTTGGCAAAGCCGCAACGCAGACCGCCTGATGGAGCTGGCACGGCCTGCATACGAGGACCTGAACCGCCGCCTCGGCGTCACCCACTTCAGTTTCATCGAGCCCGATCGCAACCCATGGCTGCGCGTTCACCGGCTCGATCAGGGTGCCGGCGGCGCCGACCGCTTCATCCAGACCGTGGCCGAACAAACCCGCGCCGATGCCTGGGGCATCGAAACGGCGGGCGCGGTTGGAATGCTGACACTCCGTTACGTGCGACCCTGGATCTCAGACGGGCGAACGCTCGGCTTCCTGGAGCTGGGTTCCGAACTCAGTCCGGTGACCGGCCGCATGGCTGAGGAGATGGGCGTCGATATCCTCCTCTTGGTGCGGAATCGGCCGACCGAACCTGGACGGGGCAGGCCGGGACCGCCAGGCCCGGATCCCAGCCGCAGACGCAATGATCGTCCGGCGTTGACCGTGGCATACCAGAGCCTGCCCACCGTGCCCCCTGGCCTGACGCCACTCCTCAGAAACGGCCCCAGCCCGGCTGACGATCAGGGCCTGCGCATGCGCCTGAACGAGCGGCGTTTAGACGCCGGGCTGATTCACATCTCAGACGCCCTCGGCGCCGAGACGGCGGAACTGGTTGTCCTGGAGGATGTGACCGCGGCCGTTGCCGCCACCAACGGCACCCTGCTCCTGCGTGCGTGTCTGGCGTTACTGTTCTCCTCCGGCATCCTTGCCATGCTCTGGTCCACGACCAAACGGATGGAACGGCAGTTGAGTGCGGTCTTCAAAGAGCTGCAGGAAAGCGAAGCCCGCCACCGCATCCTGTTCACCAAATCGCCGGACGCTTACCTGATCATTGACAACGGCGTCATCTCCGACTGCAATCCCGCCACTGAAGCCATGCTGCGCGGCGATCGCCGCCGCATCCTGGGCAAGCCACCCATCCATTTCTCACCTGAGCGCCAGCCTGATGGACGCACCTCGATCGAGGCCGGCCGCCGCATCCTGGAGGAAGTGTGGCGTACCGGCGGCCGGACTTTCGAGTGGGCGCATCGCCGGCTCAACGGCGAGGATTTCTGGGCGGAGGTGTCGCTTTCGCCGATGACGATGCAGGGCCGTCAGGTGCTGTTCAGTTCCTGGCGGGACATTACCGATCGCAAGAAGATGGAAACACAACTCCTGAACGCCAATCAGGAGCTCAAAGAAGCCACCGCCCGAGCCGAGCGTGCCAATGCCGCCAAGAGCGAATTTCTCGCCAACATGAGCCACGAGATTCGCACCCCGATGAACGGCGTGATCGGCATGATCGGGCTGTTGCTGGACACCCGTCTCGAGGCGAACCAACGGCGCTACGCCGAGATCGTCCGTGCCAGCGGCGAATCCCTCCTGGCCCTGATCAACGACATCCTCGACTACTCGAAAATCGAGGCCGGCCGGCTGGACTTGGAAACGCTCGACTTCGATCTCACGGCCATGTTGGATGATTTCGCCGCCACCATGGCCATCCGTGCCCATCAGAAAGGCCTCGAACTCCTCTGCGCCGCCGATCTGGATGTGCCCGTTCACCTTCGCGGCGATCCGGGCCGTCTGCGCCAAATCCTGACCAATCTCGCGGGCAACGCCCTGAAATTCACCCACGCCGGCGAAGTGGCAGTGCGGGTTGCCCGGGTGCACGAGACTGACTCCGAAGTGCTGTTGCGCTTCTGTGTGCGCGACACCGGCATCGGCATCCCCAAGGACAAGCTCGGGCTGCTCTTCAACAAGTTCACCCAGGTCGACGCCTCGACCACGCGACGTTACGGCGGCACCGGCCTTGGCCTGGCCATCTCCAAACAACTGGCCGGGATGATGGGCGGCGAAGTAGGGGTCGAAAGCGAAGTGGGCCGGGGCTCCGAGTTCTGGTTCACCGTGCGACTGGGCAAACGAACCGGGAATCACCCGGCAGACCAGACGCCTGCGGCCGCGAATCTGAGAGGTGTCCGGATTCTGATCGTCGACGACAACGCCACGAACCGGGAGATCCTCGACACCCGCCTGACCTCGTGGGGTATGCGCCCTGAACAGACTGAAGACGGGCCCGCAGCGCTGGCCGCCCTCACCCGCGCGGTAGAGGACAAAGATCCTTTCCAGCTGGCGGTGATTGACATGCGGATGCCCGGCATGAATGGCGAGGAACTGGGCCGGGCCATCAAGGCCGATCCGCAGCTGGCCGCCACCCGGTTGGTCATGTTGACCTCCCTCGGGCTGGACAACGGACCCGACCATCTGCGGGAGATTGGCTTCGTCGCCCAGGCCATCAAGCCGGTGCGCCATCAGGAACTTCGGAATCTGCTGGCACGGGCGCTCGGCGGGTCTGCGGCGGGAGAACTCCTGTCCGAGGCCGCTGCCGCACACCCACCGACGGACCAGCCTCCGAGACCTTTCGCCAACCGGGACAGCCGCATCCTGCTGACCGAGGACAATCTCACCAACCAGCAGGTTGCCTTGGGAATCCTGAACCAACTCGGGTTGCAGGCGGATGCGGTTGCCAACGGTGTGGAAGCCCTCAAAGCGCTCGAGACACGTGCCTACGATCTGGTGCTGATGGACGTGCAAATGCCGGAGATGGACGGGCTCGAGACCACCCGCAGAATCCGCAGCCCGCAGTCCGCGGTGCGGAACCGCGACATCCCCATCATCGCCATGACGGCCCATGCCATGCAGGGCGATCGCGATGAGTGCCTGGCAGCCGGCATGAACGATTACGTCACCAAGCCGGTTTCCTCGAAGGCATTGGTGGAAGCCCTCAAGCGATGGCTGCCCGCCCCGCCCTCCGGGAC
>CAYYMW010000401.1:0-6173 GCA_964472515.1 uncultured Verrucomicrobiota bacterium | reverse complement strand
AGGAACGAGAGGGTCAGCGGTTTCATGGCCTCATGGTGGCCGAATCCCCGCCCGGAAGCAACTCCGAAGCCGGGCTCGCCGCCGCCGCGCCCTCAAAACGGCTTGGCAGGCGGGCGGCCTTTGGGCTAGCGTCGCCCCGCACATGAGCAAACGTCGGGTCGTGGCGTGGATGACGCTGGGATTGGCATGCGGGTGGTTCGGCCACGCGCAGGAATCCGGCAGTCTGGAGGTTCGCGCCGTCAGCCCGGACGCGCTGTTCGAGTATGAGGAGGAGACTGGCACCGTCTCCGATCCCTTGGGCGTAAGCGTGCGTTACGGTGACGCGGTCCTCCAGGCCAAGCGCGTGCGCGTCAACCGCCAGACCGGCGAGGTCCTCGCCGAGGGCGAGGTCCGCTTGCAGCGCGGCGGCGAACTCTGGACCGGCGAGCGCCTCCGCTACAATTTCGCCACCCGGGAAATGCAGGGCGAGTACTTCCGCACCGGCATCTCCCCGTTCTTCGCCGCCGGCGAAGGCCTGCGGGCCGACCTCGGGGGAACCAACCAACTGCCAGCCCAGCCGGGGCTCATCATCCCCGGCGCCGAGGGCGGCAAGAGCGCCCTGCCCTCCCAAAGCCATTCCGCCACCAACGCCTTCGTCACCACGGACGACGTGGAGCAGCCGGGTTACCGTGTCCGGGCCAAGTCCCTGAAGTTCGTGCCCGGCGAGGTGATCGAGGCCAAACACGCCACCCTCTATCTGGGCAACGTCCCGGTGATGTATTTCCCCATCTACCGGCGGCACCTCAACCGGCATCCCAGCTACTGGGCGTTCGAGCCGGGCTACCGCAGCCTCTACGGCCCCTACCTGCTCAGCACTTATCATTGGGCGGCGCGCACCAATCTCAGCGCCGACGTCCGCCTCGACTACCGCCAGCGCCGCGGGGTCGCCGGCGGCCCCGGCGTCACCTACGACTTCGGCAAAGCCGGCCAGGGTACGGCGGAAGGCTACGTGGCGGATGACGACCGCCCCGGCCAGAGTTCAACCGGCAAGCCCATTGACGAAACCCGCCATCGGATCGCCTTCGCCCATTCCGCCTACCTCGGCACCAATTTCACCGCCAAGCTCGCCCTGCGCCAGCAAAGCGACGAGTTCATCATCCGCGACCTGATGGAGGATGAGTACCGGAAGGACCCGCAGCCCAAGAGCTTCCTCGAGGTCACCAAGCTCTGGCCCAACTTCGGCCTGAGCCTCTACGCCCAGCCGCAGGTCAACGATTTCTTCGAAACCGTCGAGCGCCTCCCCGAGGCCAAGCTCACCGCCCTCCGCCAGCAGATCGGCCACTCACCCCTCTGGTACGAGGGCGAGAACTCGGTGGGCTACTACCGTTTCCGCGCCCCGGACGACCTGACCGAAGACTACGCCGCCATGCGGGCCGACAGCTACCATCAGGTGGTGCTGCCCCAGAACTACTTTGGCTGGCTGAACGTCGCCCCCCGCGTTGGCGGGCGGTTCACCTACTACGGCGAAGAGGATGGCCGCGGCTCCATGCTCGATGAGCAGCACCGCAGTGTGCTGAACACCGGCGCCGAAGTCTCCACCAAGGCCTCCCGCGTCTGGCCCTATCCACAGAGCAAGCTCTTTGAGGTCAACGGCCTCCGCCATATCATTGAACCCTCGGTCAATTACGTCTACGTCCCCACCCCCAGCAAGGCCCCTTCCGAGGTGCCGCAGTTCGACCGTGAGTTTCCCACCTTCCGCCTCCAGCCCATCGATTTTCCTGACTACAATTCCGTCGATTCCATCGATAGCCAGAACGTGATGCGCTTGGGCCTGCGCAATAAACTTCAGACCAAACGCAACGGCCAGGTCGACAACCTCGTCCATTGGGCGCTGCTCACCGATTGGCGGATCGACCCCCAGCGCAAGCAGAGCACCTTCGCCGATCTCTACTCCGACCTGGATCTCCGCCCCCGCTCCTGGCTGACCCTCAACTCCGAAACCCGTTACGGCCCCGAAGACGGCTATTTCAAGATGGCGAATCACACCGCCACCTTCGAGTTGAGCGATGCGTGGTCGTGGACCGTCGGCCACCGCTACCTCAAGGACGGCACGGACCTGGGGCTGGGGAACAACGTCTTTCTGAGCCGGTTCACGTTCAAACTGAACGAGAACTGGGCGTTCCGCATGAATCACCATTTCGAGGCGCGCGACGGCACCCTCGAAGAGCAGCGCTACACTGTCTACCGCGATTTCCGCAGTTGGACCGCCGCCCTGAGCTTCCGCATGCGCCAGGGCCGCGGCGCTCAAGAGGACGATTACACCGTCGCCGTCACGTTCTCGCTCAAGGCCGTGCCGCGCTATAAGCTGAACCGCGACCGCGACACCTACTCGTTGCTGCTCGGCGGCTGATCCGGCGTCTCGTCCTCCGCCTCGGGAACTTCACCCGCGGGCTCGACCACCACCACGACCTCCCCCTTCATCGGGCGGGCGCGGGCCTGTTCCAGCAGCTCGGCCGGGGTGCCCCGCCGGAACTCCTCGAATTTTTTGGTCAGTTCCCTCGCCACCACCGCCCGGCGTGCGGGCATGACCTCCGCCAGCTCCCCCAGCAGCCGCTCGATGCGAAACGGCGATTCGTACAGCGCCAGCGTGCCGGGCAACCCCGCTAATCGCTCCAGTTCCTTGCGCCGCTTTCCCGCCTTGTGCGGCAGGAAGCCGATGAAATGGAACTCCCCCGTCGGCAGGCCGCTCGCCGTCAAGGCCGCCACCAGCGCGCAGGCGCCCGGCACCGGCTCGACGCGAAAACCCGCCGCCACCGCCGCCCGCACCACCCGCTCCCCGGGATCGCTGATTCCCGGCGAGCCCGCGTCCGAGACCAACGCCACCGTGCCCCCCTGCCGCAACCGCTCCAGGATCTGCTCCGAGCGCCGCGCCTCGTTGAACTGGTGGCAACTGACCAGCGGCTTGCGGATGCCGAAGTGATGCAGCAGCAGCCCTGACCTCCGGGTGTCCTCCGCCGCCACCACATCCACCATCTTCAGCACGCGCAACGCCCGCAGGGTGATATCCTCCAGGTTGCCGATGGGCGTGGCCACCAGATAGAGCGTGCCGGGCGTCAACGGCTTCGCGGGCTCGCCTGTGGGGGCGCCCTGCGGGTCCTGAGGGCTGGGAAGGTTCGCCGGATTGGGTGGTGCGGGGGATGAATGCATGGGTAAAGGACGTGATTTCCGGTTCAAACCAAGCCGCGCTGGCGGTTCGCCTCGTACAGGAACACCGCCGCCGCGCTGCCCACGTTGAGGCTGTCCACGCTCTCCGGCATCGGTACGGCCACGGCTTCGTCACACGCGGCCAACACCGCCGGCGAGATCCCGTAGCCCTCGCTCCCAAACACCAGGCAGCAATCGCCGCGCAGGTTCGCCTGCGACAGCGTGCGGCGGTCCGCATGCGGGTGCGCGGCGACGCAACGCACTCCCGCGGCCCGCAGTTCCTTCAGCGAGCCAACCAGGTTGGCCGATTCCACCACGGGCAGATGGAAGATCTCCCCCACCGAGCTGCGCACCGCGCGGCGCAGATACGGGCTGCACGAGGTCTCCCCCACCACCAACCCCTGCACCCGGAACGCCGCGCAATTGCGCACCACGCCTCCGGTGTTCTCCGCGCTCGACAGGCCGTCCACCGCCACCAGCAGGCGCGGCGGCCGCGTCCGGGCCAGCAGTTCCGACACCGGCCAGGACGCCGGGATGCGCCCCACGGCCAGCAAGCCCTGGTACATCGAGAAACCGGTGAGATCCTCCAGCAGGCGCTTCTCCGCCGTGTACACGCGGGGAGCATCGGGACGCGACCGCAGCAGCGGCTCCAGCTCCCGGAACCACTTCTCCGGCACCAGCACGGATACCACCGCCAGGTCACTCTCCAGCAACCGCCGGACGACCTTCTCGCCCTCCGCCACAAAGATGCGCTGCCGCCAATGCTCCTCCTGCATCCGCATGGTGCGGTAGGGGGCAAGGTCGGGACGTTCCAACGTGGTGATGGCTTCAACCGCCAGACTCATGACCGCGCCACTCTAGGGCGACCCTCCCCCCGGATGCCAGAGCGAACTCGGATTGGCGGTTCCCCTGACGCGCCCGTCAGGTGCAAACGTCATCAGTAAAGCCATAGCTCCCCCACCACCAGCAGGCCAAGCAGACCCGCGGACACCACAGCGGCACGTCTGTCTACCCGGTCGCGTGCCTCGCCCAATCCGAATGACGGACCCAAACCATGCCAAAGCCAGAAGCCTCCGGGAGTGGCGAGTACGCCAAACGCGAACAACTGCCAGACTGGGGCTCCGTACCGGATCAGTGTGCCCCCATCCCCCCCGCGCCCAAAGGCGTCCACCACCAGATAGAGCCCATTGGCGATGAGACAGAAACCCGCAAAGAACCGGAAAAGGTACTCGAACGGGATACGCGAGGCGCGCGCAAACGCCCACAGACCTAAGGGCAGCAAAGCCCCTGCCACGGCCCCACCCCAAGCCACCCACAGGGGGTGTGGGTTGCGCCCCAGCGCGGTCCACGAGATCTGCAGCGGATGCAGGACCACACGCGAGACCTCACCGCCAGTGAGCCAAGCCGCCGCCACGTGACCAAACTCATGCACCACCATGAAACCCAGCCACGAGAACGCGACAAACGAGGCAATCAGCAGGATTTGGAAAAGGCGTTCCATGTGTTCGAAATAACGCGGATTCTCTGTTAGCGGAATGCTCCGGCACACCGACGCCGGGCCAATGATGTCCGATCGTCAGCCGCGACGCGATCCCGGCGTTCGGTGCAGTCGGCTTGTTCGGCGGGTTGATCGTCATACCTAATACCACTCGACTCGCGCGCGAGGGTGTCCGGCAGCCACACCTAAACCACACCTCCGTTTCATTACTCGCGCTAGCCAGACCATGCTCTGGGTGGTGCTCGCGAGACTCCTGCGCAACGCTCTCGACGAATTGACTTTGATTCGGGCTAGTCATCTATCTGCAGTCCAACGACCTAGGCTCACCGACCCAGCGCCTCTGATCCTCAACTGAATCGCCATGGCCGGGTTCGCCGTATTCTGTTTCCTAGAAGTTCTATTCTTTACGATGCTCGAAGTACAACCTGATCACACCTTCCAAATCCCTGTAGGAATACAGCCCCAGCCACTTGGCAATGAACTGCTCCAAGGCGTACAATTCACCAGTACCGCTTGGTGACCACAATTCTGCCCCCCGTTCTACGAACTTGCCCATGAGCTTTCTATCGAGCGGTTCGGACCGAAGCCTGTGGCAGGCCAGGAACAGCCCGTCTCTGCAATCCTCGGGCACGCGCTCAAGCAAACGCTCCGCCAGCGCCGCCCCATCATGCCGCACCGCCAGGTAGCTGAGGAACAACTGGTGGGTGCCACAAGATCTCCAATCCAAGGTCGCCAGAAGGGGATCAATAGTATCGCTGACCAAGTGACCACGCGATGAGAGCAACTTTGAGAGTTGTTCCGCTACACTCCAGCTCACGGAAAGGCCGTGCGAAAGAAATGCCTCCAGGAACATCTTGGCCCTTGTATCGTCGCAGTCGTCAAAGATGCACTCCGGAGTGAATAGATTGTATCGGGCGTCCAAGAAGACATCCGCGCACCACCCCTCGATGCCTGTGTGGAGCTCTATGAAGCCGATCTTCTGGTCTTTGATCGAGGCCAGATAGGATACCAGGGTTTGTTCAGGCGGTTGCATGTTTGTTCCAACATCCAAGCTCAGCGACCCTCACCGCAATCAAGCCCTTGCGCAGCAAATAGAAGGCCCGCCGCGAAACACACACGCGCTCATCGCTGGCCCGCAGCTTGCCAAAGATCAGATCGACCGCCGCACGAGGTGTCACGGACGCTTCAGCTTCGGCGTCACTGATCGCCACGCCGAAGCCCTCTTCAAAGGCCATTACCATTTCAACCCCGTCGAGCCCCATAAGTCGCGCAAGTCGGGAACCTCGCACGGATTGCTTTTCCAGGCGGCTGTCCCGGTCGCTTGCTGTGTTGCCAGCCTGCCATCCCGCCTGGGGTCTGTCGAGCGCTCTTGATTTGGGTTGCCGTGACGCCAAGCCCATCGGGTAGTCGATCCTGCTGGCCTCAGATCCCAGCCCCAACGGGGCGTCATTCTCTAGCCCAGTAACGGTGTTGATTTTGGCAAGGAGTATTT
>CAYYMW010000400.1:0-6205 GCA_964472515.1 uncultured Verrucomicrobiota bacterium | reverse complement strand
ACCTACCCCGATGGTCTCATTTGGTGACTTGGCCGCCAGAACCGCCGGGGCGAACGCCGTCGCGGCGGCCAGGGCGCAACCGGCCTTGCCGGTGTCGTGAATGAACTGTCGGCGACTGGTGGGGGAGTAGGTGTTCATGGCCATACCTGGGAGACTGCATCAGGGATGCGGTTGTCTGTGTCGCGGCGAGTCTAAACGGAGGCCTGGAAATCGGAAGCCAAAACCCGCTTCCCCTCTCACGGGCGCTCGATCGAGCCTTCACAGGCCCAACTGCGAGTGCTCCGCCCTGTCCGCCTCCGTCCACTTCAAGCGGATGGCCTCCGGCGAAAGCCCTTGCTCCCGCAACGCGCGCAGACTGAGGGCGTCATGCCGCTTGGCCAACCGGCGGCCCTGCTCGTCGAGCACCAGCGGGCAATGGTGGAACGCCGGCGGAACCCAGCCCAGCGCCCGGTACAGCAGCAGTTGACGGGCCGTGCTGGCCAGGAGATCCGCGCCGCGCACCACTTCGGTGATGCCCATGGCGGCATCGTCCACCACCACGGCCAACTGGTACGCGGGAACGTCATCATGACGCCACACCACAAAATCCCCGAAGTCCCGGCCGCAAACGTAGGCCTGCGCGCCCAGGCAACCGTCCACAAAGCGAACCTCCTCGCCGTCAGGCACGCGAAAACGCCACGAAACGCGTGCGTTTGCCAGGGCTGGCCTCGTCACCTCGCTCCCGGGCCGGCAGGTCCCCGGGTAGATGGGTTCCTCTTCCCCGGCGTGCGGTGCGCGGAGCGACCGCAGCACATCCTGGCGCGAGCAGCGGCAAGGGTAGATCCACCCACCCCGCCGCAAGGCCTCCAAAGCGGCCCGGTAGACCGGCAATCGTTGGCTTTGGACATACGGGGCGAAGGGTCCGCCGCAATCCGGACCCTCCTGCCACCGGAATCCAAACCACGCCAGGTCCTCCAGCATCGCTTGCGCAAACGGCGGCTTGCACCGGTCCCGGTCCAGGTCTTCATTGCGCAGGACCAGCGTCCCGCCGCGCTCGAGACACCGCTGTTGTGCGGTCCAAAACGTGCGCGCGTGGCCCAAGTGAAGGTAGCCGGTCGGAGACGGTGCCAGGCGCCCGCGATAGCCGGGTTGCTCAGGCATCCCACCCCTCCCCGCGCGCCGTCCGGGCGGCCAACTGTTCGAGCCAGAAGGCCGGCTGCCGCAACGCGTTGGCCGGGGGCGTAAGGTCCGGCGTCAGGGACCGCACCACCTCAAAGGGCCGGACCGATTTGCCCATTCCCTCCACCTTGCCCGCCAGTCCAAAACAGGGAACGCCCGCTGCCCGGCACAGCAACGCCAATTGCCCCACTCCCTTGCCCATGCGCACGCTCGTCGCGTCAATGCACCCTTCTCCGGTCAGCACCAAGTCAAACCGCCGCAGCGCCCGCTTCAGCCCCGTCCAGTGGGCAAACAGCTCGAAGCCGGGCGTCAGACTGGCCCCAAGGAAAGCGTGCAATCCGAAGCCCAATCCTCCGGCCGCCCCCGCTCCGGGGAGTTTGGCCGGGTCCGCTTTGCCCGCCCGGCCGGCCGCCATGAACCGCGCCAGCGCCCGGTGGCCCGCCTCGGCGGGCACCACGTCTTCGGGGCGGATGCCCTTCTGCGGGCCATATACCCGCGTCGCCCCCGCCGCGCCCAGCAGCGGATTCCGCACATCCACAGCCACGCGCACCGGAAAGCCCAAAGCGGTCCGGTCGGGCGGCCGGATCGCCGCCAACCGGGCGAGGTCGATCCACCGCTCGATGGGCCGGTGGGCCCCGTCGGAGAACCGCCACCCGAGCGCCCGGGCAAGGCCAAAGCCCGCATCGTTCGTCGCGCTGCCGCCAATGCCGATCAGGCACTGCCGCGGCTGGGCCTCGGCCACGGCTCGGAGCACCGCCCCCAACCCGAACGTGTCCAACTCGAACGGGTGATACCGGCCGGCCGGCAGCATCGCCAGGCCAATCACCCGGGCCGATTCGACCATTGCCATCCGCCGCGAAGGCACCCACCACCAAATCGCTTCCAAGGGCCGCCCCGCCGCGTCCACGGTCCGCACTCGGCGCTCCTCCGCTTGAAGATGATGCCCCAGCAACTCGCCAAAACCATCACCCCCGTCGCTGATGGGAAACCCCACCACCTCATCCCCGGGTCGCTCGGTAAGCCATCCTGCTGCGATGGCTTCCGTCGCCTCAACCGCCGTCAAAGTGCCTTTGAATTTGTCAGGGGCAACCAGGACTCGCATACAGCTTATGTCAGAATGACTCGCTCAACCTCGCGGTGCAACGGGCGCATTGACCGTTCGTCAGGGCGCCGATTCATGCCAGACTCTATTCGCGACTCGAGCTTGGAAACAAGCCTCGCGGCTCAAGCGCCTTTCCACGGAGGAATGCTCGGAAGGGTCGCCTCGAACGATTCCATCAGGCTGCTGACGTACTCGCCCGACAAACCACCCTCCTTGAAGCGATTCACCCCCTCGTCAAAAAGCAGTCTCCACGACCACTCTTCCCGCAGCGGCAGAATCGGCCAAAACAGCGCGTTAGCCGCCATCGCCGCCCTAAAATCCGGCGGTGAATCGCCAATCATGAGCGTGTGCCGCGGCTCGTACTTGCCACCCGACAGGGCCTTGAGCACCTCCGCTTTGCTTCCCAACTCCTCGCCCGCGATCAACCGCGCGCCTTCGGTCAAGCCCTGCTCCACCCACGCCCGCTCCACCGCCTCCGTCGGCCCGTCGCCCAGGACCACGACATCCGCCATCTCTTGGAGCGCGGCGAGTGTCTCCCGTGCCATCGCAAACGGCGGGATTCCCCGCACCATGCCTTCAATCAGACCGTCCACCGCCTGGGACCACTCCAGGACCATCCGCAACGACTCAGTGCCGTGCTCCACCTCTTCAGCAAGGGTGGCATTGGTCCAACGGCCCGCGCTGGCCAGCCAAAGATCGATATCCTCGCTGGATCGAGGCGTCACCCCCCGCCCCAGCACCTCGGGCCGCTCGCCCAGCAGGTTGAGCACATTGGACAGCAGGGCGAACCGGTTGACTCCGCGCGTTCGGGAATAGAGCGCCGCAAACTCCCAGGTTTCCCGCGCCCACCGGCTGGCCGGCTGCAGACCGAAGTGGCCGATAAACAACGGAATGGCGCACTCCCGGTGCTTGATCTCGTAGTTGTCGAAGACACAACCGTCCGAATCGACCGCCGCCAAGAACGGATGTGACGGCTCGAAGCTGCGCAGTTCGCTCAGTGTCATTGGCATACCCATCAAGGTTCGCGGGGCTGCGCTGCACCCTGCAGCGCACCGGCCCCGCGGCGGCCCTCATTCCTTGGACCGGGCTCGGTTACAGAAGGCACACGGTCTCGTCTGTCGGAAAAAAGGCGCTGGCCGGCACAACCAGGCCAGCCAGCGCCCCGCAAAACCACTACACCGTGTAGGTGGAGGAAGCCGTGTCTCCGCCCCGGCCGGTCCAGTTCGTGTGGAAGAACTGCCCGCGCGGCTGGTCCACCCGCTCGTAGGTGTGCGCCCCAAAATAATCGCGCTGGGCCTGCAGCAGGTTCGCCGGCAGCACCTCGGCGCGGCAGGCATCGTAGAAGCTCAGCGCCGTCGCAAACGCCGGCACCGGGATGCCCTTCTTCGCCGCCGTGGCCACCACGTTCCGCCACGAACGCTGGCTGCCCTGGATCGCCTTCTTGAAGAACGGGTCCAGCAACAGGCTCTCCAGTTGCGGGTTCCGGTCGAACGCCTCCTTGATCTTGCCCAGGAACCGGCTTCGGATAATGCACCCGCCGCGCCACATCAGCGCCACCCCGCCGTAGTTCAGGTTCCAGCCGTACTGCTTGGCCGCCGCCCGCATGAGCATGAACCCCTGCGCGTACGACACGATCTTGGACGCGTACAACGCCTTCCGAATGTCCTCCACGAACTTGGCGCGCTCGGTCGTGATGACCGGCTTCGGTCCCTTGAGCTTCTTGCTGGCCGCCACCCGCTCGTCCTTCATGGCCGAAACGCAGCGGGCGTAGACGGCCTCGGCGATCAGCGTCACCGGGATGCCCAACTCCTGCGAGGCCACCACCGTCCACTTGCCCGTCCCCTTCTGGCCGGCGGTGTCGAGAATCTTGTCCACCAGCGGCTGTCCGTCGGTGTCTTTATAGGCCAGGATGTCGCGGGTGATCTCGATCAGGTACGAATCCAGATCGCCCTCGTTCCACTCCTTGAACACCTGGTGCATTTCGTCCGCCGTCATCCCCAACCCCTGGCGCATCAGTTGGTACGCCTCGCAGATCAACTGCATGTCGCCGTACTCGATGCCGTTGTGGGTCATCTTCACGAAGTGCCCCGCGCCGTTCTCCCCCACCCAGTCGCAACACGGCGCGCCGCCCTCGACCTTCGCGGAAACCGCCTGGAAGATCTCCTTCACGTGCGGCCACGCGGCGGGCGATCCACCCGGCATGATGCTCGGCCCGCGCCGCGCCCCCTCTTCCCCGCCGGACACCCCCGTGCCGATGTACAACAGCCCCTTCGACTCCACGTACTTCGTGCGGCGCATCGTGTCCTCGTAGAGCGAATTGCCGCCGTCGATGATGATGTCGCCCGCCTCCAGGTGCGGCAGCAGTTGTTCGATGAACTCGTCCACCGCCTTGCCGGCTTTCACCAGCATCATGACGCGGCGCGGCTTCTTCAGCAACGCCACCATCTCGGGAATCGAGTGCGCGCCCAGGACCCGCGTGCCCTTGGCTTCCTTGGCGAGGAAGTCATCCACCTTCGACACCGTGCGGTTGTACGCCACCACGGTGAACCCGTGGTCGTTCATGTTCAAAATCAGATTCTGCCCCATCACGGCCAGGCCGATCAGGGCTAAGTCAGCAGTCGCTTCCATAATTCAATCTCGGGCCGTCGTGGTGACGGCAAACATCGATAGGTTACTAGCGCCCCTGCATGGGGCCAGCAGATTCTTTGGCGTCCGCCGTTCCCGTCACCGGCCTCACGCCCCGGCCGTCACGAGCGCCAGGCGGTGCTTCTTCAGCAGGGGCAGAAGCTCCTCCTGGTCGAGCAGCAGCGTCTTGCGCGCCTCCACCGCCATCACCGCGATCCCCGCCTCGGCGCATGTCACCGCCGTCTTCGGGCCCACGCACGGGATGTCGAAGCGCATGTCGTGATCCTCCTTCGCCACCTTCACCGCCACGCCTCCTCCATTGGGGCCCGCCAGCTCGCCCCCCCGCGCCAGGCACTTGTCGGTCCCTTCGAAACCCTCCACCGCCAGCACCGTCCCCTCCTTCACCACCACCGTCTGCCCGATCTCCAGACGCGAAACCTCCTTCGCGATGCGATACCCGAACGCCACGTCCTCCAACTCTTCCTTGCTGGGGGTGCGGCCGGCCTGGAAACCGGCCCCGGGCATGTAGCGTTGCAGCCAGGGCGTCGCCTCGATCAACTCGATCCCGTCTTTCTTCAACTCGTCGGCGATGCCTCCGAAAATCGTGTGCGCGTTGCGTTCCTTCAATCGCAGCAACAGGGCCATGGCCCGCAAATCCGGCCGCACATCGAACAGGTTTTTCGGCGCAATCTGACCGGCCATCACGCAGTGCGCCACCCCGTTGCTCTTGAAGGCGTCCACCAGTTTCCCCAACTGCCCCACCCGCATCCAGACCACCTCGTCCGCCACGCTCGCCATCTCGGGATTCGTCTCCCCCTCGAACGCCGCCACCACGATGCGCTTCACCCCGGCGGCGCGCGCCTCCCGCGCCACCATCACCGGCAGCGACCGGTTGCCCGCGATTATTCCCAGCCGTTCCACGTTCACACTCATCGGGAGGTCAGGATTGTCAGGCGCGGCGGCTTTGGCAACGGCTTTCCTTCGCCAGCCTGCCTGGCGGACGCGCCTGCCGCCCGGCTCAAGCCCCGCCCCCCACACGGTCATGCCCCGCGGGCTGCTTTTTCGCCTGCACCAGCGTCTTCACCGCGCGGTTGCCGGCGGCCATCGAGCGAAACAACTCGGGCAATTCCGCAAGGGTGCAGGCGCCATCCACAAAGTCGCGCGCCCGGATCACTCCGGATTCGATGTACCCCAGGGCCTGGCGGATGCTCCGGGGCGTATGGTGGAAGCTGGCGCACAGCGTCAGCCCGCTGTAGTGCAGCAGCGTGGTGTCCAGCGTGATGCTGGTGCCTGCTGGACAACCGCCGAAGAAGTTCACCC
>CAYYMW010000399.1:0-6255 GCA_964472515.1 uncultured Verrucomicrobiota bacterium | reverse complement strand
GGGCGCGCTGCGCTTCCCACCGGCTAATGGCTTGCGATCCCTCCGGGATCTTGAGAACGGGAACGCGGTCATGGCCGCGCGATCCCGGGGCGGGGCTCCGTCCGCTTAGAAGGTGGCGCTGACGCGGACGGCGGCTTCGAGGCGGAGGAGATAGTCCTCGCGCGGGATGGCGATGGCGCCCAAGGCGCGGGTCACCTGCGTGAGAACCTGGATATCGAACAGCACGAAGCCCTGCTGGCGCAGGTGCTGGACGAGGTGGAAGAGAGCGACCTTGGAGGCATTGGTGGCGCGGGAGAACATCGATTCCCCTGCAAAGAGCCCGCCGAGGGACACGCCGTAGACCCCGCCGACCAATTCGCCTTCCAGCCAGCATTCCATGCTGTGGGCGTGGCCGGCGCGGTGGAGCCGGCAGTAGGCATCGATGAACTGGGGGCTGATCCAGGTGGTCATGCGTCCCGGGGCCGGAGCGGCACACGCCTGGATGACCTCCGGAAAGGCAGTGTCGCGGGTGAGGCGGAAGGAGGCTTGCCGCAGCACGCGGCGCAGGCTGTGGGGAACGTGGAACCGGTCCAGTTCGAATACCCCTCTCGGATCGGGGGACCACCAGGTCAGCGGGTCGCCGGTCCAGGGAAAGATGCCTTGGCGGTAGGCGAGGAGCAGGCGTTCCTGGGAAAGGTCGCCACCGACCGCCACGATGCCCTCATAAGGCCCGATGCGCACGGCGTCACGCGGATCGGGGAACCAGACACGGCGGCCGAGGATGGCGGGATGGAGCTGCACGGCGGGCGTCAGGCGCCACCCCGGCCGCCGAGGGCTTCGAGGAGGGCACACTGCAAATGAGCCGCGATTTCCATGGGCAGGAGGTAGGGCGCGGTGCGCTCGTTGACGACGGGCGGTTTGCCTTCGTCGGGGTCCGGGCAACCCAACTGCAGCCAGCAACCCACCCGCACATCGTTCAGGATCTGGAGCAACCATTCCATTTCGTCACGGGTCAGGCTCAGGCGAGCCCCGTGGGTGTCGGCGTGGAATTTGTGCTCGTTGGCCAGGAACAGGTCGAGTTGCCTCCGGTTGGAGGATTTTTCCTCCGCCAACGACTGTTGGAGGAGGGGTTCGGCATCCTGCGGAACCGGCGCGGCTTGGCGCGTGAGGCGATGGTGAGCGGGCGGGACCAGCGGGTACCGCTCGAGCGTTTGCAGGAACATGGAGCGCTCCAGCCGGCTCAGCCGGAAGACCCAGGCGTCGCTCTCGCTCTTGAGCAGTCTCATTCGTCGCGCTCCATCGTGGCGTGGAGGCCGTAGCGCTGGAGTTGGTGCACGTAATGCTCGGCGCGCTCGAGGCTCTCGCGCGTGAGCACGCTCTTGCCTTTCTGATGCACCTCCAACATGTGCGTCTCCGCCTTCTTTTTGGCCCAGCCGAACACCACCTGGAATACGTGCGTCACGTAGACCATCAGGTTGACCGGATCGTTCCAACAGATGACGAGGTAACCCGGCTCGAGGCTGTCCTTCGCCTGGCTCTGCTCGTCGCTCCCGACATCCGGCAACACCAACGGTGTCTCCACTTCCGGCATGCAGGAAGTCTAGTCGCAGCCCGAGGGCATTTCAACTCCGGACTCGGGTTCGAGGGGGGGTGGACAACTCCACCATCCCGGCAGTAAGTTAGCGGCATGAGTTTTGTGACGGAATTGAGGGCGTTGCCGATGGCGCGGCTGCGGGAGCGCAGTCTGGCGGCCTCGCCGGACGAAGTGCGGGCCATCCTGGGGAAGGACCAGCTCGGTTTGGACGATTTTGCGGCCCTGATCTCCCCGGCGGCGGGCCGGGAACTGGAGACCCTGGCCCGGCGTTCGCACGCCCTGACGCGCCAGCGCTTCGGCAAGGTCATCCGGCTGTTTGCCCCGCTTTACCTGTCGAACGAGTGTGTCAACAGTTGCACCTATTGCGGCTTTTCCCGGGAGAACCCCATCCTGCGGGTCACCCTGTCCGTCGAGGAGGTCCGCCAGGAAGCCAAGGCGCTGATGGCGCAGGGCTTTCGCAACATCCTGCTGGTCGCAGGAGAGCATCCGCGGTTCGTTTCGGGCGACTACGTGCGGCAGTGCATTGCGGCGTTGCACGAGGAGGTGCCGAGCCTGTCATTGGAGATCGGCCCGCTTTCGGAAGCAGGTTACCGGCCGCTGGTGCAAGCGGGCGCGGAGGGGCTGGTGATCTACCAGGAAACGTATGACCAGGAGACGTATGCGCGGATGCACCTGTCGGGTCCGAAACGGGACTTCGAGAATCGGGTCGATACGCCGGAGCGGGCGTACCAAGCCGGGTTCAAGCGGTTGGGCATCGGGGCGCTTTACGGTTTGGCGGATTGGCGCACCGAGGCGATTGCCCTGGCGGCGCATGCCCAGTACCTGCTCCGTCATTGCTGGAAGGCTTCTCTCACCATCTCACTGCCCCGGTTACGGCCTTGCGCGGGCGAGTTCGCTCCGCTGCACCCGATCCCGGACCGCGAGATGGTGCAGTTGGTCTGCGCCTTGCGCATCCTGTTCCCGGACGTGGGCCTGGTGCTCTCGACCCGCGAGCCAGCCAAGCTGCGCGACGGTCTCATCCCGTTGGGGATCACCTTGATCAGCGCCGGGAGTCACACGGAACCCGGCGGCTACACCGGGGCGGGCAGCCGGAACACTCATCACACCGTCAGGGGCCGGATCCAGCCCGCCACGCCGGCGGCCCTGGAGACCTCAGCGGGGCATCCCACCGCCGCCACCGGCCAGTTTGAGATCGCGGATAGCCGCCCCGTGGAGGCGGTCACCGAGGTCATCCGCCGGCTCGGGTGCGAGCCGGTGTGGAAGGACTGGGACGCCGCGCTGACCGCCTGAACCTATGGCCGAGACCTTTGTCATCGCGAACGGCGAGCGGATCGCCACTCCCCTGCCCTGCACGCTGGAGGCTTTCCTCCGCTCGCGCCAGCTTCCCCCGCGCAGCGTGGTGGTGGAGCAAAATGGCGAAGCCGTGGCGCCGTCCGAGTTTTCGGCCCGGCAAGTCAACCCGGGGGACCGCTTGGAGATCGTCCGCATCGTGGCGGGCGGCTGAACGCCATTCCGCGCTCGACACCCGGCGGGCACGCCTCAAGACTGGGCCGTTGTGGCAAGCGTCGAACTCGAGCGGGTCAGCAAGACCTTTGCGAGCGCTCCCGGCGGACCGGTTTGCGCCGTCCGCGACCTTTCACTGCAACTGCGCGACGGCGAGCTGATGGTGTTGGTAGGCCCCTCGGGTTGCGGCAAATCCACCACGCTTCGCCTGATTGCCGGATTGGAGCCCTGCGACGCGGGCGCCATCTCGATCGGAGGCCGCCGGGTCGACGGACTGTCTCCCAAGGAGCGCGACGTGGCCATGGTCTTCCAGAACCACGCTCTCTATCCCCACATGACTGTGCGGGAGAACCTCGCCTTCGGACTGGAACTGCGCCGCACTCCGCGGACGGAAATCGAGCGCCGTATTACCGAAGCTGCCCGGACGCTTGGCCTCGAATCGTTGCTCGCACGCCGCCCCCGCGAGTTGTCCGGCGGGGAACGTCAACGCGCGGCGGTGGGACGCGCCCTGGTCCGGCAACCACAGGTCTTCCTCCTGGATGAGCCGCTTTCCCATCTCGACGGGCCCCTGCGCGCCCAGTTGCGGCTTGAGCTGGCTCAACTGCACCGGCGTCTCGGCGCCACCATGCTCTACGTGACTCACGACCAGACCGAGGCGATGACGCTGGGACAGCGTATTGCCGTGATGAAGGAGGGCCAACTTCAACAGGTGGGTGAGCCGTTGGCCGTGTACCACCGGCCGGCGAACCTGTTCGTTGCCGGCTTCATCGGGTCTCCCCCCATGAACCTGTTCCGCGGGAGGTTGCGGCGCACGGAAGCAGGCTTCTGCTTCGTGCCCGGCACTGAAACCGGGGTGGCGGATCGGGCGGAGAGTAATTGGCCGCTGCCCGCCGCGTGGGAACCGGCCATGGTCGCGCTGGCAGAGCAAGATATTGTGCTGGGGCTCCGGCCGGAACAATTGGGTATCGGACATCCTGGCGAGGCGGGAGTGCGAGGCTGCGTGACCTTGGTGGAAGCACTGGGCGCGGAGACGTTGGTTCACCTCGATACGCCGCTGGGGGCGGTAGTGTCACGCCGCCCCCCCTCGGAGCGCCTTGCGCCAGGCAATGCCGTGTGTCTCCAACCGGATCTGGTGCAGGCCCGCCTTTTCAGAGCCGCCTCGGGCGAGGCGGTGGAAACCAGCGGGACGAGGTAGGTGAAGGGTGAGGGGCAAGACCGGTAGACTGCATTGGCCTGCTCGACATGTTCACAGCAGGACGCTATGACCCCGGCCGTCATGTTGCACAAACACCCGGTCATTCTTGGCGCCATCTTGGACCTGATCACAGGCATCGTGGTCTTGGTGGGTGGCATGGCTCTGCCGCCCGAGTCTTTCATCGCGAAAGGGGTGGAACTCCTCCAACTGCCTTTGCTACCGGTGATTCACTGGATGCACGGCGCCTCGTCCAACTGGGGCCGCAGCGCCGACCTGTTCAAGCTCATGGGCCTGATGCTGTGTTACTGGACACTGCTAGGGCTCCTCGTCGGGGTGGTCTGCCGGTGGTTGCCTGGCCGGAAGGGTCGCTGAAGAGCGGGAGCCGGGATCGCCCGGTGGTCTGACGGCGGATCGCAGGATTCTCCATCCCGATCGTTGGATCGTTCATTGCGGCCGGGGCGGATTCCCCTTAGGCTGGGCGCACATCGTCTTATGCACGCGCGCCTGTTTCAGCATCCCCGCCTCGCCGGATTCATCCTCGCCTCGTGTTTCAGCCTGCGCCTGGCAGCGGCCCCGCTCGAGCCGCTTTCGCTGGCCGGTCCCTGGCGTTTCGCGCTGGACCGCCAGGACGCGGGCCTGGCCGAACGCTGGCAGGCCCGCACGCTGGAGCAGTCCATCCAGCTCCCCGGGGCGCTGCAAAACCAGGGTTACGGCGACGACATCTCGGTGGAGACCCAGTGGACTGCGAACGTGAACGACCGCACGTGGTACGAATCGCCCGCTTTCGCCAAGTACCGACAGCCGGGCAACGTCAAGGTCCCGTTCTGGCTGCAACCGGACAAACACTATGTGGGGGTGGCTTGGTACCAGCGGACAATCGAGATTCCCGCGTCGTGGGGAGGCCGCCGCGCCGTGTTGACCCTGGAACGGCCTCACTGGGAGACGCGGGTCTGGGTGGATGACCGGCTCGTGGGCACCAACGTCAGTCTCTCCACTCCGCATGTGTACGAGCTTGGGACCCAACTGGCCCCGGGCACCCACCGGCTGACGGTGCGGGTGGATAACCGCCTGATCGTGAACGTGGGCGTATGGGCGCACTCGGTGTCCGATCACACGCAGGGCAATTGGAACGGCCTCGTGGGGCGGCTGGAACTCGCCCCGGGAAGCCCGGTGTGGATCGACGATGCGCAGGTTTACCCCAACGTCGCCG
Source organism: uncultured Verrucomicrobiota bacterium (assembly GCA_964472515.1). Classification (GTDB taxonomy): domain Bacteria; phylum Verrucomicrobiota; class Verrucomicrobiia; order Limisphaerales; family J093; genus CAYYMW01. The sequence goes on along the minus strand of CAYYMW010000399.1, from coordinate 774 downwards.
AGCGTTCCGCACGGTTCAAGGTGCATCTGGGCAACGCCACCGGCCAACCGGGTCAAGGCACGCTGAAGATCGGCAAACTGAAGGTGCCGGTGAGTTGGGACGCCCAAGGCGGCGACTGCGAGGCGACGATCTCCCTTGGCGCGAAAGCCCGGACCTGGGACGAGTTTGATCCCGCTTTGCAGCGCGTCCAACTTCAACTGACCGGTTCGGGCGTCAAGGATGAGCGAACGGTGACGTTCGGCTTCCGTGAAATCCGGACCACGCCGGATCGCCTGCTGGCGCTGAACGGCCGCAAGCTCTATCTGCGGGGCACCCTTGAATGCTGCATCTTCCCGAAGACCGGCTATCCGCCGACGGATGTCGCGGCGTGGAAGCGGATCATCCGGATCTGCCAGGAACACGGCCTGAATCACATTCGCTTTCACTCGTGGTGCCCGCCGGAGGCCGCGTTTGCGGCTGCCGACGAACTGGGTTTCTACTACCAGGTGGAGATCGCAGCCTGGACCAACGTGGGGGACGGCGCACCCGTCGACCAGTGGCTTTACGACGAGGCCACCCGCATCCTGCGCGCCTACGGCAACCATCCTTCGTTCCTGCTCATGCCCTACGGCAACGAGCCGGGCGGTCCCAAGCACGAGGCCTGGCTCAAACAATGGGTGAATTACTGGAAGGCCCGCGATACCCGCCGCCTTTACACCACCGGCTCGGGCTGGCCCACGGTGGACGAAAACCAATACCACGTAAACCCGTGGGGGCGCGGACGGAGCGGGTGGG
>CAYYMW010000398.1:0-6272 GCA_964472515.1 uncultured Verrucomicrobiota bacterium | reverse complement strand
CACCCCGGAGGGGGGCGCAGACCCCACTCCTGCCGCCACCTCCCCGCCCGTGGCGCAGGCATTCCTGCCTGCTGGTGGCGAGGCCTTCCAGCCTCGCCCCTCCGAATCCAACCCCGCTGCTCCAAATTCTGTCGATCCCAACATCGCCGACCGCAGGTCCGCCCTCCGCAGGTCCGTGCGCAGCACCGCAAACCGGCTTCCGCCTCACGGTGGCGTGTGCGGGCTGTTTGGGCGTCCATCCCGCTCATTTCCCGTCCGAGAGGCGTCAATACCTGCAAATAGCAGCAAATAGCGGCAAAATCGCAATGCGCGATGCTCTCTTTACTCACGCCCGACTCGTTCGCCGCGCCCTTGCCGGCCTCCCTGGCCACGGTTTGCTCCTGCGGAGGCCGCTCCTGCGGCGCACGCGCCTGCGGCGGGCCACCGGCGGCGACCAGGATTTGGGATGGTGGAATGGTGGGCCCGCAGAGCCTCCACCGCCGCGCGCCATGCGCTCGAACAGGTCGGCGGTGCCGGCCGGCAACCGTTGCCTCGACTCCACTACCTGGGTGGGATGAACTTCAAGCGCCGGTCAGTTCGTGGGGGGCCGCTTCCCCTTGAGGGCCTTCAAGGCCACCTTGGCTTCAAACGATCCGCGCTGCGTCTTTCGGTGTCGTTCCATGCTCGTTACCCACTGCATCAGGTTTGCTGCTGACGCACCATCCAGGCGGCTGGTCCAGTGTTTGGGGAGGATTGGACATCCAATGGCCCACCCAATGCCACGGATGGACCCGCAAGTCTTTCAGGAGTTCCTGAGGCACCCCGGACCGCAGCCCGTCGGCAAGGTGGCGTTCCGCTCCACAGAAGGAGTTGCTCTTCGAGGATCGGTGGCGGAAGTTGTCATCGAATATCGCCGAAAATGCGAAATCTCCTCCCTGTGAGAAGCGCATTCCTCAAGGTCGTCGCGGTCACCGCCCTCGGGTTGCTGGCGGCCAGTGTTGCCGTGGCTCAGTTCCGGAGCGGGGTAAGAAGGTTCGGCCGCGAGGAGTCCGGGCCAATGGCCCGCACCGAAGGCGGGCAATGGGTCAACACGGACACCGTTCGCACCGCCCGTGAGACCGCCCCGCAGGTGACTTCCGCCCCCATTTGGACCAACTCGCCTGGCTTTGAGGTGGATGTGTTTACCTTCGCCCGGCTCCAGTTCCGCTCGCCCGGCCGCCCGGCCTTGATGGGCTGGATGAACGATTACCCCGACGCTGACCTGAATCTCTCTTACCGGCTCAGTGAACTGACCTCCATGCGGGTCGATCCTGACGGACGCGTGCTGAAACTGACGGACCCGGACTTGTTCAACTTCCCCTTCATCTTCGGCGCGCAGGTGGGCGGGATCGAGTTCTCCGACCAGGAGCTCGACATCCTGCGGCAATACGTTTCCAACGGTGGGGTATTCATGGCTGATGACTTCTGGGGTGACCGTGATTGGGACCATTTTGCCTCGGAGATCGCCCGCGTCCTGCCAGGGAGAAACTGGGTTGAACTGCCGCTCTCGCACCCGCTCTTTCACTGCGTCTTCGAACTGCGCGGCCCAATGAACCAGCTTCAGTCGCCCTCCATTCACTTCTGGCGACGGAACCAGAACCCCAATGACCCCGATGCCCGCGCTTCGGTGCGCCGGGGGGCCGGTTCGGAGGATATGCACGTTCGCGCCTGGTTGGACGACCATCAGCGGATCCTCGTGCTGGCGGTGCACAATTCGGATGACGGCGATGGCTGGGAGCGCGAGGGTGAGAATGAGGACTATTTCCACCTCTTCTCCGAGAAGCGCGCCTATCCGTTGGGCATCAACGTCCTCTTCTACCTGATGACCCATTGAGCCCTCGGTGGGCAGATTGAAATCGCCCCCTCCCAACCCTAAGGTGGAAGCGGCGTCTCGCCGCTTGTCGTCGCTGCGCGGACCGAAATGCTCCCCCAACCAGGCACGCGTGTTACCCTCGTTGGCAATCAGTTGCGCATCGAACCAAGTCGCCCATGGGGCGCTGGCATTCTGAGTGCTCTGCACTGTTGTATGCCCAGAAGGCACTCTTTTTGGGGAAAAGGGGGACATCCGTCGGTAAGTTCTGCCGGTCGCGCGGCTGCGGTCGGCCTGGTCTTGCTCTCGGTCCTCGTTTCCACGGAACTGATCCCGCTTGCAGCCGGTGTGAAGGTCACGGGGGAGCCGCTGGACTTGGCCATTCAGGGTCCGGGTTATTTCCTGGTGCGCGATCCGAACGAACCCGACCTCTTTGTCACTCGCGAGGCAAGCCTTCATTTCGAGGCTGACACGGGTTGTTTGGTCACCGACACCGGGCTGCGGCTCCAAGGGTTCCCGGCTTCCGCTTCGAATCAACTTGGAGATCTGCGCATTCCCTTCTCCACCAACTCCATCCCGGTCCACTTCAGACCGTCTTTTGCGCCTACTATCGGAGCTTCTCTGAACGGTACCACCTCGGTTCCGCCCGCTCACGTCGTTCAACTACCAACCACGAGTACCTCCGTTGCGTCTCACCCCGAGGTGGACCCGCAGGGTGGCGTCTGGTTCAAATATGCGGATGGAACGGCGATGTCGGTGGGGCAGATCGTCCTCCAACACTTCAACCGGCCTGAGCGCCTTGAGCGCATCGACGTCCCGCGCACCTACCTGCCCGTCGAGGCGGCGGAAGGACTGGCCGCACCGCAGCCGCCCGGTTCGCAGGGACTCGGCCTGCTTCAGTCGGGCGTCTTGGAGGCCCCCGACCCGACGGTGCGGTTGGCCGTGGATCGCCGCGATCCGCCGTCTCGGCCTTTGGCCCGGGGCCACTTGGCCGGCACCCAAAGCCCCAGCGAGTTGGCGATTCTCGGCGAAGGCTACTTTATCGTTCGCGACCCGGCCACGGGCGCTTCCTACGCGACGCGTGCGGGCGCCTTTCTGGTGGACCGCAATGGGTACCTGGTCACCTACACCGGTTGCCGGTTGCAGGGCTACGCGAATCCTGACCTCACCGAAATCGGCGACCTCCTGGTCGACGAGGCGGGACACGCCGCCGAAGGCGCTCCCGAGCACCTGCCACCCCGGTTCTTCTTCGACCGGTTCGGCAAGCTCCGAGTCATCCTCTTCGATGGCACGACGTTCGTCCGCAGCCAGGTCTTGCTCCAACTCTTCCGGCACCCGGAACGCCTGCAAGTCGCCGACCACAGCCTTTACTCTGGTTTGGAAGGCGCAGAGCCGGTGGGCGCATTGACCCGTCCCCTGCGAAACGGCGCCGGCGCGGTATTTCAGGGCGCGCTCGAACTGGCCCAACTCAGCGAGGCCACCTGCGCGGTCCGTCAAACCCTGAACTCCTTCTCGCAGGGTCAAATCGACATCACCGACACTCCCACCGACGTGTACATCTCGGGAGCAGGCTTTTTTGTCCTGCGGCGGCCCGGCGATGGTGCCCTGTTCGCAAGCCGCGAAGGCCGGTTTCACGCGGATCTGGAAGGCTACCTGGCCGACTATCGCGGGTTGCGTCTCCAGGGATTCAACGACCCGGCCCTCACCCATCAAGGCGACCTGCGAGTGGAGGTGCCTTCCGACCAAACCAACCGACTCGCGCACCTCGGTTCACCATCGGGCCTGACCGCCAATGTCACGCTCGACATCGGCGCGGATGGGAAGATCACTCAACCGGCCTCCGACGGCACGCCGGTCCTGCGGGGGCAGATTCTCCTGCAAGCCTTCAGGGATCCCCAGGCGCTGATCCCCTTGGGCAACCGGTTGTATGCCAATATCCTCGCCGCCGCCCCGGTATTTACGGCCGGGGTGCCGAAGCGAGGCGGGCTGGGGAGCTTGCAGGCCGGAGCCTTGGAGCTGGAGCCGGCCGGGATGATGGTCACGCTCCCTCCAAACCGAACCGGCTTCCGCCTGTCGATTCAGTGCGCGGCTTGTCTCTCGCTCGCGGTCGAAGCCTCCAGCGACCTGCGGAGTTGGCGGTCCTTGGGTCTGGCGCAGCCGGATGCCCTTGGCACCTTTGAGTTCGTCGATCCGGAGACCGCTTCCCCGTCGTTGCGGTTCTATCGCGTGATCAATCGCACGTTCTTCCCTTGAACCTCCGGTATCGGCTCAGCGAGCCGCGCCCGTGTCCGCTGCCAGTTGCCCGGCGGACCGCAGCCAGTGCGTCAGCCCCGTGTACCGCCGACGGCTGTCTGCTGTGCGGACGGCCAGGCCCAGCGCCTGCTTCTGGCCCACCAACACCACCAGGCGCTTGCCCCGCGTGATGGCCGTATAGATCAGGTTCCGCTGCAACAGCACGTACTGCTGCATCGCCAGCGGCACCACCACCACCGGGAACTCCGAGCCCTGCGACTTGTGGATCGTGATGGCGTACGCCAGCGTCAATTCGTCCAACTCGCCGAAATCGTACACCACCTCCCGGTCGTCGTACCGCACCACCACTTCCTGGTCGATCTCCTCGATCCGCGCGATCCGCCCGATGTCCCCGTTGTACACCCCTTTGTCGTAGTTGTTCTCCGTTTGCAGCACCTTGTCCCCCACTCGGAATTGCGTGCCGAACCGCGTGATCCCCGCCGCGTCCGCGCGGGCCGGGTTGAGGGTGTTTTGCAGCAGTTCGTTCAGCGCGCGGATGCCCAGCGAACCCCGGTTCATCGGGCTCAGCACCTGCACGTCCCGGATCGCGTCGAACCCAAACCGCTGCGGAATCCGCTCCCGGACCAATTCCAGCAACATCGCCGAAATCTCCTCCGGCTCGGGCCGCTCGATGAAGAAGCAATCCGACTCCTCGCCCTTCTTGCCGAACTGCGGCATCTGGCCCGTGTTGATCCGGTGAGCCGCCTGCACAATCTGGCTCGCTCCCGCCTGGCGAAACACCTCCGTCAGCCTCGCCACCGGCACCTGCCCCGATCCGATCAAATCCCGCAGTACGTTCCCCGGGCCCACCGACGGCAACTGGTCCGCGTCCCCCACCAACAGCAAGTGCGCCTGCGGCGGCATGGCCGAGAGCAGCGCGTGCATGAGCGGCACATCCACCATCGAACACTCGTCCACCACCAGCAAGTCCCCCTCGAGTGGCCGGTGCGCGTTTCGCGCGAAACTCCCGCCGGCGCCCCCGCCCGCCTCCAGCAGGCGGTGGATGGTCAGCGCCGTCAGGCCGGTGGCCTCGCCCAGCCGTTGGGCCGCCCGGCCTGTGGGCGCGCAGAGGATGGGCTTCACCTGCTTCGGCCTCAGAATCCCCAGCACCGCCCGCAGCAACGTGGTCTTCCCCACCCCCGGCCCGCCGGTCACGATCAACAACCGGTGTCGCAGCGCCATCTCCAACGCCGTGGCCTGGCTGGCCGAGAGCGCTTGCCGGTGGCGGGTGTGCCACCATGCCAGCGCCCGCGCGGCATCGATGGGAGGATACGCCGATGGCGCCCGCGCCAGCCGAGCGATCCGATCCGCAATCCCCTGCTCCGCTTTGAGCAAGGCCGGCAGGAATACGCACGCCGTGCCGTCGATCGTCTCCAGCACCAACTCCCGCCGCCGCAGGGCCTGCTCCAGCGCCTCCTTCACCCGCGCCTCGCCCACCTCCAGCAACTTCACCGCCGCCTCGGTCAGTTCCTCCAGCGGCAGGTAACAGTGCCCCTCCTGGGTGGCTTGCAGCAGCAGATGGTCCAAGCCTGCCGCCGCCCGCGCCAGCGAATCGGCCGGAATGCCCAGGTCCCGGGCGATCCGGTCCGCCGTGGCGAAGCCGATGCCCGCCACATCCTTCGCCAAGGCGTAGGGGTTCTCCCGCACCCGCTCGACCGCCTCCGCCCCGTAGAGCTTGTGAATCCTCACCGCCCGGCTCGTGCTCACCCCGTGGGAATGCAGGAACACCATGATCTCCCGCACCACCTTCTGCTCCGCCCAGGCGTCCTTGATCCGCCGCCGCCGCTTCGGCCCGATCCCGTCGATCTCCTCCAACCGCGCCGACGCGCCATCGATCACTTCCAGGATCCGCTCCCCAAACTTGCCCACCATCTTCCGGGCGTACACCGGCCCGATCCCCTTCACCATGCCGCTCCCCAGGTACTTCTCGATGCCCTCCAGGCTCGTCGGCGGACTGCTCGTCAGCAGCCGCGCCCGGAACTGCCGGCCATACTCGCGGTCCTGGATCCACATCCCCTCCGCGTGCAGCCACTCCCCGGCGCTCACGCACGGCAGGCTGCCCACCACCGTCACCAGGTCGCGGAACCCCTTCACCTTCACCTGCAACACGGCGAACCCGTTCTCCTCGTTGAAATACGTGACCCGCTCGATC
>CAYYMW010000397.1:3511-6281 GCA_964472515.1 uncultured Verrucomicrobiota bacterium | reverse complement strand
GTCGTCACCCGTCCATTCCTCGTGGCCACGCCAGATCGCATAGGCGGTCCAGGCCAGGAACTGGCAGAGGAAGATGTCCGTCGTGAGCATGCGCGCCATCGCGAAGTAGAGCAACGAGCTCAGCAGCATCAGCCCCGCCCAGAAGCCCGTGCGCGCCCCGCCCAGCCGCGCGCCCAGCGCGTAGGCCGCCAGAATCCCGCTCAGCCCCGCCAGGGCCAGTGGCAGGCGGATGGCCCACTCGCTGCGCCCAAAGCACCGGATGGACGCCGCTACCGCCCAGTACGTCAGGGGCGGCTTGTCCAGATGGGGCGCATACCACAGTTGTGGCACCAGCCAGTCCCCCGTCTCCACCATCGTGCCGGCGATCTGCGAGTAACGGCCTTCGTCCGGTTCGTTGAGCGACCGCGCCCCCAGCGCAAAGCCCAGCATGCACACGCTCAACGCCACCAGCCATCGCAGGTAGGGGCGCGGTTCGAGCCGCGCTTCTGGACCGTCGGTCATGAGAGCTTGCGCGTTGCTGGCCCGTTGCCGCAGACCGGCGGCCTTCAGCCCTTGTGTCGCAGGAGCGTCTCCGGAAGGCCTTGGCAGTGACCGTCAGGGTCGCCCGGCTTCTGGCGCGTCAGCAACTTCCGGTAGGTTGCCAGCGCCAGCAGCGGCCAGGCGTTCCGGTACATGTCGTACTTGAGGTAGTAGACCCGCGGGAACCCGGTGCCGGTCGTTTCCGGCTCGGTCCACGAGCCGTCGGCATTCTGGTTCCGGATCAAATAATCGAGCCCGCGCCGGAGACTCGGCCGTTCCGGGTCCCCAAAGGTGCACAGCCCCATCACCGCCCAGGCCGTCTGCGAGGCTGTGCTCGGCCCCTGGCCTTTGAACACCGGGTCATCGTAAGTGTTGCAGCGTTCGCCCCAGCCGCCGTCGGGCTGTTGCACGCTTTCCAGCCAATCCCGGGCCTTCAGCAGCCAGGGCTCGTGCATATTCCAGCCCATCGCCGCCAAGCCGCGCAGCGCCTGCCACGTGCCGTAAATATAGTTGACGCCCCACCGGCCGTACCACGACCCATCCGGCTTCTGCTCCTTGCGCAGGTAGTTCAGCGCCCGTTCCACCTGCGGGTGGTCGAGGCTATATCCCTCGTACCCCAGCAACTCCAGAATCCGGGCGGTAATGTCCGCGCATTCGGGATCGAGCATCGCGTTATGATCCGCGAAGGGCACCTTCTCGAGGATGTTCTTCGTGCAATCCTTGTCGAACGCCCCCCACCCGCCGTCCTTGCATTGAAACGTCAGCGTCCACTTCAGCCCGCGCTGGACGCACTCATCCCGCGCCTGGCGGTCCTTTGTGGGGATGAGCCGCAACGCCAGCAGCACCATCGCCGTGTCGTCCACGTCCGGGTTCCACTTGTTCTCGAACTCGAACGCCCAGCCGCTCGGTTCGACGTCCGCCGGGTTCTTGTGCTGCCAGTCGCCCCGGAACCGTATCTCCTTCTCGATCAGCCACGTGCCCGCTTTGCTCAGCGCCGGGTGATCCGGTGGCAACCCGGACTCCCGCAACACCATCGCCACGATCGCCGTGTCCCATACCGGCGACAGGCACGGCTCGATCCGCAACGAGTCCTTCTCCTCGTGATGCAGCATCGCCAGCGCCTGCTGCGCCTGCTTCATCCGCGGATGATCCGCCGGGTAGCCCAGCGCCTTGAGCGCAATCATCGAGTTGACGATCGAAGGAAAGATCGCCCCCAGCCCGTTCGAGCCGTCGAACCGCTCCAGCATCCATTCCTCCGCCCGTTTCAACGCCAGCTTGCGGAACGGATGGATCTGATGCCGCGCAAACCACTCGGCCACTTTGTGCAGCCCGTCCAACGCCAGGAAAAAGTTCCGCCACGTGAACAACTCCGGGTCGTGCGACAGCCGCAAATCCCGCGTGTGGTACCCCTCGGGGAACAGTTCCTCCAACTCGACCGGCAGCTTCCGGGTGGGCCGGAAGTGGTTGATGATCGAGAGCGGCACCAGCATCGACCGCGTCCACGAACTCATCTCGTTGAAGTTCACATGGAACCACTTGCCGATCAGGATCACCTCGCACGGAATCGTCGGCACGTACCTCCAAGGGAACAACCCGAACAACGCCAGGTAGAGCTTCGAGAACGTGTTCATGTGGGGCACGCCCCCCAAGCTCAACGCCACCGCCCGCGCCCGCAGCATCCGGGGGTCGGTCACCGGCACTCCCGCCAATTTCAGCCCCAGATACGCCTTGATCGTGGCGTTCACGTCCGCCGGCCCGCCGTGGTAGATGTTCCAACCGCCCTCGGGCAATTGGAGCGAGAAAAGATGGTTGACCGCCTTCCGCTGGTATTCGGGATCCACGGTCCCGTTCCAGTGGTGGTAGGCGATCATGTCCGCCACCAGCGTGCAATCCACCATCAACTCCCCGATCCAGTACCCTTCCGGCTTCTGCAAACGCAGCAGATTACCCTGAGCCCGCTCGATCGCGATCTCGACACCGGAACGAAGGTTGACCGCCCAATCCGAGCTGGACGCAGTCAACCCCTTCCGCTCACTGTTGGCGGCATCAACTGACACGCCACCATGATCGGAGAACCCTCCGGGAGTGTAAAGGCTTTTGACCTTAGTGCCTTAACGCCAAGGAGGTTTGCCGCAGCATTGCCCCGTCATCATCCGGTCGGCTGGCGTCCACCGCGCCGGAGATCCCTGGCCGAGGATCGAGCCTGATCCCTGATTCAACAGGAACAGATCGGTCACTTGTCCCGCGATAC
>CAYYMW010000397.1:0-3411 GCA_964472515.1 uncultured Verrucomicrobiota bacterium | reverse complement strand
GTCCCGCGATACCGGTTTTCCAAGCCCAGTTTGCGGTCGGCTCTGTCGATTCCGGGTGTCTCCCAGTCGCCCCCAGCCCTACTTGGGCAAGCCCTTGACCTGGACCGGCTTCCGGCCGTCGGGCTTGGGCATGAACAGGTCTTGCCAGGTGAGGCCGCACTCGCGGACCATGTCCAGCGCGTATTCGCAACGGCCCAGGTCGCGGTCGCCGTTGTTGGTGCCGAAGGAAAACTTCACGCCGGCCTGCTTGGCGAGCTTGATGAATTTGGCGCTGGGCAGCTTGTAGCGGGAGTTGATCTCGATGGCCACGCCGTTACGGGCGGCGGCCTCGATCACCTTCTGCATCCGCGCCTCGGTCCAGAGCTTGTCGTAATCGGCCGCCATCACCTCGGGCAGGAAGGTGGGGTTGACGTAGATGTCGATCGGTTCCCGGCTGAGCACGCCCACGGTCCGCTCGACAATCGTGTCCATGAACTTCTCCGGATCGTCCACCTGCACCTCGTTCTTCATCCACAGGCGCGTGCGGCGTCCCTGGTCATCGGTGAACGTCATGGAGTCGCTGAACACATAGTCGAACTTGGCGATGGCGGCGGGGGAGAAGAGCTTCACCCACTCACGGCCCTCGGCCTGCATGCCCAAAAAGATGGGCTGGCCTTTCATCTGCTCCAGGAAACCGTAAATCCCCGCGTCGTTCGTGATGGAAAAGCCGACGCCGCAGTTGGGGGCAATGCCGTACATGATCCCGTTCTTGCGGGAGAGTTGGAGCGCCTCCTCCAGCGTCAGGCCGCCTTTCAGGTGGATGTGGAAGTCCACCAAGGGGAAGTTGTCCACGCCCAGCTTGAGCACCAGCCGGTAGTAGTCATCCACCGCCGGGGCTGCGGCTACCGCAGCGGCGGCCGGCAGGCGACGCACCCGGAGATTGCGGAAAAAAACCTTGCTGGCGGGATCGTGGCATTGCAGGGCGAAGGTGCCATGCCCGAGCACCCGGCCCTCGGCCCCGGCGGGCACCGCGGGAGGGGTGGCCTCCGTATAGTCCACCACCAGCGTGCTGTTCAGGCGGATCTGCACCTGCTTACCGCGCACGCTGACATCCACGTTGAACCACTCTCCATCCGGGACCAGCGCCTTGTAGACGTTGCGAATGCCATAGAGGCTGCCGGTCTTCTTGTTCTCCAGGTAGTCGCCGTGCTTCGGCTGGGAATTGTTGATCTGCACCTCGAAACCCTGCGCGGGCCAATCCTTGTCCTGAAAAGCGGTGTGAAAGTAGAGCCCGGAGTTGGCGCCGGGCAGGCTCTTCACCTCGGCGTGGAGCTCGAAATCGCGGAAATCGGCCTCGGCGGTGGTGGTCGAACCGACGTAGAACAGGTGCGAACGGTCCCCGTCGGCGGCGATGGCGCCGTCCACGACCTTGAACGAACCGGGGTGCTCGTTGGCCTTCCAACCGGCCAGGGACTTGCCGTCAAAGAGCGGTTGCCAATCGGTGTCGGCGGCCACCGCTACGGAGAGGCCGGCAATACAGGTTTGCAGCCAGCCTGCCAGGGTCACGGTTTTCACAATAGTCATGTTGCTTTGGGCGGAGGTTGGACGCATTCGAGGGGAGGGCGATTCAGGCGGTCCGGAGGCGCGCTACCGCTCGGGATTCGGAGGCAGCGATTCCCCATCGATCTCGGTCACAAAGGCGCGCTTTTGCTGGCGGCAGCGTTCGATATGCTGCCGCAACTGATCGCGCAAGCCCTCGGGGTCCGGCACCGCGAGGAGTGTCACCGTTGGGGTGGTGGGGTCGGACGTCTGCAGCACCACGTTCCCCTTGCCCCAGATCCGATACCAGAAAGGCTGCACCACGCTGAGGTCCCGCACCCGGTACAACTCCAGCGACTCCAGCCGCCGGGTCAAAATGCCCGTGGTGGTCTTGAGCCGCTCGGTCGTGACCTCGTAGCGAATCGAGCGGACCTTCAGCCAGTTCCAGAGTGAGACCGCCAGCGCCAGCACGGCTCCAACCAGGCAGGCCACGGCCCCCGGGGGGTTCTGGAATCGCTGCCCCAAGATGACCGCTGCCCCCAGCAGGGTCACCACGCACACCCAGGCAGATACATGCAGCAGAAAAGCCGTGACATGGGAAGGATGGCCTTGCCAGACGAGTTCTTCGGAGGATGCCGTGGTCGTCATAAGCTTGTTCCTGAAATGCCGGATACGCCGGGCATTACGACAGAATTCCCCTGCCGGTGCAAGCTCGCCGACAGACGCGCTCCGCGCCGTGGCTGAAAACCAGATCGATCCGCCCCCCCCAGGTTCGCGGGCTCGGCCAAGTCTTGGGGTCTTTCCGCAGCGTGCTGGTTGGCGATGGACTCCGCCATCCAGGCAGTCGGCCGCTCGAATGCCGTGCCACGCCGCATCCCGCCCGGCTCACCCGGGCCCGCTGATAGGGGACCCCGTCAATCGCGGTGAGGAGGCAGGTTTGGTGCGGGCATTCGGTCTGGGCTCGCCCCTTGCCCCCATGCCCCAGCCAGCCGCCATCAGGCTGGCTTTGGTGGGGGGCTTGGTGTTACGCTCCACGGAGACATCGGATTTGTATGAAACCGAGCCTTGCCTGCTTGTTCCTGTGGGCCGCGATGACCCTTGACGGCGCCGCTGTCGCCCAACCGCCCGCGCGCGGCTACTCCATTCCATTGATCGACTTGGCCGGCGAAACCAACCGGCAAGTCGTGGTGGACCGCGAAGCCGGCCAGTACCTGGGACATCCCACCACCGTCTTGTTGGAGGACGGCCGGACCATGCTGTGCGTCTATCCCAAGGGGCACGGGCGGGGCGCGATCCTCCTGAAGCGCAGCCGGGACGGCGGACTGACGTGGTCGGAGCGCCTGCCCGTGCCGGCCAGTTGGAGCACCTCGAAGGAGACCCCCACGATCCACCGGGTGGTGGATGAGGCAGGCAAGCGACGGCTGATCCTCTGGTCCGGTTTGCATCCGGCGCGGTTGGCGGTCAGTGAAGACGATGGCGAGACATGGACCGAGCTAAAAGCGGCGGGCGATTGGGGCGGGATTGTGGTGATGGGCTTTGTCGAGGCCCTGCGCGACCGCCCCGGCCACTATCTGGCGATGTTCCACGACGATGGCCGGTATTTCCGCGCCTCCCCGCCGAAATTGGAACGCCCCTTCTTCACGCTCTACCGCACCTTCTCAAGCGACGGCGGCTTGACTTGGACCCAACCCGATTCGGTCTATGGCAGCGCCGAGCTTCACCTATGCGAACCGGGTTTGGTTCGTTCCCCCGATGGCCGCGAACAGGCGGTGTTGCTGCGCGAAAACTCGCGGCGGAGAAACTCGCACGTCATCTTCTCGCGCGACGAGGGCCGCACCTGGACGCCCCCTGCCGAGTTGCCCGGGGCACTCACGGGAGACCGCCATACAGGCC
>CAYYMW010000396.1:0-6283 GCA_964472515.1 uncultured Verrucomicrobiota bacterium | reverse complement strand
GGCTTGGGTTTCATACACCCAGCCAAACCCCGGCCATTAATAAAGCCAGCGCTCAGAGGGTTCGGAGAAGGAAGTGGTGCGGGCACAACCGCCGCGCTGGGCTGAGGGTACGCGACGCGTTTCGACACAACCTACGCGGCCCTTGCCCCTGAGAATCGTTTCGTTCCATCCTCACCAGAGGACCCGCTGACCCAAGTCCAACCCGGTTGCGCTCGACTTTGCTGGTTGCTGGCAACTAGTCCAGAAGTCCCCTGAACATCCCAAATGGGCAGGGTCGCAATGCGAGCAGGACCGGATAACTGAAATAGGATATGCCAGCGGGGGCATTTCATCTGAGGTGGGTAAGCGGCTGCGGTTGTTAGCGATCTCGGTTTTCGACTAGACACTTGCCGCGCCTTCGGGCACACCAGAGGCATGACGAACGGGAAAGCGGTATCGGAAAGCGAATACTTGGCCCAGGTGAGCGTCCGCTTGCTCGCTCCGGAGGAGCGCGAACGCTTCGATGCCCTGCTGGTGAGCCAACATTATCTGCACAGCGCCCGGGTGGGCGGGCCCAGCCTGCGTTATGTCGCCGAGGCCCAGGGGCAATGGGTGGCGCTGCTGGTCTTCAGCGGGGCGACCCCCCACACCAAGGCGCGGGAGACCGCCCTCCGTTGGACGCCGCGCCAGCGGGCGCGGCGGCTGGGCTTGGTGGTCAACAACAGCCGTTTCCTGGTCTTGCCCGAGCGCCAGCGCCAGCCCAATCTGGCCTCGCGGGTCTTGGGGTTGTGCCTCCAGCGGCTCAGTGCGGACTGGCAGGCGCAGTGGGGCCATCCGGTGCTGCTGGTGGAGAGCTACGTCGACGAAAGCCAGTACCGGGGGACCTGTTACCGGGCGTGCGGTTTCAAGGCCGTCGGGCTGACGGCGGGCTACGGCCGTTCCAGCCGGGACTACTACGAGGAGCACGGCCAGCCCAAACAACTCTACCTGCGGGAGTTGCGCCCCCGGGCGATGGGCCTCTTGCGCCAGGGACGGCTGCCCGCCGAGCTGGCCGAGCATGAGGAGAAGATCTGCGGGCCCTGTCCGCTGCGGGCCGCCCAGTTGGGCTCGCTGCTGGAGGTCTTCGCCCAGTTCAAGGACCCGCGGCGGGGCCACGGTTTAAGGCATCGGCAGCCCTTCGTGCTGGCGTGCGCCGCCCTGGCCATGCTCCTGGGCGCCGGCGGCTATGCGGCCTTTGAGGATGTGTGCGGCAAACTCACCCAACGTCAGTTGCGGGCCTTGGGCTGCCGGTCGGACCCCCAGACCGGCCGCTACCGCGCCCCCAGCGACACCACCTTCTTCCGGGTCATTAATGGGCTCGACGCCGCCGAGTTTGACCTGCGGATGGGCCAATGGCTGATGGCCCAGGAGCTTTCGATCCTCCAGGCCCTGGCGGTGGATGGCAAATGTCTGCGCGGCAGCGCCCGCACCGGGGGCAAGCCGCTACAGTTGCTCTCGGCGGTGAGCCACCGCTTGCGCCTGACGGTGGCCCAGCAACCCCTCGCCGAAAAGAGCAACGAGATTCCGGCCCTCCAGCCGCTGCTCAACCAGTTGCCCAAAGGCGCGCTGGAGGGCAGCCTCATCACGGCCGATGCCATCCAGTGCCAGCAGGAGTCCAGCCGGTTCGTCACCCAGGAACTGGGCGCCGATTACCTCTGGAGCCTCAAAGGCAACCAGAGCGGCATCCTGGAGCGGGCGCAAGCCCGGCTGCCCCAGGTTTTTTTTCCCCTGAACACGACACCGGCTGGCTCAAAGAGCACGGGCGGATGGTGCGCCGGCGCCTCCAGCGAGTCAGTGTGAGCCCCGAGGAGGCCGGCCTGTGCGGCTGCTGGCAGTTGATCGCCGTGTGGCGGGAACGCCAGGAACTGCGGGCCGGCAAGGTCATTGACTCCTTCGAAGAATACGCCTTCTACTGCACCAGCGCCGCCCCCCGGCAATACCGCGCTCCCCAACTGCTCCAAGCCACCCGCGACCACTGGAGTGCCGTTGAAAACGGTTCCCACCACCGCCGGGATGTCAGCCTGCGCGAAGACGCTTCCCGCATCAGCGGGCGCACGGGCGCGCAGGTCATGGCCGCCCTGCGGAACCTGCTGCTGGGCCTCTTCGAACTGCAACGGCACCGGGGCCGAACCAAGGCCTGCTTCTTCCCGGAATGGCAGCGGCAGCTGACCAAGACGCAAAAACTCCAACTCCTGATCCGCCCCCTATGAACAGCGGCTAAACTACCCGCGGCCTGCCCGGCCCAACCTGGCCTCCGAAAGCTCGCGCTCAAAGAGGCTGGGTGGCCAACGGCCAGGACCTTGGCGCCGTGAGCCCAACCGCTCCGGCACGCCATCCCTGGCCCGCGGCTCGCATGCAAAGCGCTCCGGCGCTCGGGGAAGGGAACGGCAACTCCAGATGAAATGCCCCCGATATGCCAGGGAAGACGGTCTAAAAACGCTTGCGCGACAGATCTTGATGTGGTACCGAGTCGCGAACTAGGAGACTTAAGTCGATGACGAGATCCGAATGGGCGGTGAGGATGCGGTACCTTGGCTGCTTATCGTTCCAGTCAATGGGAGTGTTGTCCACCCGGGCTGCAGTAAGCGGGGTTGTGGCTGGCGTAATGATCACCTTCGGCGGGGCGCACTGCCTGGCCCAGGGACCGCCCGACATCCTCTGGCAGGCTTCGGGGCACAGCCGCGAGATCAACGCCGTGGCCTACAGCCCGGACGGGACTCTAATCGCCTCGGCCAGCGACGATTTCACCATCAAACTCTGGCGGCGGGACAACGGCGCTTTGGTACGCACCCTCTGGGGACATGCAGAGGACGTGCAGTCCGTCTTGTTCACACCCGACGGCAAGCAGGTGGTGTCCGGGGGCAAGGACAACACCATCCGGGTTTGGCAGGTCGAGGACGGCGTGCAGGTACGGCAGTTCGAGGAAAAAGGCGGTCTGGCCGGCTACAAGTCGATCCTGCCCAGGCACGCCATGGCCTTGGCGCCCGACGGCAAGACGGTGGCCGTGGCCCGCAGCTTTGCCGACAATCTGAGTGCCAAGTACGTGGGGGTGATTCAAGTGCGGCAGCTGAGCGACGGGCGTGTGCTGCGCGAGTGGGCGCGCCCCGACCGGGAGATCCGCTCCCTGGCCTTCTCGCCCGATGGCGTCTGGCTGGCCGATGGCGAAGACAAACCGGTCATCGGCGCCGGATCCTGCTGCACGCTCTGGCGCTTGGCCGATGGGGCCGCCATGACGAACTTCCCCGGGTTGACCAACTGGGTGGAATGCGTCCTCTTCTCGCCCGACAGCCAGCACCTCGCCGCCTGCTCGCCCGCGCCCGAGAAGGGATGGGGTGTCCAACTGCTGGCGACGGCCGATGGCGCGACGGTGCAAACGTACACCCTGGGTTACACCGTCACGCGTTCCCTGGCCTTCTCGCCCGATGGCCGGACGCTGGCCACGGCGTCGCTAAACAACGCCCTCCGTCTGTGGGACGTTGCCACCGGCAATTGCCGGTGGACCAACTCGTTCGGCTCGGCGGCACGGGCGGTCGCCTTTTCACCCGACGGCCTGCAACTGGTTGCCGGCAGCAAGGGCGACCAAGTGGCGCAGTTCGACACTGCCGACGGCCAGTTGGTCCGTTATCTCACGGCGCATGCCGATCCCGTGCGGGAAGTTGTGTTTTCGCATGACGAGACCACGCTGGCGTCGTGCGCCGGGGACGCGGACGATCATACGATCCGGCTGTGGAAGACCCAGGATGGTGCGCTGGCTTGGCTGGCAGCGTGCGTCTGGCCGCATGGGCTGGCTTTTTCCGCCGATGATCGGGCGTTGTGCGCGTTCGGCGGCAACGTCGTGCCGGCGTACCCCTCGCTCCCACTCCTGCTCTATCGGCCGGGCGAACCGCCGAGCCAGACACCCCTGTGGCTGGCCCCAACGGCCTTTGCCTGGGCGCCGGACGGCGGCCATGGCGCCGCGGCGCTCAGCGATTGGAGCATCGGGCTCTATCCGACGGCGGGCGCCACTGCGGTCGGGAAGCTGCCGACATTCGCCGGCCCCGTGGCGGCCCTGGCCTTTCTGCCAGACGGCCAGCGGATGCTCGCCGGCAGCGCGGAGCCCAAGACGCGCTTGTTGCGCCTCCCCGAAGGGACGGTGGAGCGCGGCTTCCCGGGGGCGTTCTTCGCGGTTTCCCCGGATGGCACCAAACTCGCCACCCGACATCCGACGACGGACGCTCTGAGTCTCTGGGAGGTGGAGACGGGCCAGCTGATTCGCCAACTGCACCCCGGTTTCGATGTCGCGGAGTACCTGGCGTTCACCCCCGACTGGAGTGTCGTGGTCACGCGCGGGCAGAGCACGTTGCGGTTCTGGCGGACAGCCGACGACACGCTGCTCCAGTCGTTCGACGAGCAGGTGGAGGAGGTCACTAGCCTGGCGTTTTCCGGGTCCGGGCAACTGCTGGCCTACGGCAAGAAGGACGGCTCGGTGACCGTGGCGCGGAATCGCGTGGGGCTGGTGCCGTGGGTGAGCGAGCTCCCGGTCCTCGCGGTGCAACCGCGAAGCCTGTCCGCGGCCGCGGGTCAGCCAGCCCGGCTATGGGGCAAGGTGGAGGGCGCGCTGCCGTTGGCCTATCAATGGCTGAAGGACGAACAGCCGCTGCCCGGAATGACCAACGCCGCGCTGGCGTTTGAGCAGGTGGCCGTGGGCGACGCCGGGGCCTATACTTTGTTGGCCAGCAACGCGCTGGGGATGGCCACCAGCGTGGTGGCGAACCTCACGATCACCACCCCGCCGGCGTTGACCGGACCGCCCGCGGCGCAGAGTCTGCAAGTGGGGAGCGACCTCAGCCTCCAAGTCACCGCGGGAGGCCCGGGGCCGCTCAACTACCAATGGCGGCTTAACGGACGCGACCTGCCAGGGGCGACCAACGCCGCGTTGGAAGTGCGCCGGGCCGGCCCGAACGACTCGGGGGCGTACAGCGTGGTGGTGTCGCAGCCCGGCGGCGCGCTGGAGAGCCCCCCCGCCCAAGCCACGGTAAAGGCGCCGTTCGAGCCCGTCTGGCGGCAGTTGGTCACCACTGGGGGGATTGACGGCGGGGCGCTTTCGCACACGGCGGTAGCCTTCGCCCCCGATGGCGCCACCGTGCTCGCCCTGGCTCAGACCCAAGGCAACGTCTGGGTAGACCGGCGGCGGACCGCCGATGGGTTGCTCTTGGGAGAGCAGTCGCTGGGGGGGAGAAACGCCGTGTTTTCGCCCGATGGACGGTGGCTGGCCATGGTCACGCCGGACTACTGGGTGTCGATCCGGCGGCAGGAGGACTTCGAGGAAACCCGCAGAGTACCGCTGTTCGGGTCCCCGATGGTCACCTTGGCGTTCTCTCCAGATGGGCGGCAACTCGCCGGCATCTTCGGCGGCGGCATCGGGGTCTGCTTATCGGAGGCCGCCTCGGGCACGCTGACAATCAACGGACCTTTCGACGACCACACAGCGCTGGCCTTCGTCCCCGGTGGGCCATTGCTGGCCGCCGTGACCCCGGACGGGGCCGTCGGCTTTTGGAACGCTGAGACTGGCGCGCTGGTCAAGACGCTGCCCTTGGACATCTACCGGCACGCCACCTTGGCCTTCTCCCACGATGGCACGTTGCTCGCCCTCGGCGGGGACGACCGCCGGGTGCGCGTCTGCCAGGTGACGGATGGCGCCCTCGTGCGCGAGTTCACAGGGGCCGGCCTGGTCACCGATATCGCCTTCAGCGCGGACGACCAGCGGCTCCTGGTGGTGCGTGAGGCGGGCGAGCCACGCCTGTTTCGGCTGAGCGACGGCCTGCCCTATTTCTTGGATTGCGACCAGTGGGCCTATAGTACCGGCCCGGCCAGCGCGGCGTTCTCGGCGGCTGGCGATCGGATCGTTGGCCGCTACAACTACGGCATCGGCCTCTTTGCCAATCCGTTCGCCCCGGTGACCCAGGGCCCGACTCTTGTGGCCTCCCAGCCGGCGGCTCCGCGAGCGGTGTTCCTGAACGACCTCGCTCCGCGTTGGTACACCCTGCAGTCCTCCGCCGACCTGCGCGCCTGGGTCAATCTGACCAACCTCATGCCTTCCAAGACCGCCGTAACGCTCCCCCTGCCGGAGCTAGGCGAGCCGAGCCTGTACTTCCGCGTGGTGGCGCCTTGAAGTTGACCCCGGGCGGCCTGTGGGCAAGCACTGGAACGCGCCAGGGCACAGGGCTGGGATCTAGCAGCCTGTCGGGCTTAGGAGAAGGGATTTGAAGGGGGGTATGGCCGTATC
>CAYYMW010000395.1:0-6309 GCA_964472515.1 uncultured Verrucomicrobiota bacterium | reverse complement strand
CCGCCAGTTGCGCGCGAGCTGCCAGGGCGGCCTGGACCTGTCGTTGGGTGCCACGGATGCCATGAATCCCTAGAACCGATATGTGAGCTTCACCCGGAAACTCCGGCCATCCTGCTCGATGACATCTTGCAGGTGCTCCGCAGCTCCGGGGTGCTCAATGCGGGTGTCGAACACGTTGTACACCCCCACCGACAACTCCACTCCTTTGATCAATTTTTGCGAAAACAACGTCAGGTTGGCCTGGTACTGGTCGCGAGTCGGCGCGCGCCGCAGGGTCCACACCGGACTGGCATACAGGAGCTCGATGCCGCCCATCAGCCGGTCCCGGTACAGGGGCACGGTCAACTGCAGTTTTGCCAGGTGCCTCGGCGAATGGCCCAGCTCCTGGTGGGTCTGGGCGTCCTCCGTGCGTTGCAGCGCATAGCTGAGCCGTCCGCGAAAACCGTTGGTCCAGCGTCCCTCCAACCCCAACTCGCCCCCGAGCGCCCGCGCACTCTCCAGGTTGCGGTAGATCAAGACGTCATCCGCCGGATCGACCGGGTCCTTCACGTCCGTTTCCTGCGAGATCAGACCATCGATCTCGTAATAGTAGGCGGTGCCCACCAGCCTGAGATGTTGGGTCAGCTCTTGCTCGTAGACCAGTTCATACGTGGCGATCGTCTCAGGCTCGAGATTTGGATTGGCCTCGTACCCCACCCCGGCGTAGTAGGCTTCGAAGACCGTAGGCGCCCGGTAGGCGGTGCCATACAGCGCCTTGAACGTCGAGCCCGCCACCGGCGTGTAGATCAGCCCCAACCGGGGATTCGCGCTATCTCCAAAGAGACTGTGGTAGTCGTAGCGCGCGCCGGCGGACAGGGTCAGGTTGGTCAGTATGCCCACTTCGGCCTGGGTGTATGCCGCGACATCATAGGAATCCCGCCGATCCTTCACATACGAGAAATAAGGATCCGCGTCGTAGTTTTCCTGGTCTTGCTGGAAGTTGTCCCGATACTCCACCCCCAGCGACACGCGGTGCCGATCCATCAGGCGCTTGTCCACCTGCCATTGGGTACCCCAACGGCTCCCGTACGCGTGGTCTAGGTTCAGCACCCCCAGGGTGGGGTAGGCCCCGTCGTAATCGTACCGGTCGTAGTAAAGACGGGCGCTCAGGTCCCAATCCGCCTCGAAGCTCCGTTGAAACGCCAGGTCCAGATAGGCGCGGCTGTCCGTGTCGGCGGTTCGCCGGTCACCGTAGTCGCTCCCCCAGGGAGCGGTAGGGATGCGCTTCTCCCGCTCGTTGTAGCCGCCCTGCAGGGTGAAGCCACCGTAGCTGACCCGGCCATAGGCCAGGTAGTAACGGTCGCGATCCGTGTTCCGCGTCACCCCGCCCTGGGTGGCCGGATCGTCGAATTCCTTGTAGTAGAGCGATTGCCGCCCCGCACTGTCGTAGTAGCTGCCACCCAGCGCGAAGTCGACCCCGTTGGTCAACGCCCGCCCATAACTGAAGTTGGCCTTGTAAGAGTCCCAACTCCCGGCTTCGCCAGAAACGCGTCCGCCCTGCAAATCCTTGCCCGCCTTGGTAATGACGTTGACGACGCCGAAGAAGGCGTTATTGCCGTAGACCGACGAACTCGGCCCGCGCACCACCTCCACTCGCTCCACCATGTCCAAGTCGAGCGGAAACTCCGTCCCGATGCCCGCCGAATCATAGATGGGGTCATTGCTGGTGTGACCATTGATCAGGAGCAGAATCCGACCGTTGTAGTCCCCCGGCCGTCCGAAGCCGCGCACCCCCACGTACTGGTAGTCCCGGTCATACCGGGTATAGAAGCCGCGCACTCCTTGCAGCACCTCCGCCAGCGTGCGGTAACCCAGAGTCTGAATGTCCTCCGCCGTCACGACCAACACCGACGCGGGGGCCTGGGAGACCTTCTGCTCATAGCGCGAAGCGGCGTAGACCGACTCCACCGGCAAAGCCAGCAACTCGTCGAGGCTCAGGGCCATCAAGTTGGTCTGCTGGGCAGGGTTGCTGGGTTCCGCTTGGGCTGCGGCGGTCAACATCACCGCGAGGAGAAACACCTGCCACAAGTGTTCGCCACCGGGCGCCGGTCTCACAGATATCGGTCGTACAACGCGCTCGCCTTCGTTGATACCATAGCGAAGCACACCGGACTATCGGCAAACGGAGGCGAAGCTTGAAGCCGCCATCCGCAGCCAGGCCTCATGCGAGAGACACCTGGACCGTTGGGCACTATTACACTAGAGCCATCCTACCCCACCAAAACCCGGTGTGCGCCGCAAATCACAGCATGTGCCGTCCAACGCACAGTTCTCAGCCAGAACCATTTGGCATAGGAATGTTCGTGCTTGGCCGCCCCGCCCGACAGCATCGGGTTGCATTTGCGGAAAAGCTGCCTAGAATGGCAGGTCTAAGCTGTTCACATGCGACAGTTTGTAACCATAGCGACAAACACCTTCATGGAGTTGGTCAGGCAGCCGGTCTTCCTGCTGCTGCTGACCTGCTCGGGCGCGTTCAGTGTGTTCCTGTCCGTGGTCCCCTACTTCGGGTTTGGCGACGACCCGAAAATGGTCAAGGACAGCGTTCTGGCCATCACCCTGCTGGCGGGCTTGGTGGGCGCGGTCCTCAGCGCTTCGGCTTCCGTAGCCCACGAGATTCGAACGGGCACGGCCTTGGCCGTGCTGGCCAAACCCGTGGGCCGGGCGCGGTTCCTGCTCGCCAAGTACGCCGGCTTGGCCACCGCCCTGAGCCTGCTGACGGCCTACAACCTCCTTTCGATCCTCCTGGCCAGCCGCATGGCGTTCGACGCTTACGGCACCAGCGATACGCTGGCGTTGAAGATCTACGCGGCAGGCGTTCTGCTCGGTTACGTGCTGGCCGGGCTGTCCAACTACTTCCTGCAACGACCTTTCGTTTCCGACGCGGTTTTCTGCCTGATGGGCACGGTCTGCCTGGCCTTTGTCATCATCAATTTCCTCGACAAGGAAGGGCAGATTCAGACCTTCGCCAAAGGGGTTGACTGGAACCTGCTGCCCGCCACGGTCCTCCTCCTCTTCGCGGTCTGGCTCCTGGCCGGCCTCGCCCTGATTTGCTCCACCCGGCTGGACATGATCCCCACCCTCGCCATCTGCGCGGCGATTTTCATCCTCGGGTTGATGTCGAATTTCCTGTTTCAGGAGCGCGCGCAGCAAGGCCAGTGGTGGGCCACGTTGCTCTACGCCATCACGCCCAACTGGCAGTTGTTCTGGGTGGCGGACGCCATCGACGCGCAGAAGCAAATCCCGTGGAGCTATGTGGGCCGGGCCCTGGGTTACGTGGCCGGCTATCTGGGAGCGTCCCTGGCGCTGGCCCTCCTGCTATTTGAAGACCGTGAATTGAGCTGAGATTCCCATGGACCAGAACTTGCATCGCAAAGGCTTGGTGAATTGGCTCCTCCTGCTCGCCTTGGGCGCGCTCGGGGCCATCATCGCCCGCCACGCCAACTCCGCCTCCGGCATCGTGGCCTCCGTCTTCCTCGGCACCGGCTTCCTGGTCGCCCTGGTCAGCTACTTCCAAATGCGCGTCGAGGAACGCGAGCGCCTGGAGCAACTCGAGTTCGACGAACTGAAGAAGGCCGAAGCCGGCGGCAAGCTCTTTGGCGGCCAGACGGCGGACACCCTCCCCGCCCGCCGGTCCCGCGAGCAATTCGAGCGCTACTTTGTGCCCGTGTTCAGCTTCCTGCTCTTCCTGTTTCAGGCCGGCGGCGCGTACGCGCTCTGGAAGGGACTGGCGGAAGACAAGCCCGGCACCCTCCAGCAGGCGACCCTGGCGATGGCGC
Organism: uncultured Verrucomicrobiota bacterium; assembly: GCA_964472515.1. Classification (GTDB taxonomy): domain Bacteria; phylum Verrucomicrobiota; class Verrucomicrobiia; order Limisphaerales; family J093; genus CAYYMW01. The sequence goes on along the minus strand of CAYYMW010000395.1, from coordinate 2,494 downwards.
TGAACGGGCTCTTCACGCTCGTCTTCTTCCAGTTCGGCAAGTACTCCGCCGTCCTCGCCACGCTGGAACGCCAGCGGCTCCTCCGCCCCCAGTCCAGCTATCTATTGCTGGGCGCCGTGCTCAGCGTCGTAGTGGCCCTGGTTGAGGTCGCGGGGTGGGCCGGCTACCCCCGCATCGATTGGATCGTCGCCCGGGTGTTGACCGTTATCCTGGCGCTCGTCGCCGTCGAGAACCTCCTGACGCTGGTATTCGAGCTCTACCGCCCCCGCCTCAAGGGCCAGGCAGAACACCCGCTCTACGAAAGCCGCCTCATCGGCCTCCTGAGTCAACCCGGGGGCATCATCACCACCGCCGCCCAGGCGCTCGACTACCAGTTCGGCTTCAAAGTCTCCGAAACCTGGTTCTATCGCTTCCTTGAGAAGGCCTTTGCGTGGCTCGTTCTCCTTCAGTTGGGCGTCCTGCTCCTGTCGACCACCGTTGTGTTCATCGAACCCGGCCAGCAGGCGATCCTCGAGCGCTTCGGCCGTCCCGTCCAAGGCCGGGAGGTGCTCCATCCGGGGCCTCATCTCAAGCTCCCCTGGCCGATCGACCAAGTTTACACCTACGACACGGATCGCGTGCAGACCTTCACCATCGGCCACGGCAAGGAGGAGGGAGGGGATGACGGCCACGGGCACGGCGCCGAAGCGCAGCACGAAGAACCCCGGGTGATTACTTGGACCAAAGCCCACGTCAAGGACGAGAACAACATGCTTGTCGCCAGCCGCGAGAAAGGGGCGGCCTCCGAACCCGGCGGCGAACAGGCCGTGCCGGTGAACCTCCTGGCCGTCGGCATCCCGGTGCAGTACCAGATCAGTGACCTCAAATCCTTTGCCTGCCTCCACGCGGAAGCATCTCAGCTTCTGGAACGTCTGGCCGCCGCCGAAGTGTGCCGCTATTTCGTCAGTGTCGACATCAACGAGGTGGTCGCCCTGGGCCGGTTGAAGGCGGCTGAAGACCTTCAACGCCTGATTCAGCAGCGGGCTAACGCGCACCAACTTGGCGTGCGCATTCTTTTCGTGGGCCTTTACGAAATCCACCCGCCAGTCAAAGTGGCGCCGGACTACGAGAGCACGATCGGTGCGATCCAGGACAAGGAAGCCACCAACCTCTACGCCAGAGCGTACCTCGCGGAACGCGTCCCGCTCGCCAAGGCCGAGGCGGCGCACAAACTCGATCTGGCGGAAACGGTTCGCCTGCAACAAGCGGCGGCGGCCATCGCCACCGCCGGCCGGTTCACCAACCAGTTGGCCGCCTGGCAGGCCTCCCCTCAGGTCTACAGTCTGCGCACCTACCTGGAGACCGTCGGCCGCAGCATCTCCTCCGCGCGGAAATATGTGGTCACCCTGACCAACAGTCACTCCGTGGTCACCCTCAACCTCGAAGACAAACTCCGGCAGGACCTGCTGGATGTCACTCTGCCCGCTGCCAAGAAGTAGCCTTTCATCGACGACCCTTCTGTGCTCTTTCCTATGAAACGTAATCCCATCACTCTTGTCGCTGGCGGCGTGGTTGGCTTGATCTTTGCCACCATGCTTTTCACCTTCACCGTGCGCCAAACCGAGGTCGCCATTGTGACCACTTTTGGCAAGTACAGCCGCGACCTCAAGGAACCGAACCTCTATTTTCGCCTCCCTTGGCCCATCCAGCAGGTGCATCGGTTCGACAACCGCGTCCGCAACTTCGAGCGTCGTTACGAACAAACCACCACCGGCGACGGCCGCGTGTTGATGATCGAGGTCTTCGTGGGTTGGCGCGTGGCCGACCCCAAGATGTTTCTGGAACGCTTTTCCGGCGACTTGGCCCGCGCGGAGGAGAACTTGGAGGGCTTGGTCCGCGATGCCAAGAACGGTGTGGTCGGCCGCCACCCCTTCGCCCACTTCGTCTCCGTGAACGAGAAGGAACTCAAGCTCGAGGAGATCGAGAAGGAGATGCTGACCATTCTCCAGTCTCGCGCTACCTCGAACTACGGCATGGAGGTCCGGTTGCTGGGCATCAAGCAGATTGGCCTCCCCGAGAGCATCACGTCCAAAGTCTTCGAGCGCATGAAGGCCGAGCGCGAGCAGCTCGTCAAGCAGTTCAAAGGCGAGGGCGATGCCGACGCCATCCGCATCCGCTCGCAAGCCGACCGCGAACGCGAGCGGATTCTCGCCGAGGCCGAGGCCCAGGCCACCATCATCAAGGGCGGCGCCGAAGCCGAGGCCGCCCGTTCGCTGAAGGTCTTCGAGCAGAATCCCGACCTCGCCGTGTTCCTGCTCAAGCTCAACGCCCTCGAGCAAGCGCTCAAGGAGCGCGCCACCCTGGTCATTGATCCCAGGACGCCTCCGTTCGACCTGCTCCGTGGCGTCTCGGAACTCCCCACCGCCACCCCGAACCGTTAGCCTGCCCGCAGGTATGCTCCTTTCACCCCTGCAACCCGGCTGACCCATGAGCGATCCCTCTCCCAACTCCCCCT
>CAYYMW010000394.1:0-6327 GCA_964472515.1 uncultured Verrucomicrobiota bacterium | reverse complement strand
GGATGGAGCCGCCGGGTGCGGCCGCGCGGTGGGGCGAGGACGGTTGGCGGGCGCGGCTGCGGCATTACCATGTCATTTGGGTCTTGCCGCGCGTCTATCGACGCCCGCGCCGCCGCGGGGGGAATCGGAGTGTGTCCCATCACCGCTCGACACGAACCTCGTGATCAGCGAGGCGGTTCATCGAGAGATCGGCGGTGGGGCGAGGAGTCGGGGAGTTGCTCGACACACGCATCCCGAACGCACCCGCGAAGCCAGCGATGCGCGGGGTCGGCGTCCATCCGAGGGTGCCAGAGAAGCGAAACTGCGAATGTCGGCGTGGAGACCGGAAGGGGGAAGCTGTGCAGGCCGTCACGCAGGGTTCCGGTGTGTCGCTCAGGAACACTGGCGATGAGGTCGGAGGCCCGAGCCAGGCCCAGCGCCATCGAAAAGCCACCGACCATGGTGACGATTTCGCGTTTCAACCCAAACGGCTCCAAGGCTTCATCGATCGGGCTTCGGTCCAGACCTTGTCGGGAGACGCAGATGTGCCTGCCGGCCGCGTAGCGGGAGGCAGTGACTTCACCCTGGGTCAGTGGATGGCCTATCCGCACGACGCCGAGGTAGCGGTCGTGGAACAACACCTGCATCCGCAGTTCCGGAGCTGTGGAAGGCTGCACCACCCCGGTTTCCAAATCCACCTTCCCGGAACGCAGTGGAGTGCTGTCTTTATCTGGTTTTTGGATGAAGTGCAGCCGCACGCCGGGAGCTTCCTCGCAGGCACGCGCGATCAGGTTCGGTCCGAAGTTCTCCACGAAACCTTCGCTGGTTCGCAGCGTGAAGGTTCGGACCAACTGTTTCAGGTCGAGCCCATTGTGAGGGCTCAGAACCGCTTCCCCGTCCTGTACCAGCCGACTGACCCGCTCGCGCAGTTCAGCGGCCCGGGGGGTGGGAACGAGACCTCGTCCGGCCCTGACCAGCAGCGGATCGCCCGTCGTTTCGCGCAATCGCGCCAGCGCCCGGCTCATGGCCGACGGGCTGAGCCGCAAACGCTGGGCAGCGCGTGCCACGCTGCCTTCGGCAAGCAGCACATCAAGGGTGACAAGCAGGTTGAGGTCGGGTCTTGCCATGCGTCAACCATAGCATGGTTCGAGCGTGATGTGGCGTCAGACGCACGAATAAGGTGCAAACGCTGCGTCTTCCGCCATGTCGAGCGAGTGGTAACGTCAGGCAACTCCAGTGACGGAGCGCTAGAAAGCAAAGTCCATGTCAAAAGTACTTATTGCCGAACGAGATGAACCGGTCACACGCAGTGCGGAACGCATTGCTACGACACGCGGGGCGCTCGGCGGGCTTTCCCTGGCGATGTTGTTGTCCGCGTTCGGGACCAGCAGCGCCAATGTTGCCTTGCCGACGTTGGCGGAGGTGTTCGCCGCTTCATTCCAGGAAGTCCAATGGACCGTTCTCGCCTACCTTCTTGCCATCACCACCATGATCGTCAGCGTCGGGCGGCTGGGTGACCTCATTGGACGCCGACGACTGCTGTTGGCCGGGATCCTCCTGTTTACGGTCGCTTCGGTCCTGTCCGGGTTCGCGCCCAGGCTCTGGCTGCTGACGGCGGGGCGGGCGGCGCAGGGCCTGGGAGCGGCCGTCATGATGGCCCTAGCCATGGCGATTGTCAGTGAGGCCGCCCCGCGGGCAAACACGGGCAGCGCCATTGGACTGCTCGGAACGATGTCCGCGATCGGCACGGCGCTCGGGCCATCGCTAGGCGGAGTTCTGATCGCCGGATGCGGATGGCGAGCCGTCTTCCTTGTCAACCTGCCGTTGGGAATCCTGACCTTGCTGCTCGCGCATCGCCACCTTCCCGTTGATCGCCGAGGACCGAGGACGGGCCTGGCGGGATTCGACACGGTGGGTACGCTGGTGCTTGCTTTGACCCTTGGGGCTTACGCGCTCGCCATGACGGTGGGGCGCGGTCGTTTCGGCCTGCTCAACTTGGCCCTGCTGCTGGCTGCAGCCCTGGGGGTCGCTCTCTTCGTGCATGCTCAGACAAGGGCCGCATCGCCTTTGATCCGCCTGGCGATGTTCCGGGAGCCGAGGCTGAGCACGAGCCTGGCGATGAGCGCGCTCGTCTCGACCGTGATGATGACGACACTGGTGGTCGGCCCATTCTATCTCTCGCGTGCACTCGGTCTCGGGGCGGCCATGGTGGGACTTGTCCTGTCAGTCGGGCCGCTGGTCGCCGCGCTGACGGGAGTGCCCGCCGGTCGCATGGCGGACCGCTTTGGCGCACCGCGTGTGACCAGCTTCGGGTTGCTCGGAATGGCAGGCGGTTCCGCCATTCTGGCCGTAATGTCGACGACGCTTGGCATTCCGGGCTACGTCGCCCCCATCATGGTCATCACCGCCGGCTATGGGCTGTTTCAGACGGCCAACAACACCGCCGTCATGACGCAGGTCCGCCCGGAGCAACGGGGTGTCGTTTCAGGCATGCTCAACCTGGCGCGCAATCTCGGGCTTATCACCGGGGCGTCTGTCATGGGGGCAGTGTTCACGTACGCGTCGGCGACGAGCGAAATGGCCACCGCGAGTCCCGAGACGGTAGCGTCCGGCATGCGGACCACGTTCGCAGTCGGGGCGATCCTGATACTCGTCGCCCTCGCCATCGCGGCTGGAGCGCTGGCCCCTGCAATGCGGCCTATGCGAGTTGAGGACGTGGCATGACCCGAGGCTGGTTCCCAGGCCCCGCGCCATGGTCGGGCGACGTGATCGGTGTGCTGCGCCCGAAAAGCAGGACCGGTGCTTATGCTGGCAAAGCCACGGGTATGAGGATGAAGAACGGCAAAACGAAGCGACGGCAGCACAGTGCGCCGTTCAAGGCCAAGGCGGCCTTGGAGGTCCTCAAGGGGGAGCGGCCCCTCGACGAGTTGGCCGGGCAGTTTGAAGTTCATCCGACCCTGGCCGTGCGGTGGCAGTAACGGCTGGTGGCCAGGGGCGCTTGTGGAGTGCGGTGGCCCGCGCAGCGCGACACCGCTTTTCACGTTGCCGGGGGCAAAGCGCCCGCCCACAGCGCTGGCGCCGCTTCGCTCTGCCGGCGCTCTCCAGAAGTCGGGGGCGGTGGCCTTGCTCGAGCCACCGCAGCACCTCCGCCTTGGCTTCCTTCGCGATCAGCCCAGCGGACGGCTACAGGGCAGCGGGCTGGCGTAGATCTGCCGTCGGCGCTTTTATGGAGACGGTCACCGCGCGTCGGCATTCGTGCCACTCGGCGTTTGGCGCTTGCCAGCGTCTGCCTTTCCCGGTTTCTTTCGTTCCATGAACCGACGGCATTTCTTGGGAAGCATGGGCCTGGCCGGCGCGGCACTGGCGGGAGGAAGCACTGCGCTCACGGTCAACGGCCAGGGCACGAATTCGGTGGGCTCCGTGGTGGACGGCACGCCGGTGCTCTACGGTCCCAGCGACTCGGCCGTCACCGTGGTGTGGACGGTCAAGGCCGCGGCGCGCGGTTGGGTGGAGTATGGCGAGACGTCCGATCTGGGCTCGGTCGGCCGTTCCACGCCGGACGGCTTTGTGCCGCACCACGAGCGGGTCCTCAGGCTCCGCCTCCGCGGCCTCAAGCCCGGCACGCGCTACTGGTGGCGGACCGCCACGGCTCCCCTCAAGGAAAGCACGCCCGAGTACTCGCCGGTCTATTCCTTCCGCACGCTGGATGCCGCGGCCACGCAGGCGTCCTTCGCCGTCTGGAACGACACGCACGACCACGCCGAGACCATCGCGAAGCTGCACGCGCTCACCGGCGCGGAACCGCCCGAATTTGTGGTGTGGAACGGGGACGTCAGCAACAACGTGGACAAGCTCGAGGTCATCCCCGGGCTGTATGTCCATCCCAAGGGGGCCAACCTGGCCGAAGGCGCGCCCCGCTTCCTGGCGCGCGGCAACCACGACGTCCGCGGGCTCTGGGCCAACGGCGTGGCGGACTACGTGGATTCCCCCTCGGGACGGCCCTTTCACGCCTTCCGTCACGGCCCGCTGGCGGCGATCATCCTCGACACCGGGGAGGACAAGCCCGACGCCCATCCCACCTTCAACGGCCTGGCCGCGTTCGAGCCGTTGATTCGCGAGCAGGCCGAGTGGCTGCGGCAGGTCATTGCCCGGAAGGAGATTCGGAAGGCGCCGTTCCGCCTGGTCTTCTGCCACATCCCACTCCGTTGGAAGACCGAGGACCCGGTGGATTACGACAAGGGCGGGTTCGACTGGTTCAGCCGCCGGGGCCGCGAGGCCTGGCATGATTCGCTCGTCCGCTGGCGGGCGCACGCCGTGATCTCCGGGCACATGCATCAATGGGCCTGCCTGCCTGCCACCAAGGCGTTTCCCTACGCCCAAATCGTGGGAGGCGGCCCCAAGGCTGACAATGCGACCCTCATTCGCGGCCGGGTGACGAGGAACGGCATGACCATCCGCATCCACGCGCTGGATGGCCGGGAACTCCACACCTCGGTGTTTGAAGCCTGAGGTCCGGCTTGCCCGGTGCCCTGCCAGCAGGCGGCGGATTAGGGACTCCCTGGGATCATCGCCTGCCCGGCCGGCAGGCGAGGCCATTTCAAGGGGTAGCGGTGCCCGTTGAGTTGCCGGCCGATGAACGTGGAGCGCACCAGGAAATGGTAGCTCAGGTAAGATAGCGCCAGCGCAATCGAGGCCACCAAGGGGAACTTGAGGAACCATGGTTGCGGCCAGGCTGCCACCCAGAGCTGCAGCCCAACCACGATCGGCAGGTGGATCAGGTAGACCCAGTACGAGGAGTCGGCCAGGTAACGCCAGAGTGGGCTTTCTGACTGGCGGAAGTGCAGGAACAGCCCGAGGAACCCCAGTACGAAGGACCACATCATCAGGCCGTAGACGGGGAAATAGGCCAAACGAGCCGCGACGGGATTCACCCGGCCCTGCGCCACCCACCCGGGCAGGGACGAGACTATGACGAGGGTCCCCAGCGTGGCCACCACGCCAATGCCCAAATGCTGACGCCAGGTCCTGGCCGGCACTTGCAGTAGGTCCGGTTGGCGGTGCAGGGCCCAACCGGCGGCAAAGAACACCGCGAAGAGACTGGTGGCGGGCAATTCCGGGATCAGGGAGGACTTGGGCGTATCGACACCCCATTCATGCTGGAAACAGAGCGGCAGCAGCACGATCATGACCAGCCATCCGAGCCGGAAGCGCGATTCCATGAGGCGGCGAAACCACTCGTCCAACCGGGACACGAGCAGCTTGCCGCCAGCCGTGCCCAGTACCACCCACCGCAACCCCAGGGCGGCCACATAGAGCACCAGGAGTTGATACAGGAACCACAGGTGCGTGAGGTCGAACTTCTTCAGGAACTGCAGGCTCACGAAGAACCCCAGGGTGAGCTGCCAGGGAGGAGTGGAGCGGTACTCCGGCGGCACTCCCACGATCTCCCACCTGTCCGTCTGGGCCGCTCCGGTCAGCCAGAGCCAGACCAATATGGGATAGAGGATGGCCCAACCGACTACCAGAGGCACCAGGATGCGCCCGGCCCGGTTGCTGGCAAAACCGCGAAGGCCCCGGCGTTGCCAGACCAGGTGCGCGAAGAAGCCGGCAATGAGAAAGAACAACTCCAGACGGAACGAATGGCTGGCGTGCCGGCACGCGTCGAGAAAGACGCTCGTGGAAGGATCACCTACGGCCCAGTAGTAGATGGCCGTGGACCCAAACGACTCCGCCGCGTGGAACACCACGCCGAGCAGAAGCGCGAAGGCCCGAACCGCGTCCAGAGCGTGATAGCGATCGCCTGAGTTGGATCCCGACTGGGCTGCTGCCGTCATAGATGATGGCCGGCATCCTAACGATCCGGTCGCCCTTGTCGAGCGCTCGCGCGGCAATCGCGTCGGCACCGTTCTGAGGCAACTTGCGGGGCCGGGGTGCTAGGGCGCCAGGTCCGTCGCGACCCGGAACCAGCTTCCCGATCCATCGGCGACGGGATGGAGGTAATCTCGGTCGGCGCCAGTGCCGGATTCGACGGCGAGTTCCCGCCAGACCGCGTCGGGAGCCAGGTCAAGCGCCTCAATGCGGTAGATGCGTCCGATTACAGTGGGGTAACGCAGGAGGAAGCTCGGGCCGGTGCGAAGTTGGGATTCCAGCCGAAACCGCGGCCTGGCCTCGAAGGCGCCGATGGTGGGTGGATCGGCATAGCACTGTCCCAGAAGATCGGCCTGGGCGACGGCGAGTCGTGTGCCTCGTCCGGCGGCCACACTCGCCGGGCCCACGGCATAGTTGTCTTCGAGCGGGCGATGCAACTGGGGGTCCTGCCCCACGATGCCATTGGCCTCGGGGGCGGGA
>CAYYMW010000393.1:0-6329 GCA_964472515.1 uncultured Verrucomicrobiota bacterium | reverse complement strand
GCGGAGGAGGCCTTCGCCAAGCTGGCGGACAACGGCGCCAACTACCTGCGCGTGTGGACCTGCTGCGGCGACTGGGCCATGGCCATCGAGGCGGAGAAGAACGCCTTTGCGCGCTCGTGGGCCGGCCCAGCGGCGTTCGTGCCCGATCCGGCTGAGCCCAACTCCGGCCGGCGCGGCGTCACGTTCCCCAAGGGCAAGAACACGCTCGACGTCGAGCCCTCGCATCCGGTCGGCCTACGCCCGGAAACCACCTATACCCTCACCGCCCGCTGGTATCTCGAACCAGGGACTTCCGTCCGCCTCGAAGCCCGTGGCGTGCGCGCCACGAACGCCCTGTCCGCCGGCGCCACCGCCGCCTGGGTGCCGTTCAGTCACACGTTCCGCACCGGGCCGGGGGACCGCTGGCTGGGCTCAGTGCGCTTTCACCACGAAGGCTTCGGCACGGCCGTGCTGGCCGATCTCTCCCTCCGCGAGGCGACCGGCGGCCCGGAGTTGCTCTGGGAGGCGGACCTGAACCGGCCCGCGCGCGGCTACTACAACCCGCTCGACGCCTTCATGCTGGATGAACTGGTCGCCGCCGCCAGCCGTCATGGCCTCTATCTCCAGCTCTGCCTGCTCACGCGCGATCTCTACATGAAGGATCTCAAGGACCCCACCAGCGAGGCCTACACGCGGGCGATCGCGGATGCGAAGAAGTTCCTCCGCTACGCCGTCGCGCGCTGGGGTTACGCCACGAGCGTCGCCGCGTGGGAGTATTGGAACGAGCAGGACCCCGGCCTGCCCACGGATCGTTTCTACACCGAGCTGGGGGACTACCTGCGCAACACTGATCCCAACCACCACCTGCGCACCACCAGCACGTGGGGACCGTCGCCCAAGGACTGCCGCCATCCCCAACTCGACCTGGCCGACACCCATTTCTATCTGCGCCCCACAGACCGCAACCGGCTGGCCGACGAAGTCGAAGCCGTGCTCGAGCGTGCCCGCTGGCTCCGCGAGCAAGCCCCGGCCAAACCCGCCTGCCTGGGCGAGTTCGGCATTGCCGACGACAAGTGGGGTCTGCGCGACGAGATGAAGCGCAGCCCCGAGCTGGCCGATGCCCACAACGCCCTCTGGGCCTCCGCCTTGTCCGGCCTCTCCGCCACCGCCTGGTGCTGGTGGTGGGAACGCCTGGACGAACGCGACGTCTATCCGCATTACCGGCCCTTGAGCCGGTTCATCGCCGACGTGCCATGGACCAGCGGTAGCGTGCAGCCCGCTCACCCCCACGTGAGCGACGACCGCGTCCACGCCGTGGGCCTGCGCGCCGGGGACCGCGCCTGGCTCTGGCTCTGCAACCGCCAGGCCACCTGGCCCAGGCTCGTGCTGGACAAAGTGACACCCACTGAGATCTCCGGTGTAACGGTAGCGGTGAACGGTCTTCCCGTGGGCGCCTACCGCATCGAGTGGTGGGACCCGCAGAACGGGAAGAACCTCCGCACGGAGCGTGTCGTGGTCGAGGCCGGGGTGTTGCGTCTTGCTCCGCCTGCGTTCGTCCGGGATGTGGCAGCCAAGATCGGTGCTCTACGAGATTAGTCAGGGGTTCACCTTAGTTTGACCCCCTTGATCGGGCCGCCGTCGAACTGGCGCCGTTGGGCCGCGAGTTCGCGCGTGAAGGCGTACTTCCGGCGGTGGGCGGCGGCCAGTCCATCCAACATGGCAATGGCCTGGGTCCGAGCCCCCCGGCGGGCCAGGGTCTCGGCGGCGGCCACCGCGAGGAGGGCGGCGCGGTCGTAAGCGCCACGGTGGCCGCTGTCCACGATGGCCTTGGCGCGCGCCAAGGCGGTTCCCACGGTCCATTCGAGCCACTCGTCTTCGGCGGCGGGACCGGCGGGGCCGGTTTGCATGGCTTGCGCGAACGCGGCGCTCAAGCGCGGTTTCAAGCCCTCGTTGTTGTACCAAGAACATAGCGTTTCGGTAGCATTGCCCCATTGCTTGGCCAGACTGGTGGGCAAGGCCTCTCCGGGCGCTCCTGCCAGCCACACGAGGAGGAAAGGCACCGCCAGCGCCTGGACGTTGTCGCCATCGCTCCAGCCCAGAGGCTTGTGCTGCTTGGCCAGCCCGATCGCCGCCGTCCAGTCTCCCGCCAGCAGGCTGGCGCAGGCCTGTACCAGGGCGGGCGAGTGCCACGACGGCCAGGCGCCATCGGCCTCGTCCATGAACGGCGCGTCGTCGTCCTCCTCATCCTCGGGTGGAAAGGGGACGGAGGACGGCTCGGATTTGGTCAAGCCGGCGCAATGCCGGGCGGCCCGGCGCATCCAGTCCTGGCGTGGTCCCGCCTCCCCAACCGCCTCCCACAGGCCGAGCAAACGGGCCGTCCCGGGTTCCACCAGAAAGGCCTCCCACGCTGCCTCGATCACCGCCTGCGGCTGGCGCAGAGCGATGGCGGCCGTCGTCAGGCGATCCGCCACCTGCGCCCGCAACCGGAGGCCGGCTGGCAGCTTTTGCAGCGCCTCGCGCGCCACCGCCATCGAGGCGGCCGCGTCGCCCTCTTTCGCCACGGCATCGAGCCAGTCGAGATACGCCCGGGGCCGCCGTTTTCCGTCCCGGCGGGCCAGCTCGGCCAGGCCGGCCTTGCCCTGCCGCAGCCCCACGGCTTCGCGCAGCCAGCGATCGCCCGTTTTGTCCTGGGAGTTCTCCAAGGCCCGAATCAACGCGTCCAGCAACGCCTCCTGTCCCGCCATCGGGGTGGCGGCCGCCTCGAAGATTCCCACCACCGACACCCGCCCCGGCACCACATAGGAATCGACCGCCTCCCGCATGGCCTCCCGCAGCACCTTGGCGCGCTTGGGGTGCGGAGTGATTTCGGCCAGCGCCCGCAGCCACCGATGCCGGGCCTCCTCGGGCGCCGCCTCCACGGGGACCGATACCCGCCGCCCGTAATCGTCCTCGGCCGAGAGCAGGCGGAATAAAGCGCGGTAGGCGGCTTCCGCCACGGCGTAGTCTCCCAAGTCGAAGGCTGTGCGCGCACGGTCGAAGAAATCTTTCAGCCGACCGTGATAGGCGGCATAGGCCGTCTCGCCATCGTCGTCGTCGTCACGGTAGTAGCCGCGTTCCTCGGGAGGATCCGCCATGTCCTTGAGCAGCTTGCGTTCCAGCGCCGCGATCTCCTCCGCCAGCCGGTCACCGACCGCGGCCTTGAGGTTGCCGACCTGTGTAGCCGGCACCACCAGCTTGCCCAGGAAGGCGCGGCGCTCCATGGGTTGGAGCTCCCGCGCCATAGCCAGGATGATGCCACGCAAGTCATCCACGCTCATGGGCTCCAGCCGGGCGTTGGCTTGGTCCATCAACTCCTTGAGACTCAGGTTCGATTCGAGCTTGGTCATGGCAGTTTTCCCCAGCAATACCGCACCGTTTTGCTGGCAGCCAGCCAGAAATTCCCCTTCCCGGCCCACCCGGGAGGATTTGGCTCCAGCTTCGCCGTCCTTCAACCCGACCCTCAACCCGCCGCGTTCATGCCGTCAACTCAGTCCCGGGCAACCCGTAGGCGGGCTGGGGGCGCCGTTGGGCTTGACGGTGTCCGGCGCGGCGGACGCCACAAATCTAAACTGCACTTTAGAAATAGGCCGCGAAACTAAAGTGGACTTTAGATTTGTGGCGTGGAAGTGAAACCGAAGATGGGCTGTTTGGCCGGGCCAACGGGATTGCCTTGCTTGCCAATTCTGCCTAAAGTGCGGGCGGTCAGGCGAGCTTGCAGGCAGGTGGACGAGGGTTGGCCGGATGCCGCATTTCCCCTCTTCGTGCGTGCCGCAGCCGTGAGTCATCGGTCTCCATGAAGCGCAAGGCCACAAGAACGGCAAGAACGATCCACCGGATCAAGGCGGATTTGGCCAGGCAGACGCCCAACAACTCGTATTCGCCGCCGCTGTACTACGAGGATGTCGGGTTCACGTGCCGGGATTGTGGCGCCAAGTGCGTGTGGACGGCCGAGCAGCAGCGGCTTTGGCACGAGGAATGGGGAGGCCCGGTCCAGTCCACAGCCGTGCGCTGCCGGGCCTGCCGCGCGCGGGTGCGGCGGGAGAAACTGGAGCAGAAGAAGCACATGCAGGAGATGGCAGCGAAACGAGGGGGCAACCGTGGAGCTTGATTGGACCATTCCGGCGGAATGCCGACGACTCGAGGCAAGAGGCCAGCTCAACGGAACTGCGGCTGTCCCGAGGTGTCGGACGTGCGGCCTTCAGCCGGTGCCCGTCGTGAACGTCAACGCCATGGCCGGTTGGATTTCTACGCCATGAAGGGATCCAAAACCAAGCTGCTGTTTGCGCTTCTGATCGGTGCCGGAGTCCTGGCATATCGCTTCGGTGATCACCCTGCGCTTTGGCGTCTTGTCACTCGACGCGAGTCGATCCGCGTTCTGAAATCGGCGCACACTCCGAGCGAGTTGACAAACGCGGTCGGCTACCTGGGTTGGTTCGTCTCCCTGACCAACGGTGCATGGATTGCAATTCGATATCAGGATAGCCATTCCGGCGGGGTCATCTCCTGCGCGGTTGCTCGTGATAGTGGCGGCGGCTGGTTCGAGAGCGAGCGGCATTTCTGCGGGAGGTTCAGTTATTGGCCTAAACTGAAAGAGCAGGTCGCTTTCGAGGAGGAGATGAGGAAGTCGGATCCGAAGTTTCTCGGCAACCACGCGTCGCAGGCGGAGGGCGATGGCAGCGGATTTCCTTCCTACCGGGAAATGATGGCAATCGAATCTGCCGCTGACTTGGAAAGCGCCAGACGGGCGCTTCTGAAGATCGGGTTTCGGGAGCTCGCACAATGAGCCAGGGCAACCGAACCGCACCCGATAACCACCCCGCGAACGAGTTCCTGCCTTGAGCGGCAATTTGTGGATGCGCCTGAAGAATGCACTGGGCCACTACCAAGTCGGTCTGACGTGCTAAGATAGTCCCCTGTATGGCCCGATACGTTGCCTTGCTGCGGGGGGTAAGCCCCATGAACGCCAAGATGCCGGAGCTGAAGCGGTGCTTCGAGGCCGCTGGCTTCCAGGACGTCAAGACCGTGCTCGCGAGCGGAAACGTCGTCTTCACCGCCCGGCCCGCAACGGAAGCCGCCCTGGAGCGGAAGGCCGAGGCGGCCATGCAGGCGGGGCTGGGGCGCACCTTCTACACCATCGTCCGGTCCGTGGATTCGTTGCAGCAGATGCTCGCGGCCGATCCGTTCGCGCCGTTCACCCTGCCCGCCAATGCCAAGCGCGTGGTCACGTTCCTGCGCACGGCGCGCCCACCCGCCGCGCCGCTGCCGGTGGAGCAGGACGGGGCGCGCATCCTCGCCAGCACGGGCCGCGAAGTCTTCACCGCCTATGTGCCCAGCCCGCGCGGCCCGGTGTTCATGACCCTCATCGAGAAGACCTTCGGCGCCGAAGTGACCACCCGCACCTGGGACACCGTGAGAAAGTGCGCCGCCGCGTGAGGTGGACAATGCCGTTGCCGGCTCGACAGGCAGCTCGGTTTTAGCGAGTCTTAGAGACACACAGGCAGTGGAAACACAGGAAAGAGAACGCCGCGAAGTGGATGGCGATGTGAACGCTCCAAGCCAGACTCAGAACTCGTCGTGGCAGGACTACCGACGTCGTCGCCGCTGGTTTCTCGGCGTTTGGCTGACCTTCATCCCCGGGGTCGCTGCACTCGGTTATCCCCTGGGCCGGCTGCTTGATTCGGACACCCCGGTCTACGTCTTGGCAGGCGCATGGATGATCGCATTCATCGTCTCAAGCAACCTGATGGACTCGCTTCCGTGCCCGAACTGCCAGCGTGCTTTCTTCCGGAAGTTCCTGTTTCACAATCCGTTGGCGCGTCGCTGTATGCATTGCGGATTCCCGAAGTGGGGCGGTCCGGAAATCATGAGCAAACCGCCTAATCTGAGGTCTACTCGATGATAGCACTGATCAATGCGTCGGCTTTCCGCTCGAGTGCCGGTGGCTCTGACCCGCTGACACCCGAGGCCTGCCAGCGGTATTTGGCGCGGTATACTTCGAGCAAGGTCCGCCTTTGGGCATACAATTGCAGTCGTTCACAGCTCGATTTGAGTATAGCGTCCCCGGCGAGCGAGAGTCTGCCTCCGGTTGAGTTGGTATTCGCAGGGTTATCGGATATCCGTGCTCCCGTCTCTTGGGTTCTTGGCTCGCTAGACATTCGTCATGACCCGAAGTTGGAGGTGACCCTATTTTCAGTTCCTGCGGCGGGCGTTTCGATCACGGCCTCGGATCTTACAGTCGTTGTCCAAGATGAGTATCCGCACACCCTGTGGAAACTAGACGCTTCGCGCATTGGCTAACCCGTCCGCTACCC
>CAYYMW010000392.1:0-6338 GCA_964472515.1 uncultured Verrucomicrobiota bacterium | reverse complement strand
GATACGGCCATACCCCCCTTCAAATCCCTTCTCCTAAGCCCGACAGGCTGCTAGAGGACCGCGCCCGCAGTGGATCGTTGACGCCAGACAAGGCGCGGACGGTTATCGAGACGACGGTGGCCGAGATCATGGAGGCCTCCGGAGCCCCCCTCCCTCAGTTGACGATCAAGGAGCACTTCACAGCCTGGCTGAAGTCCTACGGGGCGGAGAATAGCTCCAGTACCGTGGCGCGGTATCGTGGCGTAGTTGAAGACTTTCTGAAGTGGCTGGGTGCGCGCGCAAGCCGCAGTCTATCCACCCTCCAAGCCAACGACATCGAAGCATACCGGGACCGGACGGCAAAACGCGTGTCGCCTACCACGGTGAACGTCCACTTGAAGGTGTTGCGGGTTGCGCTCAAGCGCGCGGTCAAGCGCGGCGCCTTCGTTCAGAACCCCGCCTCACTGGTGGACAATCTGGACGTGGAGCGCGGTGGTCGGAACAAGCGACGGCCTTTCACCATGGCTGAATTGCGGAAGCTGCTGGAAGTGGCCAACGCTGAGTGGCGCGGCGTCATACTCATGGGACTCTACACCGGCTTGCGGCTTGGCGACGTTGCCAATTTGACGTGGAACAACGTGGACCTGATCGGTGGTCAAGTCACCTGTCCCACGCAGAAGACCGGACGCGTTCAGATTCTCCCTCTCCATCCCGTCCTGAAGCGAGAGCTTGAATCCATGGCCCACAGTGACAACCCGGCAGAGCCGCTCTACCCCAGCCTCGCCGGAAAGAAGAGTTCGACAGCCTCGGTCCAATTCCACGGCATCATGGCGGCTGCCGGTCTGGTGCCATCGTGGGATGACCACCGGGGACGCAAGCAAGGCCGTGGTGCGCGCCGGGAGATGAGTCCGATCAGCTTCCACTCCCTGCGGCACACAGCCACCAGCCTGCTGAAAAACGCCGGGGTTTCGGACGTGGTGGCGCGCGACATCATCGGCCATGAGTCCGAAGCCATCAGTCGCAACTACACCCACATTGACGACCCCACCAAGCGCGCCGCGGTGCATAAGATGCCGGACGTTTTCGCCAAGGAGTGAGCTATGCCAGCGATACGCAAAAGCATCCCGGTGGAGTATGGACGGGACTGGGGCGCGTTCTTTGAGGCGGACGTGCAAGCCGTCCTTGAGACGCGACGCGATTCGACAGACTGGCATTGTTCACTGTCCGATACAGAGCGGTCCTTCCTCATGGCGTGGCCGATTCTGGCCTACGAGAGCATTTCTGAATTGGCCCAAACTACACGCCCGCACAAATCAGACTTCCTGACCGCGTACAAACTTGAGCCACGCTTTGCGTCCGAACTGCTTCGCGTAGTCACGGCCTATTACACAGTGAGTCCGGACAGTTGGACCCTTGGCAGGGCAATTGTCGAGCTAGATGGACGTGTGCCAAAGGAAGGATGCCCATGCTATTTTCCACCCAGCGGAGGACGCGCACCGACAAGGCTGTTCGACTGGAAGGAAATTGCCGCGAGAATTGAGCGCGAATGCGTTCACCTTGGCAGTCTAACAGGAGATCGAATCAGGCGGGAGGCGCACGTCATCAGGCGAAAACGTGAGCGCATCCTGGCCATGTGGCGCGACAACTTCACCGCACGTCGCGGTTGGACCCGATGGAGTGGACCGGAGCGCGGCGGGTGTCTTCATTGGTACGAAGATTGTACGGTCACATTGAGCTGATCTTCATCCGTCCTGAAAACCACGTCCAAACAGTGACGCTTCACTTGTTGAGCTAGGGACTTTCCTGCATATTGTATTTGACCATGACAAACAACGTCATGGTTGAAACGGAGCCGCGACAACGGCGGCTATCACCGAGGGCCAGCGAGATTCTGGCGCAACATTGCGGCACCCTGCCGATCTGGATTCGCCCCCCCAAGGTTGGTCTGGACTTCCACACCGGCCTTTCCCGCCCCAAACTCTACCAACTTGCCGCCGAGGGTCACATTCGGAGCGTGTCGATCCGCGAGCCCGGCCAAGTCAAAGGCACGCGGCTTTTCGATCTTCAGTCGATCTTAAACTACTTCGACCGGCTTGCCGCGCAGCAAACCCCGGAGGCCGCGTGAACGACGAGCTTCAAGCCGCCGCCGTCGCTTTGTGCGCTTGCGATCCCGCCCTGCGGGCTGCCGGGGTTGAAGCGGTCAAAGCTGCCCTGCCTGCCACCTTGGCCGCGCTCCGGGCCGTCTGCCACGGCAAGAGCAAGCCGCCGTTGCCCGAACCTGAGACGCGCGGGCCGGTCGCAAACCCCTGGAGCGGGCATAATGGCTGATCCCGATCAAAGCCCCGGTCGCCCGGGTTGCACTGGAAGCTTGGACAAGCCTAGCACCGCAAGGCCTGCGCGTCAAGGTGCCTCATGGTATCCCGGCCAGTTTCTCAAGTTTCCCGCGGGAGCGTTGGAGCGAATCGAGCAGACCATCGAAACAGAGAATGTGCCTTCCGCCGTGGCCCTGTACGTGGCCTTCGTGCGTCTAGCAGATCGTGACGGCAGAGCCACCATGGCGTGGCCTGTCGGCTACCTGGCCAAGACAGCCAGCCTGTCACGCCGCACCGTCCTGCGCCGTCTGGCAGACCTCGAAAAGGCTGGTGTGGTTACGGTGGAACGAACCAAGATCGAAGGCACTTTCGCCAACGGAGTGAGTCACTACACCCTTGCGACACTAAGTCATGAGGTGGTGTCATTAAGTCATCAGGTGGTGCCAAGCAATGACCCTCAGCGTGGCACTGTTCTATCAGACTATCAGACTATCAGAAGGGAACCGGCATCCCATAAGCCTATCGGCACAGCCGAACGGATCAAGCTTGAGAGGCAGCAAGCCATACTTCAATCGAAGCTGGAAAAGCTCAAAGCGGAGGTAGCATTTGTCTCTGGAGACGAACGCACCCGCGTTTGCTCTGACATCACGTCCACCAAGGCCCAGTTGGCCGGAATCGAAAGGAGGCTGCTTCAATGAACGACATCCCACATTCACCAGAGGCCGAGGCGGGAGCACTTGGTTGCGTCCTGTTGGACGGCAGCCTTGCGCCATCCCTGCGGAGCGAATGGTTCCACGACATCCGGCACAAGGCGCTTGCTGGTTGCCTTCTGGCCATGGCCGGGGGCGGCAGCCCGATTGATGTGGCGACGACTGCGGCGGCACTCACAAAGGCCGGTAGGGCCGAGGATGCTGGCGGGCTGGTCTACTTGGCCGAACTCCCGGACAAAGCGCCGTCTGCGGGCAACTTCGCGCACTGGCGGGCCATCCTAGACGAGTTCACCTGCCGCCGGAAGATCATCTCAACCTGCGCGATGCACCTTGAGCGCGCACGGGCCAGCGACATCGAACCGGCGGACTTGGTTGACGCCTTCGAGCGGGACGCCTTGTCCGTCCGGCGCAATCGGGCCGGGGCCGAACCTTCGATGCGGGAAATCCTGCTGGGTGTCATTGAAGACATGGAGGCTGTGCGGGACGGCAAGCGCAAGATAGGTTTACCTTCGGGCTTCCCAGACGTTGACGCGTTGACCAAAGGTTTTCGCCCAGGTTCGCTAAACATCGTTGCCGCGCGCCCCGCCTGCGGAAAAACCTCCTTGGCCTTGTGCATCGCGCTCCATGCCGCGATTGACCTGCATGTCCCCGCGGCGTTTCTGTCCTGCGAAATGACCGTCCGGGAGCTTGGGTTTCGCATGTTGGGCATCCGAAGCCGCCTTCCGATTTCACTGATTGAGGAAGGCCGGTTCAATCCACGGGACCAAGACCGCCTGAGCCTTGCTACCGCCAAGATCGCTTCCGCTCCATTGACTGTGCGGGAGGTTCCCGGCCTGACGGCTCCGCAACTCATCGCCACCGCACGCCGACTGAAGCAGGCATCCGGCATTGGGCTTTTGATGGTGGACTACCTGCAATTGCTCCGCTCCGGACAGAAGGGGCGATCCAGGTATGAGGATTGCACGGAGGTTTCCGCTACCTGCAAAAGGATCGCTATCGAATTGGGAATTCCGCTCATCGTCTTGGCCCAGTTGAACCGCGACAGTGAGCGCAACGACCGCCCCCCTCGCATGAGCGATTTACGGGATTCGGGCGCCATCGAGCAGGATGCGGACTTCATCGGCATTATCGATCCCCAACGCAGCGAGACTGATGCGCCGGATACGCCAGTAGTCTGCCGCCTCGCCATCGCCAAGAATCGACACGGGCCGGCGGGCTCCGTGCGCCTGCTGTTTGAGCCGAAATACTGCGCGTTCACATCACTCGCCCCTGAGCGGGCCACATTACGGGAGGCCGCATGAACTCACCGCAACTTGACCTGACCATCCCCGACCCCGACCGCCGGACGGCAACCGTTCCGTTCTGTGACTTGGGGCAGGCCTGCCGCGAGCTAATGGCCGATGGCTTCATCGTCATGGAAACCAGCTACGACTGGAGGCGCTGCACCGTGACGGTACGGGCCGCACATAAGCGCTTGTTCCACCCTCGCGCGCTACCATGTCCCTCTCCGCTAACAATCGCCCCGCCTTGAGGCTACCTTGCAAGCGCACGACCTGCTGTGGTGCGTGGCTGGACCCCACCCCCAAGGCCAAAGGAATCTTTTCCAACCGGAGGAAGTCAGCAGGGTCCGCCGAGGCGCGCTGGTTTCGTGTGAGACGAAATTCCGCAATTGAGACATGACAAAGCGCGCAAACCTCAATGTTTTCAGGCCTTTTGACCCATAACACGTTGCACCGCTAGGTATGCCACACTCTTTCGACGACAACTCCCGCCCGGTTCCGACCGTTGGTTTCAAGTACCCCGACGACTGCCCCGAGGGCGGGCCCCTCGATTCTTCCGCCGTCCGCGCCGCTCAGCGTGAGACTGTCGCGCGCCTGGTTGCCCTGCTTTTGGAAGGCCACCCGAGCCCCGAGCGGATTGGCCGCCGGGTCATGGCCCTCGGCCTTTTGCTGCGTGCCGCAGACGCTCCGGGAACCGCCTCGGAACTCGCCCGCAAGCTGGGCGTCTCCCCGCAGCGGGGCTGGGCGATTGTTGAAGAAATCCGCACGCAACTCGCTGGCCTGCAAGATCAAGACTGACAGACCTATTGAAAAAGCCGCATTCTTGTATGACAGATTTGGAACAAACGATAGACGCCTCGAAGGGTCGAAACGTCCTTGATCGAGTGATTGACGCCATCTCCGGCGTGGTAGCCCCGCCCAAGACAGCCGCTGACTTCGCGAAATTGGTCCCCGTGGGCCATCGCTTCATCCCCGCACCCTATCCCGGCCCGTGCGCGGTGCGGAAGCTGCGCGAGGCCAGCCCGGCCCCGTGGTTCACCAAGGCCCAAGTCGCCAAACTGCGTGAGCTTGAGACTGGCTGGCGAAACCTTGAGAAGACCGTCAACGAGCATTGCGACGAGCAGGCCAAGTCAAAGGCTGGTAAGATGGCCGCCGCGAATGTCACCCGAGCCGAGCGCGGCGAATCGCTCAAGGGCGCGCTGACCACGGACGAATTCAAGGCGCGGTTCACCGAACAACGCCGCCAACTTCGGGCGCGGCAAGCTGAACTCGCCAACGCCGCGCGCGCGATCCTTGAAACCGCCTTGCCCGCGCTCCATGAGGCCGCCGAGCGGGTTGCGTTGGAAGTTGAGGCACAGCACCAGGCCTGCTTTCTGCCGTGGGGGTTGTCCGCCCCGAGTTGCGCCAGCGTGGACATGCTCAAGTGTGCCGCCCCGAAGTTGGCGGTGAACTTACTCCCAACGAACGTCAACGCCTTCCCGAGCCTCGACGGCTGGCTCGACTAACTATGAAACCCGCCAGACTCCATTGCATCGGCTTGCCGCGAACCGACGGACGCGAGTTCTCGCCTGAGGCCGGATGCACGCGCGAAGAACTTGAGGCCGTGCTCGCCGAATCCGACCGCATCAACGCGCCCGCCAAGCCCGACATGAACTCGGCTCAGATCTTCGAGAGCCACCTCCGCCGCCTCGCGGCCAGCGATCCGAAAGCCGTAGACGCCTGGCGTGCGCGGTTCAAGACCGATTGGACCGGCACTTTGGCTGCGATCAGGAAATTGCACGGCGTGCGTGCGTGAACGCCTTCCCCCATGCGGGGCTGCCCAGTCACCAGCCAGAACCCTCGCCCGCAGGGCCGCATGCGCGGGCTGCATTTTTGTCGGCCAGTGGAGCACAAGGCCGGGACTCCACCGCACCAAAAACATCCCGGCACAGCGGCGTGGTCTTCATGAACCATAGGGACCGCCCCCCGGCGCGGTGCCGCGCGATAGCCGGGGCCTTTTCACATGAGCGACGCAAACAAACGAGTCACAGTAACGCTAGGCGTGCGAGGCGACAGCG
>CAYYMW010000391.1:0-6362 GCA_964472515.1 uncultured Verrucomicrobiota bacterium | reverse complement strand
GACCGGGTGGATCCCGTCGCAGAGGGGCTTGACAGGGAAGGAGAACGGGCAGAACGTGAGCGCGTCTGCCATGGGTTTGAAGTTGCACAGTTGCAGAGGGTTGCGCGAACGAGGCGTGCCAGGGACGAAGGCGTGGTTGGCGGTGCATCTCTGGGCGGATGCGACCGTGACGGTGGACTGGTTGGCCATGGGTACGCCCGGCTATCTGCACAACCCGCGCCACCGCTGGCGGAAATCACCGTTCAAGTGAGTGTACAATACCACGAACCGACCCCTATTCCGGCTAACGAACCGACCCCTATTCCGGCTAACTTGCTCCCGATGCCGAACCATGGAGGTTCTTTTGGACATCCGAGCAACTATCACGAATACGTTGCCGGCAAGCTTAACACCGCTGTCCGTGGCATCGATGCCGTAAAGGACTTCAAGGCTTACAGAAGAGCATTGCTCAAGCAATTGATCAGCATCAAGGGGGATTTGTTGCGACATCCTGAGCTTCTATTGCCAAGATAGCACGCTATGCATGATAAGATTGTACAGAGCAGTGTTGACATGCTGATCAATGGCGATGCCAATGAGTCCATCCGCATCCTTGAAACGTATCTTGGCACATTGTCCACATCTCGTTTTTCAGGTCTAGTAGGCAGTGGATTCCAAACTGACGTGGAAGCTGCGATACGGCTCACAGACGAATTCTACGAATCGTCGTCGCAAGTCGACGTTGTATCCTCTCTTATATTTTGTCTGAACGAATTCGACATCAATCCAAACAAATGGTGGTACCGCCTGTACACATCCCCTGAGGTTAGAAATCCGAACGATTGTGTTGATGTTATTAACGACGGTGGTTTTGTGCTCAATCGGAGATATGTGGACGGCATACTCAATGGCATGCAGGAGGCTCGCAATGCTTTCAAAAAGAGCATGAGCACACAAACCGTACAAGGCGACTCGATGTCGTTGATTGACGTGGCGCATGTCGTGGCCTATAGCTTAGTGATAGCACGGTTCTGTGAACTTGTGCAACACGTTCAACAATGCGTGGTCTATCAGAAGTCTTCGTTTAAACATGTGAGATGTATAGCAACATCGCATGGATGTGAATACTTCTTTGTGTCGAAAGTGAACCTCACACGCCAACCATAGGACGTTCCATGCCGTGAGATTTAACGCTGGCGCAGCTGCTCGATTACGACGCCTCTCAAGGGAGGCAAAGCTCATCTACGTCCGACTGACCACCCAAACGCCTTGCCCGCCTCGGGCAGGCATTAGGGTCGGTCCTTAGTATTGACACCGAAGCCGTTGTTCCGCTGGCTCTGTCGGTGGGGCTTGGCGGCGGCCGTCGCGGCTTCGACAGGCGCGCGGCGGGGGGGAACCCGAAGGGTTCCGAGAACGTAGCCGGAGGGTCGGAGCGCGGCGGAGACCTCCGGTACCCGGCAGCAAACGGAACGCATCCAGAAGGGATGCCAGACGCCGGTCCTGCGGAATGCGATTCGCGACTGACCGCCGGGAGGTGAGATGGGAACGGTCAGGCGTCGCAACGCGACGCGGGCGGTAATGGGCCAGCGATCGTTGGGCTGAAGCCGCACGGCTACCGGCGGTTCGTCGCTCCGCGACGGTGCTGCGCACGGCAGACCTGCGGTCGGCGAGAAGCGCGCGGGCCTTTGCCCAGGGCTATCATATTCCCGGCCCTACAGGCCGGTTGAGGTGCTGCGCACAGCAACATCGCGGCGGACAGGATGGCGGAGGGACGATGCATGACGCACAGGCCATAGGGGTCGCGTCTCAACATACTGCTCGGACGGCAGGATAGCCTACACCGCGCCGAGCCCAGCATGGCCGGAGGGTTTTCGGTGAAGGTGGAGGAGCACGGCGAGGACGGCGGGCGGACTGAGGCGGGTTGTGGCTCTCCTTGGCTTGGGTGGCTATGGGTGGGATCGGCACGCGAGGGTTGGCAGGACGCAACTCCATGCGGGGTTGGACTGGTGGCGGCGGGCGGACCCAAGGTAGCCACGCCGAGGCGGGACGCCTGACCGGTTCTGAATCCTGCCCGTCCTTCCCAACTGACGGACGCCCTTTCCGCGGTCGGCGCGGCACTTGGGCTTGCGGGGTTCTGGTTGTGGGTTAATATCATGCTCCCTATGAACGCCACTATACATCGATTCCTCGCCCCACGGGTTCTGACCTGTCTGACCGGAGTGTTGGCCCTGCATTGCGGATGGACGGCGGGCAGTACTCTGCCGGAAAGCGCGGCTTTGCCCGCCGGCACTTCCGCCACGCGCGGCTTTGTCGTGCGCACGGTGCAGGCCCCGGCCGACCCCAAGCTCAACAACAACTCCATTCGCGCCCTGCGCCAGTTGAACGGGACCCTCGGGGACGCCGCGGATGCGCTGGTGCCCAACGAGGCGGTCGCGGGCCCCGACCCCGGCGGCGTCTTCTATGTCGACCGGGTCTGCTTTGAGAAGGACGCGGCGGGGTTGGAGATCTATGACGAGCCCAACGGCAACCTGGTGGCCGGGTTCGCCTCGGAAGCCTTCCCCGGCATTCCCGGGGCGAACGGGCACACAGATAACTTCGCGCTCGAGGCGGTCGGCTACCTGGATTTGGCCGTGGGCACCCATACCTTCGGCGTGGCGGCCAACGCGGAGCGCACCGATGTGAACGACGACGACGGCTTTCAGGTGCGCGTGGCCGGGAACCCGCGCGACTACTTTGCCATGAATGTCGGCGAGTTCGTGCGGAACGCCCCGGGTTTTCAGAACGACTGGCGCAACGAGACGCCGCTGACGGTGCAGGTGACCAAGGCGGGCCTCTATCCGTTCCGGATTCTGTTCTGGCAGACGGGCATGGGGGCCAGCCTGGCCTTTTATTCGATCAACCCCGACACCGGCGAACGCATCCTCGTGAACGATCCGGAGGATGGGCGCTCTCTCAAGGCCTATCGGGATACCACGGTGGCGAACGCGAAGGCGCCGTATGTGGGCGAGATCGCCCCGCCCCCGGGCTCGGTGGGCAACAGCCCTTCCACCCCCATTGAGGCCACCCTCATCGACGGCGCCACCACGGTGGCGACCACCGGCGTCAAGCTCTTCCTCAACGGCACGGCGGTGACACCCCAATCCCTGAAGAAGGCCGGCGATCACATCCAGTTGCGCTACGATCCCAATGCCAGCCGGACCGAGGTCAACAACCTCGTGCGGCTCGAGTACAAGGACTCCTCCGGCGTCCCCCGGACGAATAGCTGGTCCTTCACCATCGTAACCTCGGGCGCCAGCTCGACGATCGTCACCGGGCAATGGGATTTCGAGCAGGGCGACCTGCGGGCCACCGTGGGGAAACCGCTGCAGTACTACGCCCCGGCGTACGACGGCCCCACCGGCAGTGCGGCCGACAAGACCGAATTCGGCACCACGACGGCCCTCGGGGTCCCCGACATCGACGGCAAGCCCGCAAACGTCATGCGCGTCCCCGGCACCCTCGACCGCCGGGTCGGCTACGTGATGGCGCACGGCATCGCCCCGAACGGCGGGGGCACCAAGGTCAACCAGTTCACGCTGATCATGGACGTCCTGGTGGCCACGTCGGGCAGCACCGCCGCTTCGCTGCTGCAAATCAGCACGACCAATAACGCCGCCAACGACGACGGGGACCTGTTCTGGCAGGGGAACAACTTCGGCCAAGGCACGGGAGGCTACAATGGCCGGGGCACCTTCACTCCGGGCGTCTGGCACCGTGTGGTCGCGGCCTATGACCTGGCCGCCACCCCGCCGGTGGTCACCAAGTTCGTGGACGGCGTCAAACAGGATGACTGGACGGCCGGTCAATCGCTCGACAACGCCCGCCGCGCGTTGCAGCCCACCGCCATCCTCTTTAGCGATGGTGACCAGGACGAGCGCCGGGAGATGTGGGTCAGTTCGATCCAGATCCGCGTCGGCAAGCTCTCCGACGCCGAGGCGTTCTCCCTGGGCGGGCCCAGCGCCGAGGGCATCCCGCAGACGCTCCCCGCCTCCACCGTCACGGGGCAGTGGGACTTCGAGTTCGGGGACTTGGGCGGCACCATCGGCGCGCCCTTGCGCTACTTCGACTCGACCTACGACGGCCCCACGGGTTCGGCCGAGGAAAAGACCGCCTTTGGGCTCACCACCGATCTCGGCTTGCCGGAGCTCCCCGACGGGCCGGCCAAGGTCATGCGGGTGCCCGGCACCCTGGACCGCCGCGTCGGCTACGTGATGGAGCATCGCATCGCGCCGAACGGGGGCGGCACCCGGGTCAACCGGTACACCTTGATCATGGATGTGCTCGTGGCGGAGTCGGGCAGCACCGCCGCCTCGCTCCTGCAGATCAGCACGACCAACAGCACCGCCAACGACGATGGGGACCTGTTCTGGCAGGGGAACAACTTCGGCCAGGGCACCGGAGGCTACGAAGGCACGGGGGCGTTCACCGCGGGCCAGTGGCATCGCGTGATCGCGGCCTGCGACCTCGCCGCCACCCCGCCGGTGGTCACCAAGTTCGTGGACGGCATCAAGCAGCAGGACTGGACGGCCGGCCAGTCCCTCGACAATCCCCGCCGCGCGCTGCAGCCCGCCGCCATTCTGTTTAGCGACGGGGATCAGGACGAGCGCCGCGAGATGTGGGCCAATTCCATCCAGATTCGGGCCGGCAAACTGACCGACGCGGAAATGGTTGCGCTGGGCGGCCCTTCGAGCGCCGGCATCCCCGTGGTGATCGAGGGGGTTACCCCGCCCGAAGCACCCAGGCTGGCCTACGGCGTGAGCGGCGCGTCGCTGACGTTGAGTTGGCCGGCGGCCTCCACTGGCTTCACGCTCCAGACCACGGCCAGCCTCTCGACCCCCAATTGGACGGCCGTCACCGGGGTGGTCAACAACAGCGTGACGCTGCCGACCACCGCCGCCGCCCAGTTCTATCGGTTGAAGCAGTAGCCGTTGCTGGTGGACGAGATTCAGACGGGTGGCTGGGTGAGTTCTTGCCCGGCCACCCGTTTCTGCCGGCCGGCCACATGGGACACCGGCCGGAGGCTTCGGCCAGCACGGTCCGGGATGCTGGGTGGAGGTTCCCTGGCCATGACTGTGGCGGAAGGGGCCATTCAACCCCTCGTAGCCAGCTCTTGGCCCGCGTCGCTGTCCTGATCCCGGTCTGACCGTTGGCAAGCGTGGTTCGAACGACAGGCAGACGTGCGCGGCGGGATGAGGGGAGGCGGCCTACGCACGGCTACGCGCGAGGACCGTTGACGGAATGAGGTGGCCGGGTGGATCCCATCGCAGAGGGGCTTGACAGGGAGGGAGAACGGGCAGAACGTGAGCGCGTCTGCCATGGGTTTGAAGTTGCACAATTGCAGCGGGTTGCGCGAACAAGGCGTGCCAGGGACGAAGGCGTGTCCTGGCCGAGGCGCAACGGGCGGGGACCAGAACGGGTTGAATCTGCGGAGAGCCGCGCGCGACGCCAGCGAAACGGCGAAAGGAGTGTCAAAGGTGAGGACCGACGCCTACGGCACGACCCCTACGACTTCATGCTTGAGGACGATCTGACGTGGGACTATAGCACCACATGTACCAAACCAGAATAGCCATGAAGCCTCTTGTGACACCAAGGTCAGTATTGTGGGTCGTATGCTATGCGCTGACATTCACCACATATTCTCAGCAGGGGTCGAATGCGTACTACCCTGCTGATGAGGTGATGATTAGCAAATACTCCACAACGGATAGCCAAGCGAAAGTGCTTGAGGGCTACAGAGTGTACCTCGGAACGAAGACAGAGGCCGGCCTCTCCAAGGTCCTTAGCCAAGGACCGGCGGCGGTTCTGAGGTTTCGAGGGTATCCGACCAACCAACTCACGGGCACGGCCACCGAACGGTTGCGGAACGTTGAAGGCTTGGAGATGATTGAGTTAGACTGCTTTATGCCCCTACGGTTGGAGGTAGTCACTGCATTATCGCACCTCCCACAACTGCGGGAGATTTACTGTAGGAACAGTTACCTGCTTGGAACCAACTGGTCGTGCCTGACCTGTATAACCAACCTGGATTCGTTAAGCCTCCGAAACTGCAAGGGCTTCGGCGACGATCAACTCCGCGCGCTCGCAAATCTGCCTAACTTGCGTAGACTCGTACTTTGGGATGTCGACCCTTCACCCACTTCGTTCGGCATTCTCAACAGCTTTCCAAAACTTAGAGAAGCGATAGTGATACAGGGACAAACAGTCGTCACGAATTGGCCTGATGGCCGGGGCATAGTGCCGTGGTGACGCGACTGAGACATTAATTAGGCCAAATTAGGGGTCGGTCCTGAATGGCGGTTAGTTAAGCCCTAATGTCTTTTGGCTTAGCGACTTCCGGCGGG
>CAYYMW010000390.1:0-6389 GCA_964472515.1 uncultured Verrucomicrobiota bacterium | reverse complement strand
TCGATACCTCGGCCATTTGGATGTTTGGTTCCAAGCCGGCTGCGGGCCCGAGCTTGGTTGGACGCTCGTATGACGCCGCTGGGCTCGAAGGTTTCAACGCCGCCACCGGTGCCACCACGGCTACCGCCGGCGGGAACCGCCAGGACAACATCAACCTCAACGTGGTGAAGTTGGAGCTTTCCAAGCCGCTCGATGAGGGACAATGGGTGGCGGGTTACCAAGTCGGCGTGCTGTTTGGACCGGACGCCAACGCGCTCGCCAGCAATTCGCAGAGGGTCAACACTTCCGATTTTGCGATCCGCGATGCCAATATCACGGTGCGGGTGCCGCTCGACAAGGGCTTGGACCTCAAGCTGGGAGTCTGGGAGAGCATCATGAGCTATGAGCACTTCGAGTCACCCCGGAACCCCAACTACAGCCGGTCCTTTGGTTACGCTTTCACGCCCAAGCAGCACACCGGCCTGCTGGCGAACTACCGCTTCACCGACTGGCTGGCAGTGTCTGCCGGCATTGCCAACAGCGCCAGTTCGGTCATTAACAGCCGGTCAACCGTTAATGATGGCGCGCTCAAGACTTACATGGGCGGCGTCCAACTCAATGCCCCTGAGAGCGCTGGCGCGATCAAGGGAGCCTCGCTGGATTTGGGGGTCTTGGAAGAGCGGAGCGACAACCAGACCTCGCCGGCGGACGCCACTGTTACGATCCGCAAGAACGTGGTCCAGTATTATGCCGGCCTGTTCCTGCCCACGCCTTGGGAGCGGTTGACCTTGGGCCTCTGCTACAACTACGCGGTCAATCGCGTTTTCGACGGTTCTTACGAGAACGCGTTGGCCGGGTATGTAGCCGTCAAGGTCACCGATAAACTGACCCTCCACAACCGTGCGGAGTACGCCGCCGGTTCTCGTGGCGCTTGGTTGGTGACGCTGCCGGAGGGAGATCATACCCGTTTCTTCGGTGAAACGTTCACGGTCGATTATCAGCTCTGGAAAAACGCCATCACGCGGGCGGAGTTCCGGTGGGATCACGATCTCAGCGGGTACGGCGTGTTCAACGGCGGCACGGACCAGAATGCTCTCTCCGTGGCTCTCAACGTGGTCTATCAATTCTAGCGGTTTGGACCTTGGCGTTGGTGAGCTTGCAGAGGCTATTCACTGAACGGATCTGCGCAAGTTGAGCAAAGATCGACAACTGAAGGTTCGAATCGTCAGTGGGATTCGCCGTCGAGGCTCAGATGCCGAGGCTCGGGCAGCGGTTATCGATAAACAATTCAAACTCCTTATAAACAGATACTTGTAGATGAATACTGGCCGACAACTCACCGTTTCTATCGCGGCCACCTCGCGTGGAACTCGTGAGTCTGTTGGCGAAAAAAACACCCGGTCGTGGCTGGCATGTGGCCTGCTGAGGCGAGATGCCGATCCTCTGAAGGGAGGGTCGGCGACGGAACGGCTGTGATGCAGCCCCACTCGCCCCAATGCGCGCCAGGCTGCTCGCTTGGGTGAAACGGAAGTCAACCATATCGAAATGAAACCCAACCAAATGAAGTTGAACCATTGGACAATCGGACTGGCTGCGGCCGGTGTGGTTAGTTTGGGGTCGGTCGCCCAGGCCGAGGAGCATCCCGTGATCTCCACCCTGGCCTCCACGACCCTCAGCGGTTATGTGGACACCTCCGCCATCCTGCAGTTTGGCGGCAAGGCAGCTGGCAGTCCGGCTCCAACCGTTTATGGCCGCTCGTTTGACGGCGCCTCCAAGCTCAACAACATCAACCTCAACGTGGTGAAGTTGCAGTTGGAGCACGCCCCCGACGACGTGGCGCAGTGGTCTGCCGGCTACAATGCCAGCGTGCTGTTTGGGCCTGATGCGAACGCCTTGGCGTCCAACAGCCAGCGCGTTAACAACTCCGACTTCGCGATCAAGAATGCCTACGTGGTGCTGCACGCGCCGCTGGGCGGCAACGGCTTGGATGTCAAAGTCGGCGTCTGGGACACCATCATCGGCTATGAGGTTTTCGAGGCGGGCAAGAACATGAATTACAGCCGGTCGTACGGTTTCGCCATCGAGCCGGTGGTTCATACCGGTGTGCTCGGCACCTACAAGCCCGCCGATTGGCTGGCCCTCAATGCGGGTATTGCCAACCGGGGTGACAACAACGTCATCAACGGCAATTCGGGCGTCGATTCGCTGCGCACCTACCTGGGTTCGATCACCCTCACCGCGCCGGAAAGCATGGGCTCCTTTAAGGGAGCCAGCCTGACCCTTGGCATCGTCGACAGCGGCACCACCAGCAGTTCCAAGGCGCCCGCTGTGACGCGGACCACCGGCGAATCCGACATCGTCAACTACTACGCGGGCCTGAGCCTGCCCCTGGGTGAGAAATTCACCATCGGCGGCGCCTGGGATTACCGTGTCAACGGCCTCCAAGAAGGCAGTTGGGAAAACGCCATCGGGGCCTACTTGCAGTACAAGGTGACCGAGAAGTTCACCCTGAGCGACCGCCTTGAGTACGCCACCGGCACCGAAGTGGCTGGGGCGGCGGCGGCCTACGGCGTGACTCTGCCGAACAACACGGCGGAGCTGAAACTGTTGGCCAACACCCTCACGGTGGATTACTCCCTGTGGGCGAACACCATCACCCGGGCGGAACTCCGTTGGGATCATGACCTGACCGGCACTGGCATCTTCAATGACGGCACGGACATGAACGCCTTCTCGGTGGCGCTGAACGTCATCTACAACTTCTAGTCGAGCCCTGCTTGCTTCGGACGCCTCCTCCCGTTCCGGCGGGGGGAGGCGTTTTCATTGCTGGCCGGCCATCCCAGCGGGGGGGTGACGACTCGACGGTCGGAGGTCTGTCGGCTTGTCATAGCCGGTCGGCGTGCCATCCTCGTCGTATGAAAGCGATCGCCCTTACTGGCTTGGGCCGTCTGGAGATCATTGAGCGGCCCGTTCCTTCCCTCCAGAGCAGCCACGACGTCCTGCTGGAGATCAAGCGGATCGGCGTTTGCGGCTCCGATCTGCACTATTTTCTCGATGGGCGAATCGCCCATCGGACGGTCGAATTCCCATTTGTGTTGGGGCACGAGTGTTCGGCGGTGGTCCGCGAAGTGGGTTCCGCCGTGACCAGGGTTGAGCCGGGCGATGAGGTCGCGGTGGACCCCGCCATCAGTTGTCACACCTGCGATCAGTGTCTGGCCGGACGCGAGCACACCTGTCGTCACCTTCGGTTTCTGGGTTGCCCCGGCGAGTTGGAAGGGTGCTTGAGCGAATTCCTGGTCATGCCGGAGGCTTGCCTTTACGCCACGAACGGGGCCTTGACCTTGGACGAGGCGGTGCTGTGCGAACCGTTGTCGATCGGGCTCTACGCCTGTCGTTTGGCCGGCCTTGCTCCCGGTGGGGCGAAGCTCAGCCCCGTCGTGGGCATCCTGGGCGCGGGTCCAATCGGGCTGAGTGTGCTGCTGGCCAGCCGGGCTCTGGGGGCGGCAACGGTGGTGATGACCGACCCCGTGGCCGAGCGGATCACCTTTGCCCAGCGGATGGGCGCGTCATGGGTCGGGAACCCGGAAGAAGCTGCGATGGTTGGTGCCATCCTGCAGCGGCATCCCGGCGGTTTGGACGTGGTGTTCGAGTGCGCGGGCCGTCAGGAGGCGCTCGACCAAGCGGTCGCCCTGCTGAAGCCCGGGGGGACGTTGGCGGTCATCGGCATCCCGCGCGAAGAACGTGTCTCCTTCGCCATCGATCATCTCCGGCGGAAGGAAATCACACTCGTGAATGTTCGCCGGCAGAACCAATGTGTTGAACCCGCGCTGCAACTCGTGGCCTCGGGACAGGTGCGCCTGGCTCCTCTGCTCACCCATCGGTTCCCCGCCGACCGAGCCCAAGCCGCCTTCGAGTGCGTCGCTGGCTACCGGGAGGGTGTCATCAAAGCCGTGATCGAGTTCTGACCCGGCCAGAATTCCGGCCGTTTTGACGGCAAGTCGCCGACCGCCCCGGGCCTGCGAGATGCCGCAGACGTAATCAGTGCCCACGAATCTGACTTGCTGCCCGGGCGCTCCCTCATCAGGATGGCAACGGCCTGGCGGTTGGCTGGGCGGTGGAGCTGATACCTCCGTTACGCGTAGGGCGGCGATGCCGGTTTGCGGCGCGCCCCAGGCGGGGAACACACACCTTGGCTCGCCTGCACATTCTCAAGACGACAGCGGCTCATGACAGACAGTCCGACAACGCAGCATCCGGCGCGGCGGATGCGTGAACTCCTGCAACGCCCCGGGCTCATCCGCAGCATGGGGGCGCACGACGTATTTACCGCGCTCCTGATCCAGGAGGCGGGTTTCGAGACCGTGTTCCTTGGCGGTTTTGGCGCCACCGCCTCCCTTTTGGGGCTGCCGGATCTCGGTTTTATGGGCGCGGCCGAAATGGCCGATGCGATTCGTCGCACAACCTCCCGCCTCTCGATTCCCGTCATCGCGGACGGCGACACCGGCTACGGCGACCTCCACCAAGTCCAGCATACGGTGGAAATGTTTGAGCAAGCGGGAGCGTCCGGCATCATCCTCGAGGACCAGGTTGCGCCGAAGCGGTGCGGGCATTTTGGCAGGAAGGCCGTCATTTCCGCCGGGGAGATGGTGCTCAAGATTCGCGCGGCGGTGGCGGCGCGGAGGAATCCGGATTTTTTGATTTTCGTGCGGACCGACGCCTTGGAGCCGCATGGCTTTGAGGAGGCGGTTGAGCGGGTCAACCGTTGTGCCGCGGCGGGGGCGGATGTGGCCTTTATCGAGGCGCCGCAAACGCTCGAACAACTTCAGGAGATCCCGCGCCGGGTGCGGCTGCCGGCTTTCGTGAACATGCTCTCCGGCGGCGTCACACCGATCCTGCCCGCTGACGAGTTGGAGCGGTTGGGCTACAAGGTGGTGGTGTGTCCGGTCGAAACCCTGATGGTTTGTGCCAAAGCCGTGCGCGAATTGTGCCGTGCATGGCAAACCGAGGGCAGGGTTGATGGTCTCGCCCGCGCGGCTATGACCTTTGGTGAACTCAAGCAATTTCTTGGGGTGGAACGATATCTGAGTCTACGCGCGGATCTGAAGGGGGAGTCCGATCCGGCGGCTTCCGAGTGAGTTGCGCGGAGGTGTTTTGGGAACGGTTACCGTTTGATTTTGAGCGGCGTACCAGTAGTTTTTTGGCATGCAGACAGTCGCAAACCAGTACTCGGCCACCTCGGGTTGGCTGGGCGCTTACGACGAGGCAGGCATTCAGGCGTGGGCCGAGCAGTTGCGGGCTTCCTTCAAGGGGCCGCAGCTCACCCTCGGGCTCGTCTTCATGACACCGCACTACTTTGAGCGAGCGGCCCAAGTCTTGGAGATTCTCCGGGTGCATGCCCGCATCCCCCTGTTGGTGGGTTGTTCCGGCCCCAGTCTGGTGACGGGAGCCCAGGAGTTGGAGGACCAGCCGGGCATCGCACTTGGCCTCTATCATCTGCCCGGAGCCACCATCCGCACGACCCACTTTGTGCAGGCCCAAGTGGAGGAAGCCAACGGGCCTGGCTATTGGCACCACGAAACCGGAGTCCAACCCGACCACTGCAACGGTTGGCTGGTATTTGCCGATCCTTTTCGCACCGACTGTGAAACCTGGCTGCGGCAGTGGAACGAGGCCTATTCCCCGCTGCCGATCTTGGGCGGTTTGGCCGGGGGGGGAGCCGATAGCCAAGCCTCGCAGGTCTACCTCAACGGCGAGGTCTTCGAGGAGGGCGGCGTGGCGATCTCCGTGCAAGGAGACGTTCGGCTTCAAGGCGTCATTTCCCAGGGATGCACGCCGATTGGCGAGACGTGGACCATCACGAAGACCGACGGCAATCTGATCCACGAAATCGGCAAGCGTCCGGCCTACCAGGTGCTTGCCGATACCTTCAGCCAACTCAATACAGAGCAGCAGAAGCGCGCCCAGGGCAATCTGATGGTGGGCCTGGTCATCAACGAGTACCAGGAGGAGTTCCACCGCGGCGATTTTCTCATTCGCAGCCTGCTAGGTGGCGACCCCTCCTCCGGCATCCTGGCGGTGGGCGCGCGGCCCCGGGTGGGCCAGTCGCTTCAGTTTCAGTGCCGCGATGCGGAGGCGGCGGACGAGGACATGAAGGCGATGCTCGAGAAAGCCCGGGGCGTGGCGAAGGGTGGCGTGATTTACGGAGCCTGCCTGTGCAGTTGCAATGGCCGCGGTCACCGTCTGTTCGGACGCCCTCATCATGACGCTGCGCTGGCTCAGGATTACCTCGGTCCCATGGGCTTGACCGGTTTTTTCTGCAACGGCGAGATCGGCCCGGTGGGAGGCCGGAGTTTCCTGCACGGCTATACCGCGTCGCTGGCCTTGTTCATGCCCAAATGAGCCCCTTGACC
>CAYYMW010000389.1:0-6389 GCA_964472515.1 uncultured Verrucomicrobiota bacterium | reverse complement strand
CATCTATCAGTACCTGCACTTGGTGCAGGCCCTCGGGGCGAGTGGAGAGCCTCTGGCCCCCATGGTGGCGGTAACGCCGACCGAGTTGGAACGCGTGGCCGCCAAGTTCAGCCTGGGTGGCGCTGCCGAGCCCCTCGTGGGCCTCAATGCCGGGGCCGAGTACGGCCCGGCCAAGCGCTGGCCGATGGAGCGGTTTATCGAGGCGGCTGCGCGCGTCGCCCTGGGCCGCCGCTGCCACTGGGTGGTCCTGGGAGGTTCCGCCGACACCCCGCTGGCCGGCCAACTCACCGCCACCCTGCGCGAGCGACTGGCCCCGGTTGATCCCGGTGCGAAAGTGTCGGACCTCTCCGCCCAGACCACGTTGCGCGAGCTCTGCGCCGTCCTCAAGCTCTGCCGCGCGGTGCTGACCAACGATACCGGCCCCATGCACGTCGCCGCCGCCGTTGGCACCCCTGTTGTCGTCCCCTTCGGCAGCACTTCCCCTGAACTAACCGGGCCCGGCCTGCCCGGCGATCCCCGCCATCATCTGCTGCGGCACCCTCCCGCCTGCGCCCCCTGTTTCCTGCGCGAATGCCCGGTCGATTTTCGCTGCATGGGACGCATCACGGCGGAGGAAGCGGCAGGAAAGCTCATGCGCCTGCTATCTTATTGAAGCAAACTCTGCGGAGAAGCCGAAATGTGCGGGAGCGGTGCTCCTTCAGATGAATGGATTCCTGACTTGCACGGTCTGGTCCGCGTGGTAGTAATGATCCACGGCTTGGTAAGAGTTCACTCAGGCTTTTGGGAAGCGCACTTGATTCCATCAAGGCTGCTATCGAAACCTGGTCTTGATTCAACGCCGGGCCGGGTTAGTACGTGAGGTCCGGTACTGAGTCTGAGCCGGAATGAGCTATGAGTGTTTCACTGAAACCGAACTGGGTGCCTATTCAACCACTGCCGGAGAACTGGAAGGAGTGGGCGGATCCCGAACTGCAAGGCCTCGTCGATGAATGGCAATCGCAGCGGTTGGAGCTCGAGGGCATGAACGCCTACCGGACCTTCTTGGAACGATTGAATCGTCAGTGGGCCATCGAGACTGGGGTGTTGGAAAGACTGTACTCGGTCAGCCCTGCGGCAACCAAATCCCTGATTGAGCAGGGATTTGAATCAGCGCTACTTTCAAGCAGCGATACGGATAAAGAGCCGTGGGAGGTTCTGGCCATGATAAAGGACCAGCATGCTGCGATCGAGAGCCTCTACCAGTTCGTTGGGGGCGAGCGTCCACTGGGTACTGGTTACGTCAAAGAGCTCCATCGGTTGCTGACCCAACATCAGGAGAGCCACGATGCGGTTGACACACTCGGTCGCCACGCGCAGAGGGAACTTCGCCGAGGCGATTGGAAACACGAGCCGAACTTCATCGAGTTTCACGGGGGGGGGCGCATCGATTTCTGCCCCCCAAACGATGTCGATCCGGAAATGCGGAATCTCGTTGACTGGCACAACGAATACGCAAGTCGGAAGATCGCCCCTGAGGTGCTTGCGGCATGGTTGCACCACCGGTTTGTCCAGATCCATCCGTTTGCTGACGGAAACGGCCGCGTTGCGCGTTGCCTCAGCACCTTGGTGTTCCTGAAGCAACGCTGGTTTCCGCTTGTTATTACTAGAGATGACAAGCCCAACTACATTGGTGCACTCAGAAAAGCGGACGGAGGGGATTTGGGACCGCTCGTCCGAGTGTTCTCGGAGCTTCAGGCAAAGGCAATCAGAGAGGCCTTTGGTCTGAGCGAGGACTTGGTTGAAGGGGAAGCTGCAATCAGCGATATCTTAGGGAAGGTGACCTCCCGTTGGCAGCGAGAGCGCGATCAGGAACGCGCCCAGCTGTTCCTCTTGGCGGACGCTCTCCACGCGACTGCGGCAAAGCGGCTTGAGGAGATCGCTTCACAGATCACCGACCATATTCGACAAGGGGATCGGCGTTTCAACGCCACGTTCCATTGTGTTCGCCGTGATGATCCGGCCAAAGCAGGCTGGTACTCTTACCAAATCGCCAAGGGCGCGACCCAGCTTGGGTACTATGCAAATCGTCGCTCCTATCAGGCGTGGTTGACGGTCGATATCTACACGCAGAACCGTGTGGAGATGCTGTTTTCCTTCCATGGGTTAGGCAGGGCCAGCGGCACGATGGCGTGTCTTGGGGTGGTCTACTCACGATCATCGAGTGGCGGCGCTGAGGCCACGTCAGGGGATATCAAGTTGCTGTCGAATGCGCCGTTCACGTTTACCAAGACGCAGAATCCCAACGATGTCACCAAACGCTTCGCCAAGTGGTTGGAGGACTGCGTGATCGTTGGCTTGGATGAGTGGCGGAAGCTCGAGGGAGCCTGAGCTGTTCCGTCCGACCAAACCCACATCAATCCGGGCGGGTCGGGATCGTCCTGCAAGTACTGCTGCTGGGCTTTTCCCTGACTTGGCCGCGTGTGTTTGTGTCATCGAACGAAGCTCAGCCGTTCTGGTGAGAACCAACGTTGTAGGAGGCGTTGGCTTCCTGTATCGGGAGGTCCTTCAGCCCTTCAGCGCGAAGACATCCTCCGGTCGGATGGGAAACGCCGCCGCCACCTCGGGAGGGACACGCGCGGGACGGCGGGTCTGGAAATCGATCCACGCCCAGAGAGTGCGGCCACGGGCCAGCAGCAGGCCGTCCGCCCGGTTTCGGATCGCATAACAGCGCCACGAGGAGGCGCGTTCGAGGGTCTGCACCCAGGTCTGCACCACCAGGCTCATGCCGGGGAAGGCGGACCGGAGGTACTCGATTTCATGCCGGCGCACCACCCAGCCCTGGCCCCGGCGCAGGTAGGCCTCGGTGGGCCAGCCCAGCGCGTCCGTGTGGGACACCGCCGCGCGGTTCATCCAGCGCAGGTAGGCCTCGTTGTTGGCGTGGCCCAACTCATCGCCTTCCTCGGCGGTGACCTCGTGCACCCATTCGTGGAGTTCGCTCATGTTGGCCGTCCTGAATTGGGCAACCCGGCCGCCTTCACGCGCCGGCGGAAGCCGGGGGCACGGTGGGCGCCGGGGAGGCCGCCGTCGCGGCGGGGCCGGTGGAATTCGTCTGGAAACGCCGGCGCCATACGGCCGTCAGCACCAGACCGATGACCGCCACCGCCGCGCAAATGGTGTAGGGCAGCGGGAAATAGACGCCATACAGGGCGGTGGCAAAGGGCGGGCCGATGATCCGGGCCAGGGTGCCCGCGCTCTGGGCGGTGCCCAAGACGGCGCCTTGCTCGTCGGTGTGCGCCTGGAGCGAGATCAAGCCCAGCATCGGGGCACGGTTAAAGGCCGCGCCGACCGAGAACACCCCCAGCGCGACCAGCAAGAGCGCCAGTCCGGGCAGGAATGGCAGCAGCGCGAGGCTGCCCGCCACCAGCACCAGGCCGCCGCTGATCACGCGCGGCTCCCCAAACCGCTTGACCACCCGGCCAATGACGCCTCCCTGCACCAGCAGGGTTACCAGCCCGCAGAACGCAAACACCCAGCCGATCTCCTTCTCCCCGTAGAGCATCTTCACCCCCAGGAACAGTGGCAGCGTGCTCTCGAACGTGGCGAGGCAGAAGTTCGCCAGAAAAAAGATGCCCACCAGCAACGCCAGCCGTGGACGCCGCACGGTCAGGAGCCATTCCTCCCAGCGCGGCCGGTGCTCCGGCTCCACTTGGGCCGGTTTGCGGCTTTCGCCGAGAATGAAGTACGCCAGCACGAAGTTGCTGCCGCAGAGCCCCGCCGCCACCCAACCGGGCGCGCTGGGTCCCCAATAACCCGCCGTCAACGCGCCCAGCGCCGGTCCCAGAATGAACCCCAGCCCGAACGCCACCCCGATCATCGCCATCCCCTTCGACCGCTTGTCCGGCGGCGTGATGTCTGCGATGTAAGCCGACGCCACAGTGGTGTTGGCGCCGCAGAAGCCGGCGAACACCCGCGAAACCAGCAGCAGGCTCAGCCCGGTCAGCACGTCCACCCCCCGCCGCGAGGCCAGCGCGAACAAGGCGTAGGAAACCGTCGATCCGAGCGTGCTCAGCAGCACCACGGGCCGCCGCCCGATGCGGTCCGAGACCTTGCCCCACCATGGCGCAAAGACGAACTGCATGATCGAGTAGGAGGAGATGATCAGACCAATGGTAAACCCCTGCGCGCCCAGCGTCTCCGAATAGTGCGGCAGCAGGGGCAGGACAATTCCAAACCCGATCAGGTCCAAAAAGACCGTCAGGAAGATGACGAACAAGGTCGCGCGTTTGGCGGTAGCCATGGATGCTTGCGGCCGGCGTCTGGCAGCCGGCCGCCGGGGGCTACTGTGCCACGTCTTGCGCGGCCCGCCAACCCAAAGACGGCGTTATGTGTTTGCTTCACCCGGGCCGATCATGCAGAAAAGGGGCGTTGCGCCCATTGCCGAACCGCGTGAGTGCCCCAAACCACCGATTGCCCAAGCCGTCATCGTGGCTGGCCGGAACCAACTGGCCGCGCCTGCGCGCTTTGGCGCGCCCCCTCCTCGGGGCGGCGCTGCTCAGCCTCGTGTGCGCCCACGCGCTGGATTGGGAGCCGGGCCCCGGCTATCGGCGGGCGCCCCTCCACCCCCCCCGGCCGGGCAAGACTGGCTTCACCCTCCTCGACTCGCTCCAAGCCGGCGTCTCGTTCACAAACGCCCTGGCCTCCTCGCGCTACCTGACCAATCAGATCTTTCTCAACGGGGCCGGGGTGGCGGCGGGCGACGTGGACGGCGATGGCTGGGGCGATCTCTACTTCTGCGGGCTCGACCGCCCGAACGTCCTCTACCGCAACCTGGGCAACTGGCATTTCGAGGATGTGACCGCCGCCGCCGGGGTGGCATGCGCCAACCGGACCTGCACCGGCGCCGCCTTCGGCGATCTGAACGGCGACGGCCGCCTGGATCTGGTCGTCAATTCCTGTGGCAACGGCACGTTCGTCTTCCTCAACGACGGCCAGGGCCATTTCACCGAGCAGAACCCGGATCGCCGGCTCAACCTGGCCAGAGGCGCCATGACCGTGGCCTTGGCCGATGTCGACGGCGACGGCGACCTGGACCTCTATGTCACCAACTACCGCACCGAGACGTTCCGGGACCATCCCAACACCAAACTGACCATCAGCGAGACCAACGGCGTCCTGGAAGTGGTGGCCATGGACGGACGCCCCACCACCGATCCCGATCTGGTCGGCCGCTTCAGTGCCTATCGCGATGGCCGCATTCTCGAGAACGGCGAACCGGACGTCCTCTATCTCAACGATGGCCAAGCCGGCTTCACCCCGGTTTCGTGGACCGGCGGCGCCTTCCTCGATGAAGATGGCCGCCCCCTGAAAGCCCCCCCTTACGATTGGGGGCTCTCGGTCGTGATGCGTGACATCAATGGCGACGGCGTGCCGGACATCTACGTCTGCAACGACTTCGACGCTCCCGATCGCATCTGGCTCAACGACGGCTGCGGCCACTTCCGCCTGCTGCCGCGGCTGGCCCTCCGCTGCACCAGCATCTTCTCCATGAGCGTGGACTTCGCCGACCTCAACCGCGACGGCTTCGACGAGTGCTTCGTTTCGGACATGCTCAGCCGCGACCATGCCAAGCGCATGCTCCAAAACGGCGAGGTGCCCCGCACCACCCTTCCCATTGGCGCGATCGCCGACCGGCCCCAGTATTCCCACAACACCCTCTTCTTCAATCGCGGCGACGGCACTTACGCCGAGATCTCCCAATTCGCCGGGGTCCAGGCCTCCGAGTGGACTTGGTCGCCCAATTTCCTCGATGTCGACCTGGATGGCTACGAGGACTTGCTGATCACCACCGGCCACGAACTGGAGATGATGAACACGGACGTAATCGACGCGGCCGAGGTGATGAAGGCCCAGCGCCAGATGACGATCCGGGAACAGCAGAACCTCCGTTCGTTGTTCCCCCGCTACTCGATTCCGAACGCCCTGTTCCGCAATCGCGGCGATCTCACCTTCGAGGACGTCAGCGACGCCTGGGGCTTCAACCATCCGGACATCGGCAACGCCATGGCCATGGCCGATCTCGACAACGATGGCGACCTCGACGTCGCCATCAACAACCTCAACGGCCTGGCGGAGCTTTATCGGAATGACGGTCCCGCCCCGCGCCTGGCCGTGCGCCTCAAAGGCCTGCCGCCCAATACTTACGGCGTCGGCGCCTGCCTGCGCGTGCGGGGAGGGCCGGTGCCCGTCCAAAGCCAGCAAATGATCGCGGGGAGCCGCTATCTATCCGGCGGCGATTTCATTCGGACCTTCGCCGCCGGCACCACTAACGCCCGCCTCTCCATCGAAGTCACCTGGCGTAGCGGCAAGGTCAGTCTGGTCACCAACGCCCTCCCCAATTCCCTGTATGAGGT